>NZ_JBXAPG010000039.1:0-73031 GCF_058803765.1 Burkholderia sp. GW821-FHT14F03
GTTCGGGGAGCGATTTACGCAAGCCCGCTGATCACGGGTTGTTCAACCGCCTCGCCCACAAAAATGCGGACAGGTCCAACATGGGCGCGTACGTAGAATGGCTAGGGCATAACTACAACTGGCAGATCAAGACCGACCCGGTTTCCAGTTGGAAGAAGCGGCACCGCTCGTTGCAGAAAGAAAAGGACTCGACGCGGCGCTCAAGAAGTACTGCGACTTCATGAAGCAGACGGAAACGTTTCGCGAGGCGCTGAACGAAAGCGTCCTGCAGCTTGACGGCTACATTCAAGAGCAGATCGATCGCGCACGGGGAAAATAGCAGTGCGCACTACATCGACCTCGCTAGCGCCGCGATCTGCATTACGTCCTCCCGGCCGAGGTGGTCGATCAGTGCGATCTTCTTGGTGACGCCGTTAAGCGATGTCCCCATTACGAGCCCCTTGTATGCATCAGGATCGATCCAAAACCGATCGTGAAACTCTTCCGTTTCCACGGTCTTGATCGTGATAGTCGGCACTAGCCGCGTTAGGACCTCGTGCATGGCAGTCCGGTCAATTTTCGGACGCACCCTGGTGACCTGCGAAAGTTACCGGGACTGGCAACGCCGCTCGCCGTGTACACTTCGCGAATCCGAGGCCCCATAAAAGGTCGATCATGCCGATTCGATGCACATTCGAACTCAACAGCAAAAGCACATCGTTTCTGAACTGTCCTGGCGTTGGCATGCTGCCCGCGTTCTCCGGCAGAGATAGCGGGCGCGACAATCCTAACGCGACGGGCATCGAAACGATCGGGCCTATTCCGAAAGGCACGTATTACATCGTTGACAGGCAATCTGGCGGCCGCCTAGGGTGGCTGCATGACGCTTGGGGCCAACACGGCTTTGGCAGTACCGACCACACCCAGTGGTTTATGCTGTGGAACAAGGACACCGGCGATTCGACATACGTCGGAAAAATCAAACGCGGCCAGTTTCGCCTACACCCGGTCGGCCGCATGCGACTTAGCGAAGGCTGCATCACCGTCACGAACCCAACGACCTTCTATAAATTCGCCGAGTTCTTGCGAAAGAATGGGGCCGATTTGCCGGTTCCCGGGTCGAACCTCAAAGCCTACGGAACGGTTGAAGTGAAATGAAAAAATTTGGCCGCATTGCACTGAGCATTTTCGTCACCCTCATCGGCGGGTGGATACTCGGCAATGCCATCATCAACCTTCCCATGAACATGCCCAGCCTGCTCGACGACGGGTTGCGCGCACTGTTGCACGTGACAGGGCATGACGAACTTGCGAACCCTGACGACATGCCGGTACTCGGCATGACCGCAGTTCTTATCGCGTCGACCCTCGTTGTTGGTGCAATCGTATGGGCGGTGAATATCGCAATCGCGCGCACGCAGACCACCCGCGCACGCACCTGACCGGCCGCCCTGTTTCCCATTAGCGGTCGCCGCATCCTGGCACATCCGACCGCACCGCGCAGACGTAAGCCTGCAACACCTTCAATTTGTCGATCTCGCGTTGGTCGTCGGCCGCGACGGCGAAAACGCGTTCCGCAGTCGCTCGGTCGACGTCCGCATAGGCGGCGGCTCCATCGCCCACGCCGGCGGCGCCGGCATCCACGAAACACAACGGCTTGGTTGAGCGCCCCAACGACGAGGGATCATCACATTCCCTCAATTGCCCAATACTTCGCCTGGCCATCGCTCAACGGGGCACCTCGTATCCAGCTTCCCCCTCAAACAATCCGCTGCATATACCCCGGCAACTCCGGCTCCGGCAACACCGCCAACACCTTCAACCGTTGCAACGTACGCCGGCACCCCGCCTGCAGGTGCGCGGCAAGCGCATCCGCTGCGCCATTCGCATCCCCCGCGATCAATCGCGTCACGACCTCGCGATGTTCAACCAGCGTGCCAACATCGGGATGCATATGAAACGCCTCATAGAACGCATGATTCACCGTCAACGGCATGTGCGCGCGCCCGACCATCCCGAGCAACTTCCGATTGGGTGCATACGCGAGGCACTCGACATGCAGTGTCAGCTCAAGCCGATGTAACGCGGCGGCATCGACCTCATCCGGTGTCGCAATCGCACGGTCGAGCGCATCACGCGCAGCAACCAGAACGTCGTGCGATAAAAACGGCTGGCTCGCCGCCAGCGCGGCCGGCTCCAACAGCATGCGCAACTCATAGTCCTGCGCCACCGCACGCGCCGTCAGCGGACCACACAGCCAGTGCGAATACGCGGTTTTCTCGACGAGCCCCAGGTCGCGCAATCGCTGCAGTGCTTCGCGCACGACACCCCGGCTCACGCCGAACGTATCCGCAGCGTCCCCTTCATTGATCCGGAAATGGCCGAACACGATGCTCAACGACACCGCGGCCTCCAGCGCGTCATAGATCCTTTCGCTGTGAGACGGCAGGTCAAGCGGCGGCGGCGTCTCGTCGAAACCGAGTGCAGCCTCCGACAGCGGCTCGCGCACCGGCGACGGAACACCGCCTTCCGGATGTGCGACCAGATAGCCCCGTCCGTCGAACGTATGCAACAAACCGCCGGCGTGCAGCATTTCGAATGCCTTGCGCACCGGTACGCGGCTCGTGCCGAACAGCCGCGCGACCGGCCCTTCGAGCAGCACGAGGCCCGCCGTGATCCGGCCGCGCACGATCGCGCTCTTCAAACGGTCGTGAATCAGTTGGTAGCGCAGCCGGCTGTCGGCGCCGGTGTCGGGCATCATCGCGGCGGACCGCTCACGTGTCGTCATCGCCGGAGAATACGCGTCGTCATGCGCGCATGAATTCGTTCCATCGGCGCGCCAGATAGTTATGTTCGTCCATTACGGAATTCCAGACTGCAATGCGGCCCATGCGGGCCGCGTAGCCGCCGCCGTCGCGGCGCTGCCCCGCGGCCACGAGGCGTTGGCGGCCCGGCCCGGGCAGGTCCCGCGCCGCCGGCTCGCCATCGTACCAGTAAGCCCATTCGTCGACATCCAGCTGCGCGCGCACGCGCGCCGGGTTGGGCAGATAGAGGCCCTGCCGCATCATGGCCGCCCCCGCCGCACCGTCCAGCCACCAGTTCAGGTAATCGTACGCGGCATCGAGCACCCGCCCGTGCGCGGCACGCGACATCGCGAGGCCACCGAACCACGCACGGTAGCCTTCCCGAGGCGCAGCCAGGGTATGACGCACTCCTGCGCGCGCCAGCTCCCCGACAGCCGGCGACCAGATGCTCTGGATCGCCACCTTGTTCGCGATCATCAGTCGCGCCGCCTCGGCAAAGCTCGACCAGAATCCGGCGAAATGACCGCGCCGCTTGAACGCGACCAGGATGGCAATCAATCCGTCGATCTCTTCGATCGTCAGATTGCCGAGGTCGGCAAAGCGCATCAGTCCGCTCGCCTCGACCGCAAGCGCCGCATCGATCGCACCGATCGCCGGGTCCGCCTGCAGCGCCACGCGTCCGGCCAGTTCCGGCGCCAGCAGCCATGCCCAGCTTTCACCACCCTCCAGCAGCGCCGGCGGCAATGCATCGGCGAGATACGCGAAACTGTCCGCGTTGTGCGTCAGCGGCAGCATGCTGATGCGCGCGGTCGGGGTAGCCCCAAGCGATCCGTCCGCCTGTACGTACAAACGGTTCGCCGGTCCACCGCCCGCGCGCGCGCGCGGATGCCCCGGCAGGCAGCCGGTGCGCGCGAGCGGCCCAATGCCGTCCCACCCCCGGATCCTCGCCAGCTCGAGCGGCTGCAGCGCGTGCGCGGGCCACAGGCAGTCGAGACTATGGAACCACTGGTCGTACAGTTCGTAGCCCTCGGGATGCATCACGCCGTCGCGCTGAACCGCCGAGCCGTCCTCGACCAGGAAACGCAACCGGATCCCGAGATCCTGCTCGGCAGCCTTGCGCACCGGCTCTTGCAGCGTGACGGTGGTGCCGAGCACGCGCAACTCGACACGCGCCCGATGCACGGCGGGCGCGCGCGGCGCGGCGAATGAAGACGTGGAAGGCAATCGCGTGGGCATCACTGGCGAGGCTCCGAGAGTGCGAGTCGGAAACGATGGTACGAAGCGTCGAATGCGTCGCGTGACAATCCGTCGACGATGAACACGAGCCGGGACACGCGCTCATCAGCGGGCCATGCATCCAGATGCAGCACCGGATGCACGAGGTGCTGAACAGCATGCAGCACGACCGGCCGGCTCGCTCCGGCCAGCGCCAGCACGCCCTTGACCCTCAGGATGCTATCACCGTGCCGATTCAGCAGCAGTGTGAACCAGAGCGTGAATACCGGCCAGTCGAGTGGCGCGTCGAAATCCAGGCAGAACGCACGGATGCCGGCCGGCTCCGCGTCTCGCCGGTGCGCCAGCCCCCCGCGCCCGAAGCGCGCGGGCGCGGGCGGCGCCATCCCGGGCAACGCAGCCATGCTGGACTCCCCACGGCCCAGCCGTCGGAGCAGGTCGAGCGGATCGGCGGATTCGGCGAGCCATGCCAACAAGGCCGCGTCATTATCGAAGCTCTCTCGCGTCGCGATCGAGGCGGCGGGATTCAACGCCTGAATCCGTTCGCGCACCGCACGCAGCGCCGGCTCATCGCAAAGGTCCGTCTTGCTGATCAGCACGCGGTCCGCCGCGACGATCTGCGCGAGCCACTCCGGATGCCGGTCGCCCTGAGTCTTCGCGTGCAGCGCATCGACGACCGTCACCGTCGCGCACAGCGTGTAATGGCTGCGCACGATCGGATCGGCAAGCAAGGTCGCGACAATCGGCGCAGGCATAGCCAACCCCGTCGTTTCGATCACGACACGGGAAAAGGCCGACACGGCGCCGCGCGCGCGGCGCGAGAACAGATCGACCAATGCGTCTTTCAGCTCGCCCCGGATCGAACAGCAAAGACAGCCGTTATCCAGCAGCACGGTCTGCGCCTCGACCTCGCCGATCAGCAGATGGTCGAGGCCCACTTCGCCGAACTCGTTGACCAGCACGGCGGTATCGCGCGCGGCTTCGCCGCGCAGCACATCGGCGATCAGCGTCGACTTGCCGCTGCCGAGAAAACCCGTCACGATCGTGACCGGCACGACATCGTAGGCCGCATTCATTCGCGCCCCTCCTCTTCCGCGAACATCGTCAACGGATCGAGCGGCACACCGAGCATTGTTTCCGCGGCCCGCCACACCTGAGCGAAGTCGTCGACGAGCACGCGCGCGCCGGTCGGCGACGACAGCACGAACGCCCGCCCGTGAAAATCGTCGAGCCCCAGCCTGACTCGCGCCAGCACCCGTTTCGCCAACGCGACCTGGACCTGTCGCTGGCGGCGTGCGTTGTCCCCGCTGCCCGCCACAACCACGCTTGACCAATGCCGCCCGCCTCCCAGCAATCCGCACATCCCGCACATCGGCGTCTCCGTCAGGGCATCACGTCGCCGGCATTCGGGCCGAGCGTCTGTCCGACAAACAGATTGCCGCCCGGGTCCGATGCGAGCAAGAGCGCGGCAGGCGCCACCTCGTCGGCAAGGCCGAAGCGGCGCAACGGCAATTCGGCAGCTTTCGCGCGTTTCCATGCGTCGCTGATTCCGTCGACCAGCGGCGTTTCGATCGGCCCGGGCGCGAGCGCATTGACCAGCACGTTGTCGGGCGCCACTTCGAGCGCGAGCGACTTGGTAAAACCGATCACCCCGGCCTTCGCGGCCGCATAGTGCGAAAGCTCGACGCCGCCCTTGATCCCAAGCTGCGACGCGACATTGATCACACGCCCCCAGCGCTGTGCCAGCATCGACGGGAGCGCGTGACGGGTACACAGGAAAACACTGCGCAAATCGACGCGCATCATCTCGTCCCACATCGCCACGCTCAGATCGACGCAGCGCGCCTGGGTCAGCATGCCCGCGTTGTTGACGAGGATATCGATCCCGCCGAATTGCGCGATGCAGCGTGCGGCGATCGCGCGTGCGCCGTCGTCCTCGCCGACATCGGCGAGCACCGTCGCGACCTCCGCACCCAGTCCGCGGCAGACATCGGCCGAGACGGCGAGCCGGTTGGCGTCACGATCGACCAGCACGAGCCGCGCGCCCGCCCGTGCATAGGCGCGGGCGATCGCGGCGCCGATCCCGCTGGCCGCGCCGGTCACGATCGCGCGCCGGCCGTCGAGCATCCAAGTTTGTTCGGACATGGTGGTTCCCTCCAGAGCAAATGGAACGGCGCACCGGCGGCTCAACCGGGCCAGCGCACCGTCAGGCCGCCGTCCGCGACGATCGACTGCCCGGTGATATAGGACGCGTCGTCGCTGGTCAGGAAGCGGATCAGCGTCGCGATCTCGCGGGCCCGACCGACCCGGCCCAGCGGAATGCCGCGCGCCGCCTGCGCAAGCCCGGCCGGCCCGAGCGAATTGACGGCGTCGAGCGACTGCGGCGTCTCGACGAGCCCCGGGATGACAGCGTTGCAGCGGATCCCGCGCGGCGCGAGTTCGACCGCGACCGCGCGGCACAAGCCGAGTACCCCCGCCTTCGCGGCGGCGTAATGCGCATGCGCATCCCATCCGTACACCCCGCCCGCGATCGATGACACCGCGACCAGCGCGCCGCCGTCCGCCAGCCGGCCCGCCGCGGCGCGAAAGGTGCGCATCACGCCCGTCAGGTCCACGTCGAGCATCTCGTGCCACTGCTCATCGCGCATCGCGGCAAGCGGCGCGGCACGCAACAGCCCGGCGTTCGCAACCGCGTAGTCGAGCCGGCCGAAGCGCTCGAGCGCAACCTGTGCGAATGCGTCGACCGCCTCGGCCGAGCGCACGTCGACGGGATGCATCGCGCAACTGCCGCCCGCTTCCTCCACGGCGCGTTGAGTCGCCTGCGGATCATGCGGGTCCCCCGGGAAATAGCCGCCGACGACCGCGACACCCGCCTGCGCATAGGCAACCGCCAAGGCCTGTCCGATGCCGCTCGCGGCGCCGGTCACGAGTGCGACTTTCATACGCGCTCTCCTTGAACGAAATGATCGGGAACGACCGCCGGATCAACGTGCTTCGCCGCGAATACCAGCAATCCGGACAGCAGGCACGGCAACGCGCCGAACCACAGCGCGGCATGCATCCAGTCGCCACCCGCGTTCAGCATCGTGGTCACGCCCACGCCTGCGAGAATCGCGCCGACGGGCCCCATCGCATGCACGATCGCGCCGCCGGTGCCGCGAATCGCGGTCGGGTAGCTTTCGCCGATAAAAAACAGCGCGGCGGAATAAGGACCGATCAGGAAGAACAGCCCGATGCTGTACAACGCGACGACGACCCCTGTGTCGCTCGGCCCTGCCAGCATCGCGGCAAAGGCCAGTCCGCCGAGCATCCAGCCCGCCGCCAGCGTGTTGCGCCGTCCGATCCGGTCACCGATCCAGCCATGCGTCAGGTAGCCGCAATAGCCCACCACGTTCGACAACACGAGAATCAGCAGTGAACCTTCGAACGACACGCCATGCACCTGGGTCAGCACCGTCGTGCCCAACACGCTGAACACCTGGATCGCCGCCCAGTTGAGCAGCACGCTGCCGCCGAGCACCAGCGTCGCGCGCAACGCGTCACCCCGGAAGGCCGCCGCGACACCTGCGCGGCGATGCTGCTCGTAGTCGACGCCATGTGCGGCTGCGAGCGATTGCGCGGCCGGCTCATCCCCATGTTCGCGCAGCCGACGGATTTCCTGGTGCAGCAGAAATTGCGGGCTTTCCTTCAGCCGCCGGGTCAGGAAGACGATCACCAGCGCCGGAAACGCCGCGAACAGGAAGCAGCCCTGCCAGCCGATCCGCGGCAGCAGCAACGCGGTGAGGCCGGCCGCGAGCAGCGCGCCGATCGGCCAGCCGCCTTGTACCAGGCTGTAGAGGAACCCCTTGCGACGATTCAGCCTGGGATCGTTTGCGGCGGCGTACAACTCGTTCAGGTACGTCGCATTGACGGTTTCCTCGGCATAGCCAAGGCCCGCAAGCGAGCGGATCAGCACGAGCGGCACCTTGCCCAGCGCACCGCCTGCGACCGTCAGCGCCGAACACAGCGCGGCGCCCGCAACGGTCCACACCAGCCCCGCCTTGCGGCCGAGCCGGTCGAGCAACGGCCCGATGGCAAAGGCGATGACTGCCGTGCCGACCGCGACGTACGTGGCGATTTCCGCCTGTGTCCGCGTATCCCAGCCGTAGTGACGGCCGATCTCGGGCAGCAGGGTGCCGAACAGGATGAAATCGTAGACAGCGAACACCCACGCCAGGAACGCGACGAAGGTCGCGCGTCTGACGTCGGCGGGAAGAATCGGCGGCGGCGCATAAAGCGCAGTCGGTGCGATGGGCTGGGACATGGTGATGCTCCTCAACGGATGATCTGAGCAGGTTCGTCAGGCTGACTTCACGCGCGGCCGACGCCGCAGGAAATCGTCGGCAATCTCGTCGCAGGTGCAAAAGCGCACGCCGTCATGCGCCTTGAAGTGTGCGATCAACCGTTCGAGCATCAGCAGCACTTGCGGACGTCCCGAGACATCGGGATGAATCGTGATCGGGAATACCGCGTAGTCGTGTTCGCGATAGACCCAGTCGAACTGGTCACGCCACATCTGTTCGATATCGCGCGGGTTGACGAAACCGTGGCTGTTCGGCGCCTTCTTGATGAACATCATCGGCGGCAGGTCGTCGAGATACCAGTTCGCGGGAATCTCGACGAGGTCTGTTTCCTCGCCGCGCACGAGCGGCTTCATCCAGGTGTCCGGGTGCCGCGCGTAGTCGATCCGGGTCCAGTTGTCGCCGACCCGCACGTAGTACGGGTGGAAATCGTTGTGCATCAGGCTGTGGTCGTACTTGATGCCTTTCTTCACGAGCAGTGCGTTGGTCACCTCGCTGAATTCCCACCACGGCGCGACATAGCCGGTAGGGCGGCGTCCGGCGAGCTGCGTGACCAACTCGATGCTGCGATCGAGCACCACCTCCTCCTGCTCCGGCGTCATCGCAATCGGGTTCTCGTGGCTATAGCCGTGAACGCCGATCTCGTGCCCAGCCGCCGCGACCGCGCGCATCTGCTCGGGGAAAGTTTCGATCGAATGCCCGGGAATGAACCAGGTGGTCCTCAGTCCCTCGCGCTCGAACAGCTTGAGCAGCCGCGGCGTACCGACCTCGCCCGCAAACATGCCGCGCGAAATGTCATCCGGCGAATCCTCGCCGCCGTATGAGCCGAGCCAGCCGGCCACAGCGTCGACATCGACGCCGAATGTGATCAGGATTTCCTTTGCCATCGTCCCTCCTCCTCTCTGGATCAGTCTTCGTGTTTTTCGATGGCGAGCGCGACGGCCAGCAGCGCGTCGTCGTCGCCTCGCGCCCGCATCAATTGCACGCTGGTCGGCCAGCCGCCGTCGTCCGCGCCGGCGGGCAATGCAATGGCCGGGGTATCGAGAAAACTGCCGGGCATCGTCAGTGCAAGCGTCGCGAGATTGATCCGGGAAAAGCGTTCAGGATCGGCTTCAAGCGGATCGAGCGGCGGCGCAACGTGTGCGACGGTCGGCGCGACGAACGTCGCATCGCCGAGTTCATCGCGAAACAGGGTCAGCAGGCCGGCACGCGCCGCGTGCAAGGTATCGAGACGACCATCGCTCAGATCGCGGCTGGCCTCCAATCGCCCGCGCACGCGCGGGTCGAGACCCTCCGCCTCGCTCGATTCGAGCAGCGCGCGATGGGTCTCGAACGCCTCGATCGCGCCCAACCAGCCGTATCGCGCGCCCAGATCGCGCACCTTGCTCAACGATGCGAATGCGTGCGCTTCGACACGCGCGCCGGTTTCCCGAAGACGCGCGACGAACTGCTCGAAATCGCGCGCGACCGCCGGTTCCAGCGTGTAACCGGACAGCCAGCCCGGATCGATAACGAACCGCTGCGTCCGCAGCGAGGCACATGGCGCAATGAAGGAGGCGCCGCGCACCACCGCGTCGAAGGCCATGCAGTCGGCAACGGTGCGCGCGAGCGGGCCGCCCGTATCGAGCGTCGGCGCGAGCGCGGTCATGCCGCCGCGCGGATAGCGCGCGGTGCTCGCTCGATAGCCGACCAAGCCATTGAATGCGGCGGGAATGCGGATAGAGCCCGCGGTGTCGGTGCCGACCGACAGCGGCACGATGTTCTCGGCCAGTGCGATCGCAGCGCCCGACGGCGAACCGCCCGGCGCTCGCGCACCTTCCGTCATATCGCCATGCGGATAGGTCGGTGTGCCGAAATGCGGATTGAGTCCCAATCCCGAATACGCGAACTCGCTGAGGTTGGTCTTGCCGATCGCAATCAGCCCCGCGCGCCGCGCCGCCGTCACGAGGGCTGCATCGCTTGCGGCTGACGCACGGCTGCGGTAAATCGCGGCGCCGGCCGTGGTGACGGCCCCGGCAACATCGAACAAATCCTTCCACGCAACCGGCACCCCATCCAATGGACCGAGCGGCTTGCCCGCACGCCAGCGTGCGGCGGACGCGGCGGCCTCCTCGAGCGCGCGCGCATCCAGCGTCGCGATGAAAGTCGCGCGAGCCTCACTGGCATAAGCCAACGCAACCTCGACAACGTCAAGCGGATCGGCGTCGCCACGGGCGTATGCATCGGCCAGCGCCAAAGCAGTCGATCCTGATCGCAACGGACACGTCATCGCCACACCATCCCAATAAATGTACTTCGTTGACAAAGTACGTTTACTGTAAGCCTCGGAAAATTCCGTCCAAGTAGGACTTACCCTCGGCTGTGAGACGCGGCCTCACGCTCGGCGAACCGGAGCACCGGCATCAAAATGCCGACCCGACGCGGGGACACGAACACGACGTCTCCGACATGTCCGCCCCCTTCCCACCCCATCGCCTAAACTTCCCTACATCACCCCACCGTCCGCGCCCACCCGCCGCGCACGCCTCGCCGCCGCCCACCCGCGTGCGGCGCACGGAGGTCACCATGTCCGACCAACCGGCACTGCCAACCCGCGAACTCGACTACGAGGGCTTCGAGATCCACGTCACGCTGATCCCGATCCCGCCTGACGCAACGCACCAGACCTACGCCGGCTACGTCTGCCACCCCGGCGCGAACCCAACCCTGCCCGACCACGTCGTCCCGTTCCGCGCGGACGGCGAGGCCCGCTTCCCCACCCCCGACGACGCCGCCCGCGACGCCTTCCAGATCGGCCGCAGCATCATCGACGGCACGCATCCCGACCGGTCGGTGCTGTCGCTCGTCACGCACGGCTACTGAGCGGCTGCTGATCCCCCGCGCCCCGTCGCCTTGCCCCCTGCTCCGCTTGCTGCGATGATGGCCGGGAGACCACCGCGCCGGCCCGATGATCCGGCCACCATCAACCGCCCGCCGTCATCCGATCGCCCATGAACACGCCATCGCCGCCCCCGGAAAGCGCACCGCCGAAGCCCCCGCATCGCCCGCACAACCGCGCGCTGAACCTGCTCGCGATCTTCGCCGGCCTGGCAACCTTCGCCGTCGGCGCGGGCTGGGTGATCTACTCCTACATCGTCGACCGCGAAGCCCCGTACTTCGCGATCCCGCTGGTGTTCTCGGTCCCGGTGATCGTCGCCGTCGCGATACGCGGCATCTGGGACTAGCCCTCCGCTCTCCCTCCCGCGCCGAATTTATCGGCCGGCCGCCTGTCCTACCTCGCACCGTCCGTTTCCAGCCCGTCCACCGCCCATGACCCGTCACCTCCCCCGTCCGCGCATGACCGCCCGCCTCCTCATGCCGCTCGCGTTCGTCGTCTGGCTCGCCACCAGCCTGCTGCCCGGCGTCGCCACGCCCGCCCAGGCCGCCGGTGTCAACTGCACGAAGGCGACGCCGTCCCACGGGCGCCATTGCCGCGCCGTCCGCAACACGCACGTGAAAAAGGCCGTCCGCCCCACGAAGATCAGGAAGAAGCCGCGCCGAGCCCGTTCCCGCACCGATGCGGCCGCATCGCAACCGGCCAAACGCCGCGCGAACGCGACGCAGGCGAACGCATCCGGCCGCAAGCGCGGCCAGCCGCCGCGCATCGCCGCTGTCCGTCCCCAGTTGCTCGCGAGTTGCGGCTACACCCAGGCGTCGCGCCAGTTGCTGCGTTCGCGCGCGGTCTACGTGGTCGACGAGCGGACCGGCACCGTGCTCGCGGAAAAGCAGGCGAACCGGATCCTGCCGATCGCGTCGATTTCGAAATTGATGACGTCGGTGGTCGCGCTCGACAGCGGCGCACCGCTCGCACGGCGGCTGAAAGTCGGTGCGCAGGATCGCGACTACGAGAAATTCACCGGCTCGCGCCTGAAGGTGGGCTCGGTGTTATCGCGCAAGGACATGCTGCATATCGCGCTGATGTCGTCGGAGAACCGCGCGGCGGCCGCGCTGTCGCGCGACTACCAGGGCGGCCGTCCCGCGTTCGTCGCCGCGATGAACCGCAAGGCGCGCACGCTCGGCATGGTGAATACGCACTTCGTCAACGGCACAGGGCTGTCGCCGCGCAATGTGTCCACGGCGCGCGATCTCGCGAAGCTCGTCGCGGCGGCGAACCGCTATCCGCGCATCCGCGCGTTCTCGGTGGACAAGCGGCAGACCATGACGCCGGGCCACGGCCGTCTCGTCTACGTGAATTCGAATCCGCTCGTGCGCACGGGCGACGATCGCATCACCCTGCAGAAAACCGGCTTCATCAACGAGGCCGGCCATTGCGTCGTGATGCGCTACATGGCTCACGGACGCCCGGTGGATATCGTGCTGCTCGGCGCACCCGGCCCGCACGCGCATATCGCGGATGCGGTCCGGATCCGCCGGTGGCTCGACTGCTCGCTGCGCTGACGCGCGCGGCAGCTCGGGCCGCTTACTGCTCGACCGCGCGCGCGACCTCGTTCGACGCGCGCCACAGGCGATAACGCACCTCAAACCCGCTCGGCACGTAGACGACGATCGGCAGACGGCTGTTGTAGCGCAACAGGTAACCGTCGCCGCGCACCGGCACGAAGCCGTTCTGCTTCGCCTGCCCCGGACACGCCATGAGCGTCGACGCCGGGCCGTTCACGTCGGCCAGCTGGTAATACGCGTAACCCCAGCCCTGCACGACTTCCTGCTTGAGGCTGCCGCCAAACCACTGCTGGTTGCAGTCGATCGGCATCGTCTTGCCGACGATCAGCTCGACGCGGATATCGCCTTCCGCCTGTTCCGCCGGCAGCGCGATCACCGCGCGTTTCTGGCCCGGCTTGGCGGCCGGGAACATCTTGATGTCCTCGGCCGATACCTTCGGCGTCAGCGGTGCATCGGCGCCCTGTTCGGGCGTCGCGGCCACCACCGCGCCCGCGGCGCCGGCCAACGCCGCGCAGATGACCCAGTTCGCGAAGCGGGAAACGGGATGCAATTTCATCGAAGAACTCCTGACTGACAGTGGATACGCATCGCAGCAGCGGCAACGCCGCGGCCACGGCTCAAACTTACACGATTGTAATCCGCGGACACATTTGGACGCGAACTCCTCTCTACACCGGACATTCCTATATGAAACGACAGGAGATCCTCATGTTCCGACTCTTTGCAATCCTGTCCGCCGGCGCGCTGCTGGCGGGCTGCGTCGCCGTTCCGGACGGCGGCTATGGCTATGCCCAGCCGTACTATCCGGGCGGCTACGCCTATGCGCCGGGCTATGGCCCGGGCTATGCGCCCGTCTACGGCACGATCAACGTCTGGGGCGGCGGGGGCGGGGACTGGCGCGGGCATCGCGGCTGGCGCGGCGACGGCGGCTGGCATGGCGGCCGCGGAGACGGCGGTCGGGGCACCTGGCAAGGCGGCGGCCGGGGCGGTCATGGCGGAGGCGGACGCCACTGATCCGGGGATTTGCAACAAGTTGTATCACAGGGCGTCCGGCTGCCGCGCCGGGCGCCGCAACCGCAAGGACGACTCGTCCCGCATCGCCACGCCGGAAACGCAACGCATCCGCTCGCTCGCCATCGCGCCGACGACAATGCAAAAGCATGCGCCCCGAACGGGCTTGCTATGGAATACGAAGGGAAAGCGTCGGTCGAGACCGACGCCTGAGAAGAAGAAATCTGCAGGGTGACGCGCTCCGCCCGATTCCACCGCCACCTTGCCAAGGCACGCAGTCGACCCGGGATACTGCCTGTACAACCGTCTTCCGACCCACTCCGGACTCAACTCCGGACTCACTCCAAACCATCACACCCCCACACGATGTGCGACCGGCGACCGGCCGTGCATCGCATGCGTGTCTCGTGCGTACTTACCAGCCCGCCGGTCGCGGCTGCGCGTACCCGCCGTACCCGTAGCCGTCGTTGCGATACCCGCCCGCGCCGCAGGCGACATAGGCGCGCTGATACGAGTCGTAGCAATAGCCGGGCGGCGGACCGCCGTAGGCCGGCGCGGGTTGGTAGGTGGAGGCTTGCTGATAGGTCGGCGCGTCATAGCCGGGCGCTTGATAAGCCGGCGCCTGATACGCCGGATACGCCGGCTGCGGATACGCGGGCGCCTGATAGGCCACCACCGGCGCCGGATTCAGCGCCGACGCGACGACCGCGCCCAGCACCGCTCCGCCGATCAATGCGCCGACGATCGCGCCGCCGCGATCGTGCGCGGACGCCGGGCCGGCCGCCGCGAGGCTGCCGGCCAATACCAGGACTGCGGCGATCTTCTTCATGTCGTGCTCCCTTGCGCGGGACGCGTATGTCCCGTGATGGAAGCCATTGTGCCGCCGGGCAACGGTAATAGATGCAGCAAGTGGTAACGCGCCATTACGCGCGATGCGCGCCTGCCGTGCTAGGATTTTCGTCATCACGGAGACGCCCCCATGAGTCCTGAGACCGCCCACCGCTTCGACTCGGAATTCGCGCCGCGCATCGCGCAGACGATCGCCGGCCTGCTCGACCCTCGCCTGAGAACCGAAATCGTTCCGTACAGCGGGCACGGGCACCCGACCCAGGTGCGCATCCTGAGCGTGACGGACGAACACGTGCGCGGCTACTCGCATCCGATCAACATCGAGCTGACCTGGGACACCGACGAGATCGAGCGCCTGATGGCGGCGGACGGCGCGGCGCGTTTCGCGCGCTATCTCACCGCGCTGCCCAGGAAGCTGCCGGCCTGGCAGGAGGCCCGCGACATCGACTTCGGGTCGCGCACCCAGGCCGAGCCGCTCGTCCTGCTCGGCGGGCTCGATTTCGAAGCGTGAGCGCACGCCGCCGCGCGGTGGCGAACCCGCCCGCCGCGCCTGTTCCAGGCCGAACGGCACATCGCGCCGCCACCCGGTTGCACGCGCAACGATCCGGCCGCGCGCCCACTCCTTCGCCGCTCTCTCCGCCATGAACGCCGACACCGGCCTGCCCTTCCCCCAGCGCTACTGGGCCATCCTGTGCGTCGCGCTCGGCATCACGCTCGCCGTGCTCGACGGCGCCATCGCGAACGTCGCGCTGCCCACCATCGCGCGCGACCTGCGCACCTCCGACGCAGGTTCGATCTGGATCGTCAACGCCTACCAGCTCGCCATCACGATCTCGCTGCTGCCGCTCGCGGCGCTCGGCGACCGGATCGGCTATCGGCGCGTCTATGTCGCCGGCCTCGCGCTGTTCACCGCCGCCTCGCTCGGCTGCGCGCTGTCCGGCTCGCTGGCGTCGCTCGCGACGCTGCGCGTGATCCAGGGATTCGGCGCGGCCGGCATCATGAGCGTCAACACGGCGCTGGTGCGCATGATCTATCCGACCGCGCAGCTCGGCCGCGGCGTCGCGATCAACGCGATGGTGGTCGCGCTGTCGTCGGCGATCGGGCCGACGATCGCGTCCGCGGTGCTCGCGATCGCGCCCTGGCCCTGGCTGTTCGCGATCAACGTGCCGATCGGCATCGCCGCCGTGCTCGGCAGCCTGCGCGCGCTGCCCGCCAATCGCGGGCACGACGCCCCCTACGACTACCTGAGCGCGCTCCTGAACGCCTGCGTATTCGGGCTGCTGATCTTCGCGGTCGACGGGCTCGGCCACGGCGAGCGCTATACGCACGTGGCGGCGGCCGCGCTCGCCGCGCTCGTGCTCGGCTACTTCTTCGTGCGCCGCCAGCTCACGCAAGCGGCACCGCTCCTGCCCGTCGACCTGCTCAGGATCCCGGTGTTCGCGCTGTCGATCGGCACCTCGGTCGCGTCGTTCACGTCGCAGATGCTCGCGTTCGTCGCGCTGCCGTTCTGGCTGCAGCACACGCTCGGCTTCTCGCAGGTGGAAACGGGGCTCTACATGACGCCGTGGCCGCTCGTGATCGTGTTCGCCGCGCCGCTCGCGGGCGTGCTGTCGGACCGCTATCCGGCCGGCGCGCTGGGCGGCGTCGGGCTCGCGCTGTTCGCCGCCGGGCTCGCCGCGCTGGCGACGCTCGGCGCGCACCCCGCCCCGCTCGACATCGTCTGGCGGATGGGGCTGTGCGGGCTCGGCTTCGGCCTGTTCCAGTCGCCCAACAACCGCGCGATCCTGTCGGCCGCGCCGCGCGCGCGCAGCGGCGGCGCGAGCGGCATGCTCGGCACCGCGCGCCTGACCGGCCAGACGCTCGGCGCGGCCCTGGTCGCGCTGATCTTCGGCATTGCGCCGCAGCATGGCCCGACCACCGCGCTCTACGCGGCCGCCGCGTTCGCCGCGCTCGCGGCCGTCGTCAGCACGCTGCGCCTGCGCGCGCCCCAGCAGTCGCCGACGGCCTGAGCCGCGGCCCGCTCCGGGCCGGACGCACGCGCATCGCACTTCGGCGCGCGCCGCCGGTCCAACGCTTACCCGCGCCGCGCGGTCCGCACCTTCATTCGCCATCCGTGGCGACGGGGCCAGGATGGCTTTTGCCATCGCCAGGAGGGTGCCATGTCATTGATCGTCGCAGCCCGCTTCCCGACGCAGGCCGCCGCCGCCACCGCCGCCCAGCGGTTGGTCGAACGCGGCTTCCCCGCCGAGGACGTCAGCTTTTTCTTCGTCAACCCGCGCGGCCAGCACGCGCGCCATTCGTCCGAATACCCGCCCGCGCCGCCATCGGCCGACGCGCCGCGCCACACGATGCTCGGCGCGGTCACCGGCGCGATCTGCGGGGTCGCGCTGTTCGCGCTGTTCACGCCCTCGCTCGTCGTCGCGCTGTGCGCGGCCGGCGCCGGCGCCTACGTGGGCGCGATGATCGGCAAGTCCGTGCATCTGCGCGACTTCTCGCGCCAGCACCTGCACGAGATGCGGGTGCGCGCCGTGCATCACGAGACGCGCGGCTCCGGCATGCTGGTCGCGGTGCACGTAACGCCCGACACCCAGCGCGACGCCGCGCGGACGCTCGCGGAAGCAGGCGGCGCGGACGTCGAACGCGCCGACGGCGACTGGCGCAACGGCCGCTGGACGGACTTCGACCCGACCCGCGCCCCGACCCTGGTCGAGGCCGATGTCGGGATCGCGCGCCGGCCGGCCTGAGCGGGATGCGTCAGGCCGCGCCGACGGCGTCGAGCACGAAGCGGCAGCGCGCCTCGACGCTCGCGCGCGGCAGCTCGACGAGGCGGTAGTCGAGCGCGGCATAGGTGTCGCGCATCGTGTCGCAGGTGCGGACGGCCTCGGCGTAGTCCTGCTGACGCTCCGCGTCCCGGGCGTAGATGTCCGGCCACGGCGGCGCGACGAACACCGTGCGGTGGTAGAGGAACCGCGCGGCGGCCGCGTGCGCGTGCGCCGGCACGGGCAGGCCGCTCAAGGTCAGGTAGCCGATCACGTCAGGCACGCCTCGATCGAAGAACACCGGCCCCGTGCAGCGCCGCGCCAGATGATGCGAACGCATCTCCCAGCTCAGCATGAGCTCGGCGAATGCGGCGCGGTCGTCCCACGGCAGCGCGCGCCCGCCGATCGCGACCTGATCCTGGATCACGCCGCGCCCGGCCTCCTGCGAGCGCGCGTAGCCGCGCGCCGCCAACGCATTGAGCAAGGTGCTCTTGCCCGCGCCCGGTCCGCCCGTGACGATGAAGAAGCGCGCCGCGTCGTCCGGCATCAGCGCGTCGTCAGACATGGGCGATCCGCCGCCCCGCCCGCAGCGTGACCGACGCCGCCGTGGCCACGCTGCGCAGGTCGGCAAGGAAGGCCTCGCGCCACGCCGACAAATCGTCGCGCCGCAATAACGCGTAGTTCTCCGCATGGCGCGCCTGCCGCTCGACGAGCGGCATCGCGAGCGCGCGCTCGAGCGCCTGCGCGGTCTGCGACAGGTCGTGCGGATTGACCAGCAGCGCGCCCGGCAACTGCGCGGCCGCTCCCGCGAACTCGGACAGCACCAGCACGCCCGGATCCGCGGGATCCTGCGACGCGACGTACTCCTTGGCGACCAGGTTCATCCCGTCGCGCAACGGCGTCACGTAGCCGACCTGCGACAGCCGGAACAGCGCCATCAGCAGATTGCGCTCGTACTTGCGGTTCAGATACTGGATCGGCGTCCAGTCGAGTTGCGCGAAGCGGCCGTTGATGCGCCCCGCCTCGCCTTCGAGGGTCTGGCGGATGCGCTGGTAACTCTGCACGTCCGAGCGGGTCGGCGGCGCGATCTGCACGAGCGACACCCGCCCCTGCCAGCCGGGCGCGTTCGCGAGCATGCGCTCGAACGCCTGGAAGCGCTCGACGAGCCCCTTGGAGTAATCGAGCCGGTCGACGCTCATCACCAGCTTGCGGCCGCGCATCGTCTCGCGCAGCGCCTTCACGGGCTTGCGCCCGCCGAAATCGACGGCGGCCTGCGCAATCGCGTCCGGATGGATGCCGATCGGATAGGCGGCGACCTTCACCACGCGGCCGTGCGCATGCAGCATGCCGTCGTCGCTCGCGGTGCCGACGCCGCGCCGTTCGACGTAGTCGACGAACGCCTGCTTGTCCGCCTCGGTCTGGAAACCCGCGATGTCGTACGCACACATGAATTTCACGAGTTCCTCGTGCGGCGGCACGACCCGCAAAATCTCCGGCGTCGGGAACGGGATATGCAGGAAGAACCCGATCGGGTTCTTCACGCCCAGCTCGCGCAGGCACTGCGCGAACGGCAGCAGATGGTAGTCGTGCACCCAGATCAGATCGTCGGGCTCGATCAGGGTGCTCAGTTGCTTCGCGAGCGCCGCGTTGACGCGCAGATAACCCCCGTATTCCTGGCGGTCGAAGCGCGCGAGGTCGGCGCGATAGTGGAACGCGGGCCACAGCGTCGCGTTCGAGAAGCCGCGATAGTACTGGTCGTAGTCGCGCCGGGTCAGGCCGACGGTCGCATAGGTGACGCGGCCGTCCTGCTCGATCGTCGGCGCGCCGCCGGCCTCGCCGACGATCTCCCCGTTCCAGCCGAACCAGATGCCGCCCGTGTCCCGCAGCGCGTCGAGTACGCCGACCGCGAGCCCGCCCGCCGACGGGCGCGCGTCCTGGCCGGCGGCCACGCGATTCGATACCACGATCAATCTGCTCATTACGGCTTTCCCTCCTGTTGACGAATGGCGCCGGGAAAACGGGCGCGCGGGCGCCGCATCAGGCCCGCGGCCCGACGCGTCGCGACGATTCGGATTGACGTGCCGCGCGCAGGCGCGGCGAGATGGTCATGCGTCCTGCTCCGTGCCCAGGTCGCGCTGGTAATCGAGCCCTTCGGGACGCGCGCCGCCCTGGTTGTGATCGCCGTCGGCAGGCGCGTCGGACGGCTCAGCAGGCGCGGACGAAGCCGGCCCGGACGGCGGTGGCGGGGAACCCGGCCCGGCATCGCGCCCAGGTGAACCGGGGCGCCGGGTGCGGCGCATGGCGGGGTGTCTCATGATCGGAGCGGCGCATCGCCGTCGTAGAAACAGTCCATGACTAACGAGTTTAGGTGGGAATCCAGGGCCTCAAGGTAACAATTACCTTCATTTTGTAACGATACGACCCTTGCGCGGCGGTTTCCCCGACAATAACCGCCGCCTGCCGACCGGCCCACCGGTCGGGTTTGTCAATTCTTTGCATTTCTCTTCGGACAATTGCAGAACAATGGCGCAGTCGCCGCGCGGCCCGCGCCCGTGGCGCAAGCAGACAGGACCGCAATCAGGGATGAAACAACGCATCGAGGCGCCAGCGCGCCGCTTGACGACCTGGGCAATGCTCAGCATCGTCGCCTTCTCGACACTGCTCGCCGGTTGCAATTCGCTCTACAGCGAGGGCGCGACGGCGGGCGCTGGCATCGCCGGCGCGACGATCGCCTCGAAAGTCACCAACAACGCCTCCGTCGCGACCGGCATCGGCCTGGGCGCCGTAGCCGGCGCGCGAGCCGGCGTCCAGTACTCGCAGCGGGTCGCCCACCGCTATTCGCAGGCGCAGGTCGCCAATGCGGCCGGTCCGCTCGACGTGGGCGGCGTCGCACCGTGGGCGACCCACCACACCTTCCCGATCGAGGACGACGAGCGCGGCCGCGTGACCGTGAGCCGTCTCATCAGCGTCGGCCCGCTCGATTGCAAGGAAATCGTGTTCTCGGTCGACAGCCCGGCCACCAAGGACACAGCCGCACAATCGGCGTTCTACGTGGCGACGATCTGCCGCGACGGCCCGACCTGGAAATGGGCGTCGGCCGAACCGGCGACCGAACGCTGGGGCGCGCTGCAATGAGCGGCGCGCGCAGGCTGCCGGCCGCCGCCGCGCTCGCGCTGCTGGCGGCGGCCTCGCTCGGGCTGTCCGGCTGCGGCTCGGTGGGCGCTGCAAGCGGCGCGCTGGCGGGCGCGGCGACGGGCCTCGTCACCGCGAACCCGGCCGTCGCCGTCGGCGTCGGCATCGCGGTGCAGGCCGCCACCGACGAGGCCGTCAACCGCACCATGCGCAAGCTCCACCAGAATCAGCAGGATGCGATCGCGCAGGTGGCGGGCGGCCTCGCGGTCGGCGAGACGCGGCCGTGGAAGGTGAAGAACCGGGTGCCGCTCGAGAACGGCGAAGGCGAGGTGCGCGTCACGCGCGCGTTCTCGACGTCGCTCGCGCTGTGCAAGGAGTTCGTGTTCTCGATGAAGGACGGCGAGCGCGCCGACTGGTTCATGGCGAGCGCCTGCCAGCAGGCGCAGGGATGGAAGTGGGCGTCAGCGGAGCCGGCGGTGGATCGCTGGGGCAATCTGCAGTGAGATCCCGCGCGGCCGGACGCGCCGGCCGCGCGACGCGCCATCAGGACTCGACGTCCTCCAGACTGAAGATCTCCGTCTGGTCGTTATACGAGAAGATCTCGCCGTAGCGGCCCCAGTCGATCACCGCGTCGAGCGTTTCCTCGGCCGCGCTGTCCGACAGGAAATCCTCCAGCTCCTGCTCGAAGCGCACGCGCGGCGCGCGATGCCCCGGGCGCTCGTTCAGCACCTTCTTGATCCGCGCCGCGAGCGGCACGTGCCGCAGCAGGTGCTCGGCGAACATCATCTTGCGCTCCTGCGTGCCGAACTCGGCGAACACGCGCGCGGGCGGCGTGAGGAACACGTCCCCCTCGCGCACGTCGGCGAAACCCAGGTATTGCAGCACTTCCGCGATCGGAAACAGGTCGTCGACCTCCAGATGCAGCGTGCGGGCGATCTCGGGCATGTCCGCGCGGCCGTGGTACGGCGCCGCCGCGAGCGTCTCGATCAGGCCGGCCATCAGGTTGGTCGACACCTGCGGCAGCCAGCTGCCCAGCTCGAGCCCCTTCTTGGTCGCCTCGCCGATCTGGCGCGAGGTCATCTTCGCGTAGATGTCGTCGACGAGCCGGCGGAACGCCGGATCCAGCCGGTTGCGCGGATGCTTGAACGGCACCTTGATCTCGGCGATCACCCGCCCCGGGTTCGACGACAGCACGAGGATCCGGTCGCACATGAACACCGCTTCCTCGATGTTGTGCGTGACGATCAGCACCGACTTGATCGGCATCCGGCCCTGCGTCCACAGATCGAGCAGGTCGGTGCGCAACGTCTCGGCCGTCAGCACGTCGAGCGCGGAGAACGGCTCGTCCATCAGCAGCAGCGTCGGATCGACCACCAGCGCGCGGGCGAAGCCGACGCGCTGACGCATGCCGCCCGACAGCTCGCGCGGATACGCGTTCTCGAAACCGTCGAGACCGATCAGGTCGATCGCCGCGAGCGCGCGTTCGCGCCGCTCGCGCGCGCCGACGCCGAGCGCCTCGAGGCCCGCCTCCACGTTCTGCAGCACGGTCAGCCACGGGAACAGCGCGAAGGTCTGGAACACCATCGCGACGCCTTCGGCCGGGCCGTCGAGCGGCTTGTCGAGATAGGTGATCTCACCGCCCGTCGGCTCGATCAGGCCGGCGATGATGCGCAGCAGCGTCGACTTGCCCGAGCCCGAACGGCCGAGCATGCCGACGATCTCGCCTTCGCGCAGCGACAGGTTCACGCCATCGAGCACGAGCAATTCGCCCTGGGTCTTGTTGAAGCCGCGGCTGACGTCGTCGACGCGCAGGATTTCCTCGCCGAGGCGCGGCGGCATCTGGACGGGGGCGTTTACAGCATTCGGATTTTGCATCGCGTTTCGCTCTCAATCTTGCTCAGTCGAGCCGCAGCTTCGCTTCGGCATAGGCATACAGCGGGCGCCACAGGAGGCGGTTGAACAGGGTCACGAACAGGGACATCACCGCGATGCCCAGAATGATCTTCGGATAGTCGCCCGCGGCGGTGGTCTGCGCGATATACGCGCCGAGGCCGTGCGCCTGGATCTTGGTGTCGCCCCACTGGACCAGCTCCGACACGATGCTCGCGTTCCAGGCGCCGCCCGAGGCGGTGATCGCGCCCGTCACGTAGTACGGGAAGATCCCCGGCAGGATCGCCTGCCGCCACCACTGCCAGCCGCGGATGCGGAAGTTGGTGGCCGCCTCGCGATAGTCGTTCGGGTAGGCCGTCGCGCCCGCGATCACGTTGAACAGGATATACCACTGGGTGCCGAGCACGATCAGCGGCGACAGCCAGATGTCGGCGTTCAGGCGGTAATGCGCGATCACGATCACGAATACCGGGAACAGCAGGTTGGCCGGGAACGCGGCGAGGAACTGCGCGAGCGGCTGCACCTTCTCCGCGATCGCGGGGCGCAGGCCGATCCACACGCCGATCGGCACCCACACGATCGAGGCCAGCACGATCAGCAGCATCACGCGCAGCAGCGTGATCAGGCCGAGCACGAACACGTTGCCGACCTCGGCCATCGTCACGCCGGTCTGCACGTAGGCGACCACGCGCCACACCACGTACACGGTGCCGAGCAGGACCAGGATCGCCCAGCCGATGTCGGCGACCTTCGACGCCTTCTTCTCGACGCGCGGCAAGGTGAAGCGCGACGTATCGAACGCCGGCAGGCGCAACGGGATCCGCGCGGCTTTCGCGAACAGCCAGCCGGCCGGCACGAGCAGCTGGTGGATCAGGCGGGTGCGGCGCACGAGGTCGAGCAGCCAGGACTCCGGCGCATTGCCCGAACTGGTGTTCTCCATGCGGAACTTGTCGGCCCAGGCGACGAGCGGGCGGAACAGCAGCTGGTCGTAGGCGAGGATCACGACCGTCATGGCGAGGATCACCCAGCCGACCGCCTTCAGGTTCTGGTCGGTGATCGCCTGCGCGAGATACGCGCCGATGCCCGGCAGCGTGATCGTGTGGTTGCCGACCGTGATGGCCTCGGACGCGACCACGAAGAACCAGCCGCCCGACATCGACATCATCATGTTCCAGATCAGGCCCGGCATCGAGAACGGCACCTCGAGCTTCCAGAAGCGCTGCCACGCGGTCAGGTGGAACCCGCGCGACACTTCGTCGAGGTCGCGCGGCACGGTGCGCAGCGACTGGTAGAAGCTGAACGTCATGTTCCAGGCCTGGCTCGTGAAGATCGCGAAGATCGCGGCCATCTCCGCGCCAAGCACGCGGCTCGGGAACAGCGCGAGGAAGAAGGTCACCGTAAACGAGATATAGCCGAGCACCGGCACCGACTGCAGGATGTCGAGGATCGGCACCAGCACCATCCCGGCGCGCCGGCTCTTGGCGGCCAGCGTGCCGTAGACGAGCGTGAACACGAGCGAGGCGACCATCGCCGCGAGCATCCGCAGCGTGGTGCGCAGCGCGTACTCGGGCAGGTTGGACGGATCGAGCGAGATCTTCTGCGTATCGAGCACGGCGATCGGCGCCATGGTCTCGTGGAAGCCGACCACCGCCATGGCGATCAGGCAGATGATCAGCGGAAACGCGATGAAGTCCCAGCGGTTCGGCAGAACCCGCCATGCGGACGCATTGGCGATCCGGTTCGGATTGAATCCGAAATCCATCAGGCGCCCTCCCCGGCAATGCCGCAAGAATCGAAAAATGAGGCCAGAAAGCGAATATGACTCATGGCTTGGCGCGCGGACGCGATCAATCGTTTGGACTTCGGTTACCCCGGCAGGGCCGCTCCTGCGCGGCCCTGCCGGCCGCAAGCAACGTTCATGCTGCTTTGCGACGGCACGACACTACACCATCCTGTATTTCAGGCACAACCATCCGGGGTGCGGCGGGTGGAAATTCCCCCACAGCCGCGGACAAGCCAGGCCCTGAACGGGCGAGCGGCGGAGGAATCTGAAAGGAGCTGCAGGCGGATCGCCAGCGGCCGGGGCCGTTCTGCAGGCCCGAATTATGCCGTGAACCGGCCCGCCCGGGAACCCGCCCGGCCGATCCGGCGGTGCAAAAACGTGTCCGGAATCGAACGATCGGTGCGGCGGAGGTATGATCGGGACTCGCAGCCCTTGCAACGCATCGCCCATCCGCTGGAGGAATGAATGGCAGGAAACCTGGTAATCGTATGCCGCGATCAGGACGCCGAGGCGTTCTATCACCTGATGCAGGAGTATGGGACGTTCCAGACGCGGCTGTCGTCGACGGCCTGGTACCTGAACATGAACATCGTGCCCGAGACGCTCCAGGACGACATCCTGGACCGGCTCGGCAAGTACACGACGCTCTATATCTTCGACGCGAAGAGCGTCACCTACAACACCATCGACAGCAACGCGGCCGAAACGCTGAGCACGCTGTTCGGCGAGTAGGCCCGCCGCCCGGCGCCTGCGCCCGCCGGGCGCCGCGCTCATGCGGTCACGAAGTCGCCGCCTGCGGCGCTTCCTTCGACATCACGTCGAGCGGGAAGGTCATCGTGATCTGCAAGCCCCCCTCTTCCCGGTTGCCGATCTCGCACGCGCCGCCCGTGCGCTGCACGAGCCGCTCGACGATCGCGAGCCCGAGCCCGCTGTGGCCGTTGCCGCCGCGCGCCGGGTCGAGCCGCACGAACGGCCGGCTCGCGTCGGCCAGGTCGCGCGGCGCGATGCCCTTGCCGTGGTCGCTGACCGTCAGCGCATAGCCCTCGGGGGTGCGCGCGGTCGCGATCGTCACGGGCGGCGCGCCGTAGGCGTGCGCGTTGTCGAGCAGGTTCGACAGGATCCGGTCGAGCGACGCGGTCGGCAGCCGGAAGCCCGGCCCCGCGTTCAGCTCGGTCCGCACCGCCGGCGCGTTGGGCGCCACCGCACGGTAGGTTCTCGCCACCCGCTCGCAGGCCTGGTCGACCTCGACCACTTCGCTGCGATCGGCGCCGCCGTGCGCGAACACGAGGAACTGGTCGACGATGTGCGACATCGAGTCGACGTCGCGCACCACGCCGTCGCGCAGGCGCGCGTCGTCCATCATCTCGGCCCGCAGCCGCATGCGCGCGAGCGGCGTGCGCAGGTCGTGCGCGACACCCGCGAGCATCACCGCGCGATCGTTTTCCGCGCCCGACACCTGCTGGACCATCTGGTTGAAGCCGCGCGTCAGCTGGCGCAGCTCGCGCGGGCCGCGCTCGCGCAGCGGCGGCACCGGCATGCCGCGGCCGAAGCGCGCGACCGCGCGCGCGAGCGAACGCAGCGGCTGCTGCAGCTGCCAGGCGGCGAACAGCGCGGCCATCACCGCCGCCGAGAAGATCATCACGAGCCACAGCACCATCCGGTCGAGCGAACGCGGCGGGCGCAGCGGCTGCGCGGGCACCACGATCCATTCGGCGTCGGACGGTTCCTTCACCCACAGCACGGGCGGCCGGCCCGGCGCGCCGATCCGCACCTGGGTGCCGGCCGGCATGCGCTCGCGCAGGTCGTCGACGAAACGCCGCAGCGGCACCGGCAGGTCCGGATCGTCGCGCGGCACGTCGGGGCTGTCCGGCGGCACGAGCCGCACCCGCGACGGCAGCGGCTGGCCGGGCGCGCGCTCGGCGTGCTGGCGCACCGCGTCGACGAGGAAGGCGGCTTCCTCGACCGCGTAGCGCGCCTGAAACTGGTTGCGCTCGAGCCGGATCGCCGTGTACCACGCGAAATGCGACAGCAACAGCACCCCCACCACGAGGAGTGCCAGCCGCCCGAACAGCGAATCAATGGGTTTGCGCATGAGCCTCGCCGTTCGGCACGAACACGTAGCCGCGGCCCCGTACCGTCTGGATGAAACGCGGCGTCGACGGATCGCTCTCGAGGATGCGGCGCAGGCGCCAGACCTGCACGTCGATGCCGCGGTCGGTGCCGTCGTATTCCGGCCCGTGCAGCAGCTCCAGGAGGCGCTCGCGGGTCAGCGTGCGCAGCGCGTTGTTGACGAAGATCTTCAGGAGCGCGAATTCGCTGCTCGACAGCGTCGCCGGCTTGCCGTCGACGGCCAGCGTGCGGGCCTGGAAATCGAGCACGAAGCGGCCGAACGCGTACGGCTCGCGCTGCTCGGGCGCCGCCGCCGACGGCGTCGTGCGGCGCCGCCGCAGCACCGCCTGCACGCGCGCGAGCAGCTCGCGCGGGTTGAACGGCTTGCCGAGGTAGTCGTCCGCGCCCAGTTCGAGGCCGACGATGCGGTCGACGTCGTCCGCGCGCGCGGTCAGCATGATCACGGGGATGTCGTCGCCCGCCGCGCGCAGCTGCCGCAGCGCGGTCAGGCCGTCGACGCCCGGCATCATGAGATCGAGCACGATCAGGTCGGGACGCTCGCGTTCGAGGCGCTTTTCGAGCGATGCGGCGTCGTGCAGGACCGACACCTCCATGCCCTGGCGAACGAGGTAGTCGCGCAGCAGGTCGCGCAGTTCTTGGTCGTCGTCGACGATGAGGATCTGGGTAGTCATGGCGTGAAGTTTATCGTGCAGGTTGGGAGACTTAGGAGAAACAACGTTCCGAAAGGGTTACTGCGGGTTACGACGCAAGGGAAGTGTAATGGCTGGTAAACACCCTCCGCCGTCGCGTAACACGCCGCGGGTAGCGCTTGGCTACGCTGCGTCTTACCGGATGCCGGCGAGCGTCGGCGCAATCGCTGGACGCCCGCCGCATCGTGGCCCCGTTCACACAGGAGTATCCGAAATGTATAAGAAGATGTCCCGGGTGGCCATCGCCGCCTCCGCCGTGCTCGCCCTTGCCTTCGGCGCCACCGCCCAAGCCGCGCCTGCCGACCAGCCGCCGTCCGGCGGCCCCGGCATGCACCGGATGCACGACGGGCACGAAGGCGGTCCGTTCATGATGATGAAGCGCCTGCACGACAAGCTGAACCTGTCCACCGCGCAGGAACAGCAGTGGCAGGCCGCCCTCAACACCATGAAGCAGAACGGCGCGGCGATGCGCAAGAACCACGAGCAGATCCGCCAGCAGTTCGCCGCCCAGCGGAACCAGCCGATCCTCGACATGAACGCGCTGCACGCGGCCCGCCAGCAGGTCGAGCAACAGAACGCGCAGCTGCGCGAACAGACTTCGGCCGCCTGGCTCGCGTTCTACAACGGCCTGAACGACCAGCAGAAGACCACCGTCAGCACGGCGTTCAAGGAGCACATGGCGAAGATGGCGCAGCGCCACGAGAAGATGAAGGAACGCTGGCAGCAGCACCGCGCCGCGCAAGGCGCGTCGGCCGCCGCGCCGGCCCAGCCGCAGTAAGCGCCTGCCGCGGCCTCCCGGGCCGCGCTCATGACAACGCCGCGCCGGGGTTCGCGCCCCGTCGCGGCGTTTTCACGCGCGGGCGGCGAGGCGCGCGATCGGGTGGCAGCCGCCTTGCGCCTTGCGCCTTCCACCTTCCACCTTCCACCTTCCACCTTCCACCGTCCACCGTCCACCTTCCACCTTCCGCCTTCCGCCTTCCGCCTTCCGCCGACCGTCACCCCAGATCGAACAGCAGCACCTCCGCCTGCTCGCCGCACGCGAACGAGACCGCGTCGACCCCGCCGATCCGCGCGCCGTCGCCCGCCTCCAGCCGCTCGCCGTTGACCGCCAGCGCGCCGCGCACAACGTGCACATAGGCGCGCCGCCTCGCCGCGAGGTCGAACACGGCCCGCTCCGGGCCGTCGAACAGCCCGACGTAGATCGCCGCGTCGGCGCGCAGCGACAACACCCCGTCGCGCCCGCCCGGCGCCGCGAGCGCCCGCAGCCCGCGCCGGCCGTGCTCCGCGCGGCGCTGCCCCGCATAGTCCGGCCGCCCGCCGCGCTCGCCCGGCCGCAGCCAGATCTGCAGCAGGCGCAGCGGCAGGGCGCACGACGCGTTGTAGGTGCTGTGCAGCATCCCCCGCCCGGCGCTCAGCCGCTGCGCATCGCCCGCCCGCAGGATCGCGCCGTTGCCCATGCTGTCGCGATGCGCGAGCGCCCCCTCCAGCACGTAGGTGACGATTTCCAGGTCGCGATGCGGGTGCAGGCTGAAACCGCGGGTCGGCGCGATGCATTCGTCATTGAGCGCGTACAGCGCGCCGAGCGGCGGGTGCGGGTCGTCGGGCGCATCGGGCGCCGCGAAACTGCGGTGGCGTTCGAGCCACCCCTGGCTGGCATGGTCGCGCTCGGCCGCGCGGCGAATCCGGAACATGGCGGTCTCCGTTCGATTGAATGGCACGGAACCAATGTAGGGGCGCACCCCTCGCGCAACAATCCGCGCGTCCGCACCGGATCGTTGCCCGGATCGCGCCAATCGCCCGCCCGGCGGCCCGCGCCAGTTTCTTCCGGGGCCCGGTCGGGGTTCGGGTAAAATACCGCGCTTTTGGCCGTCCCTTCCCTGCGGGAGGCGACGAGAAAAGCCGGCGAACGCGAATTTTGGCTACCTAGAATACGGCCGGCACGCCGCGCCCCGGCTCATCCCGGCACGCGGCCCAGGCAGTCAGGAAGAGGAACGACATGAAGAAGCTCGCCCTGTGCGCAGCCCTCGCCCTTGCGGCGGGCGGCGCCTTCGCGAAAGATTGGAAGACCGTGCGGATCGGCGTCGACGCCAGCTATCCGCCGTTCGAATCGACGGCCCCCAGCGGCGACATCGTCGGTTTCGACGTCGACCTGACCAAGGAGGTCTGCAAGCGGATCAACGCGAAGTGCGTCTGGGTCCCGCAGGATCTCGACGGCATCATCCCCGCACTGAAGGCCAAGAAGTTCGACGTGATCGTGTCGTCGCTGACGATCACCGACAAGCGCCGCGAGCAGATCGACTTCTCCGACAAGCTGTACGACGCGCCCGCGCGCATGATCGCGCCGGCCGGCTCGCCGCTGCGGCCCACGGTCGAATCGCTGAAGGGCAAGCGGGTCGGGGTCGAGCAGGGCTCGACCCAGGAAACCTTCGCGAAGACCCACTGGGAACCGCAGGGCGTGACGATCGTCCCCTACCAGAACCAGGACCAGGTCTACGCCGACCTCGGTTCGGGCCGGCTCGACGCCGCGCTGCAGGACGAGCTGCAGGCCGACTACGGTTTCCTGCGCACGGCGCGCGGCAAGGGCTTCGCCTGGGCCGGCCCGGACGTGAAGGATCCGAAGACCCTCGGCGACGGCACCGCGATGGGCCTGCGCAAGGAGGATATCGACCTGAAGGAGAAGATCAATCAGGCGCTGGCCGCGATGCACAAGGACGGGACGTACGACAGGCTGTCGCACCGCTACTTCTCGTTCAGCATCTATTCGGCGAAGTAAGCCGGTCGCGCGGCCGCCCGCGAGGCGACCGCGCGCCGATCACGCGCTGCCCGCGCCGCGGCCGGGCAGTCCGATACGCACGGGGCGTTCCGCACAGCGCGGGGCGCGTCTTTCGCGACGCCGCGCGCGCGTCGTCAAGGACTTCATATGTTTCTTCAAGGCTACGGCCCGCTGATTCTTTCCGGCACCTGGCAGACCGTCAAGCTTGCGGTGCTGTCGCTGGTGCTCTCGTTCCTGCTCGGCCTGCTCGGCGCGGCGGCGAAGCTGTCGCGCAACCGCCTGTCACAGGGCGCCGGCACGCTGTATACGACGCTGATCCGCGGCGTGCCCGACCTGGTGCTGATGCTGCTCTTGTTCTACAGCCTGCAGATCTGGCTGAACCAGCTGACCGACCTGATGAACTGGGATCAGATCGACATCGATCCGTTCGCGGCCGGCGTGCTGGTGCTCGGCTTCATCTACGGCGCGTACTTCACCGAGACCTTCCGCGGCGCGTTCCTGTCGGTGCCGCGCGGCCAGCTCGAGGCGGGCAGCGCGTACGGCATGACGAACTGGCAGGTGTTCACGCGGATCATGTTCCCGCAGATGATGCGCTTCGCGCTGCCGGGCATCGGCAACAACTGGCAGGTGCTCGTCAAGTCGACCGCGCTCGTGTCGATCATCGGCCTCGCGGACGTCGTCAAGGCCTCGCAGGACGCCGGCAAGGGCACGCTGCGGTTCTTCTTCTTCACCCTGCTGGCCGGCGCGATCTACCTCGCGATCACGACGATCTCGAACTTCGTGCTGATGTGGCTTGAAAAGCGTTACTCGACCGGCGTCCGAAAGGCAGACCTATGATCGACCTGATCCAAGAATACTGGCGCAACTACCTGTATACCGACGGGTATCGCTTCACGGGCCTCGCGATCACGCTGTGGCTGCTCGTCGTGTCGATCGGCATCGGCTTTTGCCTGTCGGTCCCGCTCGCGGTCGCGCGCGTGTCGAAGAGGAAATGGCTGTCGGGCGCGGTGTGGCTCTACACCTACGTGTTCCGCGGCACCCCGCTCTACGTGCAGCTGCTGCTCTGCTACACGGGCCTCTACAGCCTGCAGGCGGTGCGCGGCACGCCGCTCCTCGATTCGTTCTTCCGCGACGGCATGAACTGCACGCTGCTCGCGTTCACGCTCAACACCTGCGCGTATACGACCGAGATCTTCGCGGGCGCGATCAAGGCCACCTCGTACGGCGAGATCGAGGCGGCGCGCGCCTACGGGATGTCGAGCTTCACGCTGTACCGGCGCGTCGTGCTGCCGTCGGCGCTGCGGCGCGCGCTGCCGCTGTACAGCAACGAAGTGATCCTGATGCTGCACGCGACCACGGTCGCGTTCACCGCGACCGTGCCCGACATCCTCAAGATCGCGCGCGACGTGAATTCGGCGACCTACATGTCGTTCCACGCGTTCGGCATCGCCGCCCTGCTCTATCTCTCGATCTCGTTTACGCTCGTGTGGCTGTTCCGCCGCGCCGAGCACCGCTGGCTCGCCTACCTGCGCCCGCAGGGCAAGTAAGCCGCGCCAGGACCCTCTGATGACTACCCAGATGCACAAGCTTTTCGTCGACGATCTTCACAAGCAGTACGGCAGCAACGAGGTGCTCAAGGGCGTGTCGCTGAAAGCGAACGCCGGCGACGTGATCAGCGTGATCGGCTCGTCCGGTTCGGGCAAGAGCACGATGCTCCGCTGCATCAACTTCCTCGAGCAGCCCAATGCGGGCCGCATCTTCGTCGACGGCGAAGAAGTCCGCACCGCGCGCGACAAGGGCGGCGCGCTCAAGGCCGCCGACCCGCAGCAGCTGCGCCGCGTGCGCACCAAGCTCGCGATGGTGTTCCAGCACTTCAACCTGTGGTCGCACCTGAACGTGCTGGAGAACGTGATCGAGGCCCCCGTCAACGTGCTGGGGCTGTCGAAGCGCGAGGCCGAGGAACGCGCGCGCGAATACCTGGAGAAGGTGGGGCTCGCGCCGCGCCTCGAGAAGCAGTATCCGTCGCACCTGTCGGGCGGCCAGCAGCAGCGCGTCGCGATCGCGCGCGCGCTGGCGATGCAGCCGGACGTGATGCTGTTCGACGAGCCGACTTCCGCGCTCGATCCGGAACTGGTCGGCGAAGTGCTGAAGGTGATGCAGAAGCTGGCCGAGGAAGGCCGCACCATGATCGTCGTCACGCACGAGATGGGCTTCGCGCGCAACGTGTCGAACCACGTGATGTTCCTGCACCAGGGCCGCGTCGAGGAAGAAGGCGCGCCCGCCGAGGTGTTCGGCGGCACCCGCAGCGAACGCCTGAAGCAGTTCCTGTCCGGCAGCCTCAAGTAACGGCCGGGCCGCGGCGGCGGGCGGCGCGCGCCGGGGCGAAGCCACCCGCCCGCGCGCCGGCAGCCCGCGCCATTCAAGGCGCGCTTGCCCTCGCTCAGCCCGCGGCGGCGGGCGCGTCGGCGGCCGCGGCGCGCAGCGCGTCGCCCGCGAGCCGGTAGCGCACCCACTCGGGCTGCGCGGCCGCGCCCAGCGCCTCGTAGAAGCGGATCGCCGGCGCATTCCAGTCGAGCACGCTCCATTCGAAACGGCCGCAACCCTCCTCCACCGCGATGCGCGCCAGCGCGCGCATCAGCGCCTGACCCACGCCCGCGCCGCGCGCATGCGGCGCCACGTAGACATCCTCGAGGTACAGGCCGGCCTGGCCGAGCCAGGTCGAATACGAGCGGCAGTACACCGCGAACCCGGCCGCCTCGCCGCCCACCTCGACGATCAGCGCACGCGCGGCGGGCGTCGCGCCGAACAGGCTGCGCTCGATCGATTCGACGGTCGCGACGACCTGGTCGCGCGCGTTTTCATACTCGGCCAGCTCGGTCACGAAGCGCAGGATCAGCGCGGCGTCGGCGCGCGCGGCGGGGCGAATCCAGGTAGTCAAGGCACGGCTCCTCGGTTGCATCGGATGACGGGCGCAGCACTGGCGCCGCCGGACCCCTCATGCTACGGTGTGCCCCTTCATGCAGGAAGTGCAATTTCTTCATCCAGACATGAAATCCATGCATTCCGATCTGCGCCGCCTCGACCTCAATCTGCTGCTCGTGTTCGACGCGCTGTGCCGCCATCGCTCGGTGAGCGCGGCCGCGCACGAGATGGCGCTGAGCCCCTCCGCGCTGAGCCACGCGCTCGCGCGCCTGCGCCAGGCGACGGGCGACGAGCTGTTCGTGCGGCTCGGCAACGCGATGCAGCCGACGGCGCGCGCCGAACAGATGGCGGGATGGGTCGGCGACGCTCTCGGCGTGATGTCGCAGGGCCTGCAGCGCACCCGCCATTTCGATCCCGCGGACAGCGACCACACCTTCGTGTTCGCGGCGACCGACTACACGGCGTTCGCGGTCCTGCCCGCGTTCATCGCGCGCATGCAGCAGCAGGCGCCGCGGCTGCGCTTCCGGATCGTCTATTCGAGCCGCCGCGTCGCGACCGACGACCTCGCCTCGGGCCGCGTCGACTTCGCGCTCGGCTACAACGACGATCCGGCCGCCCATGCGACGGGCGTCGAGGAGTTCGACTGGTTCTCCGACGACTACGTGGTGATCGCGCGCGATCCGCATCCGCGCATCGACGGCCCGTTGAGCCTCGACCAGTACCTGGCCGAGCGGCACGTGGTGGTGACGCCCTGGAACGAACCGCGCGGCATGGTCGACCACGTGCTCGAACGGCTCGGACTCGCGCGCGATGTCGCCGTGCAACTGCCGACCGTGCTGGCCGCGCCGTTCATCATCGCCGACTCGGCGCTGCTGATGACGGTGCCGCACCGCGCCGCGCTCGCGCTGCGCCACGCCGCGCCGATCCGGATCCTCGATGCGCCGTTCGAGATACCGCGCTACACGGTCAAGGTCTACACCCATGCGCAGCGCGCGCGCACCGACGCGCATCAATGGCTGCGCGCGCAACTATTGCAGGCCGTGCCCGCGTTCGACTGAAACCGCGGACGCCGGCTGAAATTACTAAATGCTTACCAAATAGGAGCAATTTCGCACTACGCCTGACAATTATCACCGTCAATACTCGCAATCCTTGAGCCTCCCCGTGCGAAATCGTGAGTCCCTTATTCGACAAGGGTAGCGCCCATCTTACGCATGCCGCGCGTGCGACCTGCCGCACACCATCATTGCAATTTGGCGACACGGGCTAGTCAAACAACGATTTTCGTCGCCACCAAAGTGTATTTTTGCTAAATTAGTAACCAAAGTAGCAAAACGAAGATCATGAAAAGTAGTTTTACTTCATGACAACAAGGAGACCCCGGCAGGCCCATCCGGTCGCACGGGTTCGCAAAACGGTCCATCCGTCGCTCCCGACGTGCACTGCCCAGCCGGCCCCGCACGCGGTCTCCCTGGTTATCCCAATTTTGTCCGGAATCCGGTTCCGGACATCTCGCGTGGTACTGGGTTGACTTTTTGACAGGGTATGGAGGAGATGATGAAGAAAGCTTTGCTCGCGGCGGCACTGATGACCGCCGGGGTGGCGGCGCAGGCTCAAAGCAGCGTCACGCTGTACGGCCGGATCGACGCCGGCATCGAGTATATGAACGGCCTGCCCAGCGCGAACGGCGGCAGCGCGAGCCGCTGGCGTGCCGAAAGCGGCAACTGGGGCACCAGCCTGTGGGGCTTGAAGGGCTCCGAGGACATCGGCGGCGGCAACAAGGTGGTGTTCCAGCTGGAAGGCAGCTTCAACACGATGGACGGCACCGGCCCGGGCGGCGGCAGCCTCTGGAATCGCTGGGCGACGATCGGTATCGCCAACGACAGCTACGGTACCCTGCTGCTCGGCCGCGAACTCGCGATCGCGAACGGCGTGTGGGACTTCGATCCGTTCGGCCAGTCGTCGTGGTCGACCGCGTCGCTCGTGCGCGGCCGTAACTGGAACAAGACCAGCAACAACATCTCGTATCAGTCGCCGAAATTCTACGGCTTCGACGTGTACGGCCAGTACTCGCTGTCGAACGCGACCAACTGGAACGGCAACGGCAGCACCGGCCAAGGTCGCAGCGAAGGCCTGCAGGTCACCTACACGAACGCGCTGTTCCAGGTGCGCGGCGTCTACGACGAAGCGCGCAACCCGGTCACCGGCCAGCTCGACGACGTGTTCAACTACTCGCGCGAATACTTCGCGGGCGTGAACGTGTTCCTCGGCCAGTTCAAGCTGCAGGCGGCCTATCAGTCGTCGCACGCGAACTCCACCGCGGGCAATCCGGCCAACAACGGCGTCACGACCACCCAGCAGGTCTGGGGCGGCGTGACCTGGCAGGCCACGCCGGCTGCCGCGCTGATCGCCGCCGTGTACCACGTGAACGCCAACAACGGCGGCGGCAACGCGAACATCTACACGGTCGGCGGCTCGTACAACCTGTCGAAGCGCACGCTGCTCGACCTGCAGGTCGCGACGGTGCGCAACAGCAAGACCGCGAACTTCGGCCTGAACGCGAACCCGGCGGGTACGGACATCGCGAACGGCAATCCGAAGTTCGGCGGCAGCCAGACGGGCGTGTACGCGGGCATCCAGCACCTGTTCTGAGCCGCGCGCGGCTGATTCCAACTCAAGACGAAGTTTTCACGCTGCTGCGAGAGGCGCGTATCGGTGCGGTACCCACCCGGGTATCGCACCGTTTTTTATTGTCTCGTCGGACATCGGGCAACGCGCCCGTTCAGACCGCCGCCTCGTTCTCCTCGCCGGTGCGGATCCGGATCACGCGTTCGACGTCCGACACGAAGATCTTGCCGTCGCCGATCTTGCCGGTGCGCGCGGCGCCGATCACCGCGTCGATCACCTGGTCGACCTGGCTCGCGGCGACCACCACCTCGATCTTCATCTTGGGCAGGAAGTCGACCACATACTCCGCGCCGCGATACAGTTCGGTATGCCCCTTCTGCCGGCCGAAACCCTTGACCTCGGTGACCGTGAGCCCGGTCAGGCCGACCTCGGCGAGCGCCTCGCGAACTTCGTCGAGCTTGAACGGCTTGATGATGGCGGTGATGCGTTTCATGATGGTGCCCCTCTGATTGAATGAAAGTCTCGCTCCGCCGCGCGGCATGCCGCGCGGCCCATGCCCTGCCCGCCGCGCGTCAGTCGATCCGCTCCGCGAACCGCGACGTGATCGGGTAGCGCCAGTCGCGCCCGAACGCGCGATGCGTGACGCGGATCCCGATCGGCGCCTGGCGGCGCTTGTATTCGTTGATCTTGATGAGCCGCGTGACACGCGTCACATCCGCCTGCGCATAACCCGCCGCGACGATCTCCGAAAGCGGCCGGTCCTCCTCCATGTACATCCGCATGATCGCGTCGAGCACCTCGTACGGCGGCAGGCTGTCCTGGTCGGTCTGGTTCTCGCGCAGTTCCGCCGACGGCGCGCGCGTCAGGATCCGCTCGGGGATGATGTCGCGCGAGTCGTACTCGGCCGCCCCGTTGCGGTAGTGGCACAGCCGGTAGACCAGCGTCTTCGCGATGTCCTTGATGACCGCGAAGCCGCCCGCCATGTCGCCGTACAGCGTGCAGTAGCCGACCGCCATCTCGCTCTTGTTGCCCGTCGTCAGCACGATCGAGCCGAACTTGTTCGACAGCGCCATCAGCAGCGTGCCGCGGATGCGCGCCTGGATGTTCTCCTCGGTCGCGTCCTCCGCGCGCCCCGCGAACTCGCTCGCGAGCGCGCCGCGGAACGCGTCGAACATCGGCGCGATCGCGATCTCGTCGTAGCGCACGCCGACCCGGCGCGCCATCTCGGCCGCGTCGGTCGTCGAGATGTCCGCGGTATAGCGCGACGGCATCATCACCGCGCGCACGCGCTCCGCGCCCAGCGCGTCGCACGCGATCGCGAGCACCAGCGCCGAATCGACGCCGCCCGACAGGCCGATCAGCGCGCCCGGGAAACCGTTCTTGCCGATGTAGTCGCGCACGCCGAGCACCAGCGCGCGATACACCTGCGCCTCGACCGTCAGCGTCGGCTCGATCGCGCCCGGCAGCGGCCGCGCGCCGTCGAACTCGACGATCGCGTGGCCCTCGGCGAACTGCTGCATCCGCGCGACCAGTTCGCCCGCGCCGTCGAGCACGAACGAGCCGCCGTCGAACACCAGTTCGTCCTGGCCGCCGACGAGGTTCACGTACACGACGGGCAGCCCGGTCTCGCGGATCCGCGCGCGCAGGATGTCGACGCGCACCGCCTCCTTGTTCAGGTGGTACGGCGAGCCGTTCGGCACGAGCAGCACCTGCGCGCCCGCCGCCTTCGCGATCTGCGCGGCCGACGCATGCCAGACGTCCTCGCAGATCACCACGCCGTAGCGCGTGCCATGCAGGTCGAACACGAACGGCTCGGCATCGGTCGCGAAATAGCGCTTCTCGTCGAACACCTCGGCGTTCGGCAGGTCCTGCTTCCGGTAGGTGCCGACGATCTCGCCGCCGACGATCAGCGACGCCGCGTTGTAGGTGTCGGCGGGCGCCGCGCCGCGCTCGATCGGGCGGTTTGCATTACCATCGGCGCTGGGCGCGCGCAGCGGATGGCCGACCAGCACCGCGAGGCCGTCGAGCGGCTTCAGCTGCGCGGCCAGCTCCGCGAGCGCGGCGGCCGAGGCCGCGTAGAACGCCGGACGCAGCAGCAGATCCTCGGGCGGATAGCCCGACAGCGCGAGTTCCGGCGTGATCAGGAGGTGTGCGCCATCCTGGTGCGCGGCGTGCGCGGCGGCCACCAGCCGCGCGACGTTGCCGGCGAAATCGCCGACGGTGACGTTGAGTTGGGCAAGAGCGATACGAGTCTTCATGACGGGATCAGCGGCGGCCTCGCCGGCGCGCCGCGCGAACGGCTTTGGATAAACCTGCCGGCGGACGCCGCGGCGTCCGCCACATGGAACGGAACGGATTGATACCGTTGAAACACGAACGCATCGATTATCGCACGGGCATTCTGTCCTCTCCGCTCGACGCGGACCCGGCCGAATGGGACGCCCTCCTCGCCGCCTCCGGGCGGCCGACGCCGTTCCTGCGCCACGCCTTCCTGAGCGCGCTGCACGGCGCGCACTGCGCGGTCGACGACACCGGCTGGACGCCGCGCTACGTGGTGCTCACCGACCCGCGCACGGGCCGCCTCGCGGCCGCCGCGCCGGCCTACCTGAAGAGCCACTCGTACGGCGAATACGTGTTCGACTGGGCCTGGGCCGACGCCTACCAGCGCAACGGCGTGCCCTACTATCCGAAGCTGCTGTGCGCGGTGCCGTTCACGCCGGTCCAGGGCGCGCGCCTCCTCGCCGTCGACGACGATGCGCGCCGCCAGCTGGCCGCGACGCTCGTCGCGCTCGCCGGGCAGAGCGAGGTATCGTCGCTGCATGTGTTGTTCCCGACCGAGGCCGAGGCCGAGCTGCTCGCCGGGCTCGGGATGATGCTGCGCGAGGGCGTGCAGTTCCATTGGCTCAACCAGGGCTATCGCGACTTCGACGCGTTTCTCGCGACGCTCGAACAGAAGAAGCGCAAGAACATCCGCGCGGAACGCCGCAAGGTCGCGGACGCCGGCATCACGTTCCGCCGCGTGCGCGGCGAGGACGCGAGCGACGCCGACTGGCGCTTTTTCTCGCGCTGCTACCAGCGCACTTACCGCGAGCACTATTCGACGCCCTACCTGAACCTCGAATTCTTCCGCACCCTCGGCGCGACGATGCCGGACAACCTGCTGCTCGTGATCGCGGAGCATGCGGGCAAGCCGATCGCGAGCGCGCTCGCCGTCTACCAGCGCGGCCCGGACGGCGGCGGCACGCTGTACGGCCGCTACTGGGGCGCGCTCGAGGACGTGCCTTGCCTGCACTTCGAGACCGCGTATTACCAACTGCTCGATTTCTGCATCGAGGAGCGGCTCGACGCCTTCGAGGGCGGCGCGCAGGGCGAGCACAAGCTCGCGCGCGGCTTCCTGCCGACCGTCACGCGCTCCGCGCACTGGCTCGCGCATCCGGCGTTCGCGGATGCGGTCGGGCGCTTCCTCGAACGCGAGACCGGCCACATCCACGCGTATGTCGACGAACTGCGAGAACACAATCCGTTCAAGGACGGCGCGGGCTGAAACGAGGCGGCCCGGCGCTTTTCTGAGACACTGGCGGCTTCGCGTTCCGCCTTCCCTTCATGTCCTGGCATCTCTACCTGATCGAATGCGCCGACGGCAGCGTGTACACCGGCATCACCACCGATGTCGCGACGCGCTTCGAGCAGCATGCGAACGGCACGGGCGCGCGCTACACGCGCGCGCGCAAGCCGCTCGCCGTGCTCGCGTCGTTTCCGCTGCCCGACCGCTCGAGCGCCTCGCGCGCCGAATACTGGGTGAAACGGCTCACGCCCGTGCAAAAGCGCGAGCTGGCGGCCGGCGTGCGCACGCTCGAATCGGTGCTGCCGGTCGCGGCGGCGGTGCCGGTCGAGGTGAAAGCGGAGGCCGGCGAGGCAGCCGCCGATGACGCGGAAGTCGCCGCCACGCCGCCCGCCCGGGCCAAACGAAGCAGACGCGCCGGGGAGAACGCCGCCGCGGCCGGGAGCAAGACCGCAGTCAAACGCGAAACCCGGCGCAAAGTCCAGGCCAAAACCAGCGGGAGCGTCGACGTCGGTGTCGAAGCCAAGGTCAAGACGAAAGCCAAAGCCGGAGCCGGAGCCGGAGCCGGAGCCGGAGCAAAAGTAAAAGCGGGTGCGGGTGCGGGTGCGGGTGCGGGTGCGGGTGCGGGTGCGGGTGCGGGTGCGGGTGCGGGTGCGGGTGCCAAGGCTAAAGCCAAAGCCGGCGTCAAAACCGAAGCCAAGGCCCAAATCAAAACCCAGGCCAAGCCCCCCGGCCCCAAGCGCGGCCCGGCCAAAGAAGCCGTCCTTGCCTCCGCGCCGCCGCGGCGCGCGCGCAAAACAAAACCGCGCGGCCTCCAGGGAGACTCGCGCGGTTCGTGATGCGCTTCGACGTCGCGACCGGCATGCGCCGGCCGCGCCGCCGCATGCCGGCTTACTTCTTGAAGTTCGCCACGCCGTCGGTGATTTCCTTGTGCGCCGCGTCGATGCCGGCCCAGCCCTCGACCTTCACCCACTTGCCCTTCTCGAGCGCCTTGTACTGTTCGAAGAAGTGCTTGATCTGATCCTTCAGGTAGCCCGGCACGTCGTCCATCGACTTCAGGTTCGCCGTCATCGGGCAGACCTTGTCGTGCGGCACCGCGACCAGCTTCGCGTCGACGCCCGACTCGTCGGTCATCTGCAGCATGCCGAGCGCGCGCGCGCGCACGACCGAGCCGGCCAGCAGCGGGAACGGCGTGATCACGAGCACGTCGACGGGATCGCCGTCGCCCGACAGCGTCTGCGGAATGAAGCCGTAGTTGACCGGGTAACGCATGCCCGTGCCGATGAAGCGATCGACCACGAGCAGGCCCAGTTCCTTGTCGGCCTCATACTTCACCGGCTCGCTCTGCGCCGGAATTTCGATGATGACGTTGAAGTCTTGCGGCAGGTCCTTGCCGGCCGGAACGTTGCTAAAGCTCATAGTGTGCTCTGAGGTTCGAGTGGTGGAATTCGGGACAGGGTGCGCCACGATAGCGCGGCCCCGGAAGAATGCGCCATTATAGCCAATCGACCGGCGACGCTTCGCACTCGAATGACCGGTCGCGACACGCAAGGAGGCGGCATGGCACCCCAGGCGGCACACTTCATCGCGGGCGAGTGGGTCCCGCCCGCGCACGGCGAAACGATCCCCGTGATTGATCCATCCGACGGCGCGCCGTTCGCGCAGCTCGCGCGCGGCGCCGCCCCCGACGTCGACGCCGCGGTGCGCGCCGCCCGCGCCGCCTTCGAGGGTCCGTGGGGCGCGACGGGCGCGGCCGAACGCGGGCGCGTGCTGTACCGGCTCGCACAGCGGGTCGCCGAGGAACGCGAGGCGCTCGCCCGGATCGAGGCGCGCGACACCGGCAAGCCGCTGAGCCAGGCCCGCGCGGACGCCGCCGCGCTGGCCCGCTACTTCGAGTTCTACGCCGGCGCGGCCGACAAGCTGCACGGCGAAACGCTGCCCTACCAGCCCGGTTACACCGTGCTGACGATCCGCGAGCCGCATGGCGTGACCGGCCATATCATCCCGTGGAACTATCCGATGCAGATCTTCGGCCGCAGCGTCGGCGCCGCGCTCGCGGCAGGCAACGCGTGCGTGGTGAAGCCCGCCGAGGATGCCTGCCTGTCGCTGCTGCGGGTCGCCGCGCTCGCGGCCGAGGCCGGCCTGCCGGCGGGCGCGCTGAATCTCGTGACGGGCTACGGCCACGAGGCGGGCGCGGCGCTCGCGCGCCACCCGGGCGTCGACCACCTCTCGTTCACCGGCTCGCCCGACACCGGCCGGCTCGTCGCGCAGATGGCGGCCGAGCACCACGTGCCCGTCACGCTCGAACTCGGCGGCAAGTCGCCGCAGATCGTGTTCGCCGACGCCGACCTCGACGCCGCCCTGCCGGTGCTCGTCGGCGCGATCGTGCAGAACAGCGGGCAGACCTGTTCGGCGGGCAGCCGGGTGCTGATCGAGCACGCGATCTACGAGCCGCTCATCGACCGGCTCGCGACCGCCTTCAACGCGCTGCGGGTCGGTCCGAGCCAGGCCGATCTCGACTGCGGGCCGCTGATCAACGCGAAGCAGCAGCAACGCGTGTGGGACTTCCTGTCCGACGCGCAGCACGACGGCATCGCGATGGCCGCGCACGGCGAGGTCGTGCCCGAGGCTCCCGAGACCGGCTTCTACCAGGCGCCCGCGCTGCTGCGCGACGTGCCGCCGAGCCATCGGCTCGCCCAGGAGGAAGTGTTCGGCCCGGTGCTCGCGGCGCTGCGCTTTCGCGACGAGGAGGAAGCGCTCGCGCTCGCCAACGGCACGCCGTACGGGCTGGTCGCGGGCGTGTGGACGCGCGACGGCGCGCGCCAGCTGCGCATCGCGCGCCGCGTGCGCGCAGGCCAGGTGTTCGTCAACAACTACGGCGCGGGCGGCGGCGTCGAGCTGCCGTTCGGCGGCGTCGGCCGCTCCGGGCACGGCCGCGAGAAGGGCTTCGAGGCGCTGTACGGCTTCACCGTGCTGAAGACCATCGCGCTCAAGCACGGCTAGCGGCGCGGCCGCGCCCATCACGATCCATCGACAGGAGGAGACACCATCATGCGCTTGAACGGCAAGACGGCCATCGTCACGGGCGGCGGCTCGGGCTTCGGCGAAGGCATCGCGAAGACGTACGCGCGCGAAGGCGCGCAGGTCGTCGTCAACGATCTGAACCGCGCCGCCGCGGAACGCGTCGCGAGCGAGATCGCGCTCGCGGGCGGCCGCGCGATCGCGGCGCCGGGCGACGTCGCGCGCGAGGACGACTGGCGCGCGCTGCTGGCCGCGGCGCTCGACGATTTCGGCCAGGTGCAGATCGTCGTCAACAACGCCGGCACCACGCATCGCAACAAGCCGGTGCTCGACGTGACCGAGGCCGAGTACGACCGCGTCTACGCGGTCAACATGAAGAGCCTGTTCTGGTGCGTGCGCACCCTCGTCCCCTACTTCCGCGGCCGGGGCGGCGGCGTGTTCGTCAACATCGCGTCGACCGCGGGCGTGCGGCCGCGCCCCGGCCTCGTCTGGTACAACAGCACCAAGGGCGCGCTGATCACCGCGAGCAAGACGCTCGCGGCCGAGCTGGGCCCGGACCGGATCCGCGTCAACTGCGTGAATCCGGTGCTCGGCGAAACCTCGCTGATGACCGAGTTCATGGGCGTCCCCGACACCCCCGACAACCGCGCGCGCTTCCTCGCGACGATTCCGCTCGGCCGCCTGTCGACGCCCCAGGACGTCGCGAACGCCGCGCTCTATCTCGCCTCCGACGAAGCCGAGTTCATCACCGGCGTGTGCCTCGAGGTCGACGGCGGACGCTGCGTGTAACCCGCGCGGCGGCCCGCCGCCGCGCGCCGATTCCCCACGACACTCGCAGGAGACATCATGGCCAGTTCCGCACCCGCGTCGTCCGCGTTCGAGGAAGCGATCTATCGCAAGGTCTCGTGGCGCCTCACGCCGCTTTTGCTGCTCTGCTACGTGGTCGCCTACCTCGACCGCGTCAACGTCGGCTTCGCGAAGCTGCAGATGGCGGCCGACCTGAACCTGTCGGACGCCGTCTACGGGCTCGGCGCCGGCATCTTCTTCTTCGGCTACTTTCTGTTCGAAGTGCCGAGCAACATCATCCTGCACCGGGTCGGCGCGCGCCTGTGGATCGCGCGCATCATGATCACCTGGGGCATCATCTCGGCGCTGATGATGTTCGTCACGACGCCCGTGATGTTCTACGTGATGCGCTTCCTGCTCGGCGTCGCCGAGGCGGGCTTCTTCCCGGGCGTGATCCTGTACCTCACCTACTGGTATCCGGCCCACCGGCGCGGCCGCATGACCACCTTCTTCATGACGGCGATCGCGCTGTCGGGCGTGATCGGCGGCCCGGTGTCGGGCTACATCCTGAAGGCGTTCGACGGCGCCAACGGCTGGCACGGCTGGCAGTGGCTGTTCCTGCTGGAAGGCATCCCCTCCGTGCTGGTCGGCCTGCTCGTGCTGCTCAAGCTCGACGACCGCATCGACGGCGCGCGCTGGCTCACCGACGAAGAGAAGGCGCTGCTCGCGCGCAACGTCCACGCCGAGGAGGCCGGCAAGCAGCACCCGTCGCTCGGCGCGGTGTTCGCGACCCCGCGCGTGTGGCTGATGGCCGCGATCTATTTCTCGTTCGTGATGGGGCTCTACGGCGTCGGCTTCTGGCTGCCGACCATCATCAAGTCGACGGGCGTCACCGATTCGCTGATGATCGGCCTGCTCTCGGCGATCCCCTACGCGGCCGCGGTGGTCGCGATGATCCTGATCGCGCGCAGCGCCGACCGGCGCGGCGAACGGCGCTGGCACGTCGCGCTGCCGGCCGCGCTCGGCGCGCTCGGGCTCGTGCTCTCGGTCGTGTGGGCGCATCAGACCGCGCTCGCGATGCTCGGCCTCACGCTCGCCACGATGGGCATCCTGACCACGCTGCCGCTGTTCTGGAGCCTGCCCACCGCGTTCCTCGGCGGCGCGGCCGCCGCCGCGGGCATCGCGCTCATCAACTCGGTCGGCAATCTCGCCGGCTTCCTGAGCCCCTATCTGATCGGCTGGCTCAAGCAGGTCACCGCGTCGACCGCGGCGGGGATGTACATGCTCGCCGGCTTCATGGTGCTGGGCGGGCTGCTGGCGCTGTCGGTGCCGAAGGCGCTCGTCAACCGCTGAGCGGCACGGCATGCGGTGCATGTCGACGGCTGCGCGTCGTCGTCGCACGTCGCCGTTGCACGTCGCCCCCAAAAACAAACCCCACGGGCCCTTCGGGCGCGTGGGGTTTCGTCAGGCAACGATGCCGCGACGCGTTCAGACCGTCGTCATCGCCAGCGCGCTTTCGCGGTAGTGCTTCGCCGCCTTGTCGGTCTCGCCGAGATGCTCGAACAGCCGCGCGAGCGCGCGGTGGGTGCGCACCTTGAGCGCCTCGCTGTCCGCGAGCTTGAGCGCCGCCTCGAGGAACGACTGGGCCTTGCCCCACAGCTGCTGCTGCTGACACAGCCGGCCGAGCGCGAACAGCAGGTCGGCGTCTTCCGGGCGGTCCTTCTTCCAGGTCTCGGCCTTCTGGATCAGCGGCAGCGCGTCGGCGCCCGCCGTATCCGGATAACGGCGCAACAGCCGCGCGTCCCAGTTGTGCGCGAGCGCATCCTCGACGATCCGGCGCGCTTCCGGGCGGCGCTCGAGCGCGACCATCAGTTCGGCCGCCAGATCGGCGAGGCGCGGCGACTGGCGCTCGGCGACCGACAGCGACTGCCAGACTTCGAGCAGCGCGTCCGGATCGTGCCGGCGGTCGCGCAGCAGATGTTCGGCCGCCTGCTGGCGCAGCCGCACGGCCGCGGCCGGATGCAGCGCCTCGCGCTTCTCGAGCAGCTTCGCGAGCTTCAGCACTTCCGCCCAGTTCTTCAACTGCTGCTGCGCGCGCAGCGCCACCTGCTGCGCATGGATCCGCTTGCCGCCCGACGCCTGCATCTCGGCCAGCGCGCCCAGCGCGCCCTCCGCGTCGCGGCCGTCGGCGCGCATGTCGGCCGTCGCGAGCAGGCGCGCGTCCTGCCATTCCGGCGCGTCGACCTTCGCGAGCCATTCGTCGCGCCGCGCGTACTCGTGCATGCGGTGCGCGGCCGTCGCGCCGACGAGCCCCGCCGCGCCCTGGTTCGCGTCGATCACGAGCGAATCGCGCGCGGCCTTCTCGGCGCGCGTGAAGCGGCCCGCGTACAGGTTCGCGATCGCGTCGCGCAGCGCCACCTGCGCCTTCTCGTTGCGCGCGCGCGCCCGATACGCGGCGACCCGCTGCGGCATGCGCCAGATGTTGCGCACGATCCGCAGCAGCGCATACAGCGCGATGAACAGCACGATGATGCCGAGCACGAACAGGTTCAGCGACAGGTCGACCCGGTACGGCGGATAGACGAGCAGCACCTGGCCGGTGTCGAAACGCCCCACCGTCGCGAGCGCCGCGGCGATCGCGAACAGCACGGCGAGCCAAATGATTCCACGCACGCTCATGTCACCCCCGGCTCTTGAACTGTTGCACGGCGTTCAGGCTCGTGTTCAGGTTCGGCACCGCCACGGTCAGCGACGCCGCGTCGAGCTGCTTGAGCAGGTCCTGAACCACCCGGGTATCCCGCGCCGCGCCGTCGAAATAACGCGCGAGCGCCGCCTGCGCGGCGTGCAGGTCGGATTTCATCGCGGCATCGTTGCGCGCGAGCAGCGACAGGCGCGCGGCGAGCAGCCGCAGCTTCACGTTCTCGCGCACGTAGTAGCCCTGGTCGGGCGCCGCGAGCATCGCGTCCGCGTTGTCGATCCGGCGCACCTGCACGAGCCCCTTCAATTGCTGGCCGACGCCCGCCGAGAAGTCGCGCCACCAGCCCTTCCAGCGCGGCTCGCCGGGCGCGGCGTCCGCCTGCGCATGGACCGGCTGCGGGCCCGCGTGCGGCGTCAGCGCCTCGCCCGCGAGCGGCAGCGCGTCGATCCGGCCGATCGCGTCGTCGAGCTTGATCGCGAGCCCCGTCAGGTCGGCCGACGGCGCGGCCTTCAGCTTGTCGATGTCCTGCGCGAGCGCCTTGCGGACCGTCACGGCCTGCGCGCTCTGCGAGGTCGCGAGCCGCGCGTCGGCGTTCTGCAGCGCGATCAGCGCGAGCTGGGTGTTGCCGGTCAGCTGCAGCTGCTGGCTCGCGCTCGACAGCATCTGGTCGATCTCCTCGAGCATCCAGGCGTCGCGGTTGCGCGCGAGATCCTGGTACTGCTGCTGGAGCGCCTGCTGCGCGTTCTGCGCGTCGGACAGCTTGCCCTCGAACTGCGCGAGCTGCGCGTCGACCTGATGCACGTTCACGAGCGCCTGGTCGGTCTTCACGCGGGTTTCGGCCGTCTGCGCGTCGAGCGCCTTCTGGCGGTCGACCGTGTGCTGGTCGAGCCGGTCGATCTTGCGATTCAGCGCGTAGCCGCCGACGCCCGCGCCGGCGCCGATCGCGATGGCCACGAGCCACAGCGCCGCGAGCGCGCCGCCGCCGCGCCGCGCCTTGGCCTCGAACGGCGTGAACGGCGGATTGGGCGGAACAGCCTGCGCGGCGGGACGGGACGGATTGGAATGGGTATCGTTGGTATCTGTCATGCGTGGGGGCACCGGTGCGGCTGTCGCCGGTTGAGCGGCCGTTTCGGCCAACGAACGGAAGGCGCGGACGATACGTTCGTCGCCCGCGCCGGACAGCGTAATCCTATCAAAACCCAATGCGCGCGCGGTCTCCGCGATGCGCGGATGCGGCGCGACGAGCGGCGCGTGGCGCAGCGCCTCGATCTCCGCATCGTTCAGGTGTTCGTGCGCGAGCGCGTCGAGATTGCGCACGCCCTCGGAACTCGTGACGAGCCACGCGTGCGGCGCGCCCGACAGCAGCGCATGCACGCGCTCCCAGGCGCCGATCGACGGCTCCGGCACGATGCGCCGGTAGGCCGCCACCAGCTCGACCTCGACGCCCGCGTCGCGCAGGCGCTCGGCCAGCCACTCGCGCCCGCCGTCGCCGCGCACGATCAGCACCCGCTTGCCGGCCAGGCCCGCCGCGCCGCCGAAGGCCGCGTCGATCGCCACGAACAGGCTTTCCGAATCGTAATGCGGCTCGCCGCCGTCGGCCGGCGTGTGCGGCGCGATCACGCGATACGCGCCGCCCGCGATGCCGTGCCGCTCGAGCGCCGCGACGCTGCCCGGCCCGACCACGCCGATCGGCAGCGGATGCGGCCAGATCGCCGGATGGCGCGCGAACGCCTGGTCGATCGCATTCGGCGACACGAACACGACGAGCGCATACGCGTCGAGCCGCGCGAACGCGGCGGCGAGCGGCTCGGGATCGTCGAGCGGCGCGATGTCGATCAGCGGGAAGTCGAGCACCTCGAACGCCTCGGCCGCGAGACGCGCGGCGAGCGCCGTCGATTGCCCGTCGGGACGGGTGAGCAGCGCGGTGAAGCGGCGCCCGCCCGCCATCACGCGTCGCCCTTCTGCGCGCTCGCGGCGAGCAGCGCGTCGACGATCTCGCGCGCGCCCTGGCGTTCGAGGTCGTCGGCGACCGCGCGGCCGAGCGCGAGCGCATCGGCCACGCTGGCCGCGTTCGCCTCGGCGCGGGCGAGCAGCACCCGGCGGCCGTCGGTCGACGACACGCTGCCGGCCAGATGCAGCACGCCGCCGCGCCACACCGCATGCGCGGCGAGCGGCACCTCGCAGCTGCCGCCCAGGCGGCGCGACACCATCCGCTCGGCCTCGACCGCGAGCGCGGTCGCCGGGTCGTGCAGCGGCGCGAGCCAGGCGGCCACATCGGCGCGGCGCGCGGCGATCTCGATGCCGAGCGCGCCCTGGCCGGCGGCGGGCAGGCTCGCGTCGACCTCGAGCAGCGCGCGGATCCGCGCGCCGAGGCCGAGCCGCTTGAGGCCGGCGGCCGCGAGGATCACCGCCGCGTAGTCGCCCCGGTCCAGCTTGCCGAGCCGCGTATCGAGATTGCCGCGCAGCGGCCGCACCTCGAGGTGCGGATGGCGCGCGCGCAGCATCGCCTCGCGGCGCAGGCTGGAGGTGCCGACCACGGCGCCCGCGGGCAGCTCGGCGAGGCTCGCGTAGTCGTTCGACACGAACGCGTCGCGCGGGTCCTCGCGGCTCATCACCGCCGCGAGCGCGAAGCCGTCGGGCAGCTCCATCGGCACGTCCTTGAGCGAATGCACCGCGAGATCGGCGCGGCCGTCCGCGAGCGCGGCCTCGAGTTCCTTCACGAACAGGCCCTTGCCGCCCACCTTCGACAGCGTGCGGTCGAGAATCTGGTCGCCGCGCGTGGTCATCCCGAGGATGTTCACGTCACAAGCTGGATATAATTTGCGCAGCGCATCACGCACATGTTCGGCCTGCCACAGGGCCAGGCGGCTTTCACGCGAGGCGATCGTCAGCGTCGTGGGGAGCTTGGCCGAAAGGGTCTCGGAATTCATTGCAGATACATTGCAGGACGGGATCTAGGAACGAACAATGGTAGCACGCACGCCTTGCCCGCCCTGCGGCGGGAAGGCGCGCCGGCCGGGCCCGCGCGGGCCGCGTGATGGGCCGCAGTGCCGCAATCCAGCCAGACCGCAGTTCCCTGTTCACTCGTGCTTTCCCAAGGAAACCCATCGTGAAGTCTTCCGGATCGGCGCGCGCCACGCGCCGCAATGCTGCCTCGTCCTCCGACACCCCCGTCAGCGCGCGCAAGCGCGCGAAGCCGGCCCCCGCCGCCCGCCGCGCCGCCAACGATCCGGCCGGCCCCGCGCCCCGCACGAACGGTCGTACGCGCGAGGACAAGGATCAGCCGCTGTTCGAGGACATCCGCTACCTGGGCCGGCTGCTCGGCGACGTGGTGCGCGAGCAGGAAGGCGATGCGGTGTTCGACGTGGTCGAGACGATCCGCCAGACCGCGGTCAAGTTCCGCCGCGAGGACGACAAGGAAGCCGCGCAGACGCTGGAGAAGAAGCTGCGCAAGCTGACGCCCGAGCAGACCGTGAGCGTGGTGCGCGCGTTCAGCTACTTCTCGCACCTCGCGAACATCGCGGAAGACCGCCACCACAACCGCCGCCGCCGCATCCACGCGCTCGCGGGCTCCTCGCCGCAGGCGGGCACCGTCGCCTATGCGCTCGCCCAGCTGGACGACGCGGGCGAGGGCTCCGCGGCGGCGATCGCGCGCTTCTTCGACAACGCGCTGATCGTGCCCGTGCTGACCGCGCATCCGACCGAGGTGCAGCGCAAGAGCATCCTCGACGCCCAGCACGACATCGCGCGCCTGCTCGCCGAGCGCGACCAGCCGCTGACCGCGCGCGAGCGCGCGACCAACGAGGCGCTGCTGCGCGCGCGCGTGACCTCGCTGTGGCAGACCCGGATGCTGCGCGACGCGCGCCTCACGGTCGCCGACGAGATCGAGAACGCGCTGTCCTACTACCGCGCCACCTTCCTGGAGGAGCTGCCCGCGCTGTACGGCGACATCGAGGCGGCGCTCGCCGAGCACGGCCTGCCCGCGCGCCTGCCGGCGTTCTTCCAGATGGGCAGCTGGATCGGCGGCGACCGCGACGGCAACCCGAACGTGACGGCCGCGACGCTCGACGAGGCGATCAACCGCCAGGCCGCGGTGATCCTCGAGCACTACCTGGAGCAGGTGCACAAGCTCGGCGCCGAGCTGTCGGTGTCGCACCTGCTGGTGGGCGCGAGCGACGAGCTGAAGGCGCTCGCCGCCGCCTCGCCCGACCAGTCGCCGCACCGCGTCGACGAGCCCTACCGGCGCGCGCTGATCGGCGTGTATACGCGGCTCGCCGCGAGCGCGCGGGTGCGGCTCGGCCAGGGCACGGTGCCGGTGCGCAGCGCCGGACGCGGCGCGGCGCCCGTGCGCGCCACGCCCTACGCGGACGCCGACGAATTCGCCGCCGACCTGCGCGTGCTGCTCGCGTCGCTCGCGCGCCATCACGGTGAATCGCTCGCGACGCCGCGCCTCAAGCCGCTGATCCGCGCGGCCGAGGTGTTCGGCTTCCACCTCGCGAGCATCGACCTGCGGCAAAGCTCCGACATCCACGAGGCCGTGGTCGCGGAGCTGTTCGCGCGCGCGGGCGTCGAGCCCGACTATGCGGCGCTGTCCGAGGCCGACAAGCTGCGCGTGCTGCTCGACGCGCTCGCCCAGCCGCGCCCGCTGCGCTCGCCGTTCCTCGACTACTCGGCGCTCGCGCAGAGCGAACTGGGCGTGCTGGAAAAGGCCCGCGAGGTCCGCGCGCAGTTCGGCGCGCGCGCGGTGCGCAACTACATCATTTCGCACACCGAGACCGTCAGCGACCTGGTCGAGGTCCTGCTGCTGCAGAAGGAGACCGGCCTGCTCGCCGGCGCGCTCGACGCCGGCGACGCGCGCAACGCGCTGATGGTGATCCCGCTGTTCGAGACCATCGCCGACCTGCGCAACGCGTCGCACATCATGGGCGAGTTCCTCGCCCTGCCGGGCGTCGCGGCGCTCGTCGCGCACCAGGGCGGCGAGCAGGAGGTGATGCTCGGCTATTCCGACAGCAACAAGGACGGCGGCTTCCTGACCTCGAACTGGGAGCTGTACCGCGCGGAGCTGGCGCTCGTCGAGCTGTTCCATGCGCACGGGATCACGCTGCGGCTGTTCCACGGGCGCGGCGGCACGGTCGGCCGCGGCGGCGGCCCGACCTATCAGGCGATCCTGTCGCAGCCGCCGGGCACGGTCGCCGGCCAGATCCGCCTCACCGAACAGGGCGAGGTGATCGCGAGCAAGTTCGGCAACCCCGAGATCGGCCGGCGCAACCTCGAAACGGTGGTGGCCGCGACGCTCGAGGCGTCGCTGCTGCCGCGCAACAACGCGCCCGCGCAGCTGGCCGCGTTCGAGGCCGTGATGCAGACGCTGTCCGACGAGGCGATGGCCGCCTACCGCGCGCTCGTCTACGAGACGCCCGGTTTCACCGAGTATTTCTTCTCGTCGACCCCGATCAACGAGATCGCCGAACTCAACATCGGCAGCCGGCCGGCCTCGCGCAAGCTCCAGGATCCGAAGCAGCGCAAGATCGAGGACCTGCGCGCGATCCCGTGGGGCTTCTCGTGGGGCCAGTGCCGCCTGCTGCTGACCGGCTGGTACGGCTTCGGCGGCGCAGTGGCCGCCTATCTCGACACCGCGCCGGACGCCGCCGCGCGCGCCAAGCGGGTCGCGCTGCTGCGCCGCATGAACAAGACCTGGCCGTTCTTCGCGCACCTGCTGTCGAACATGGACATGGTGCTCGCGAAGACCGACCTCGCGGTCGCCTCGCGCTATGCGCAGCTGGTCGCGGACAAGAAGCTGCGCCAGCACGTGTTCGCGCGCATCGTCGCCGAATGGGAGCGCACCTCGGCGGCCCTGGCCGAGATCACCGGGCATGAAGGCCGGCTCGCCGGCAACCCGCTGCTCGCGCGCTCGATCAAGAACCGCTTCCCGTACCTCGATCCGCTCAACCACCTGCAGGTCGAGCTGATCAAGCGGCACCGCGCGGGCGACAGCAACGCGCGGCTGCGGCGCGGGATCCACCTGACCATCAACGGCATCGCGGCCGGCCTGCGCAACACCGGCTGACCCGCGCGCCGGCGCGGCCCCTGCGCGGCGGCTCGCCCGCCCGCAGGCGGGCCGCCGCCGTCAGCGCGCGTCGATCATCAGCGCGTCGAGCTCGAACGAGCCGTCGGGCTGCACCGCGTAATGGGCGCGCACCTCGTCGGGCGCGCCGCGCCACATCGAGCGGATCGCCTCGACCCGCTCCGGCGGCGTCCGCATCCGCGCCACCCACGACGCAAACTCGATCGACAAGCGCCAGCGCGTGCGCACCTGCGCGCTGAAGCCCGCCCGCGCGAACAGCGCGAGCCATTCGTCCGCGCGGTAGTCGCGAATATGCGACGCATCGCGCAACAGCTCGATCGCCTGGATGTGGGTATCGAGCAGCGGGTGGTCGCCGCCCGCGATATCGATGAACAGCACGCGGCCGCCCGGCTTCAGGACGCGGCGCACCTCGGCGAGCGCGCGCGGCACGTCGTGCCAGTGGTGCGCGCTCATCCGGCTCACGACCCAGTCGAACGCCTGGTCCGCGAACGGCAGCGACTCGGCCGGCCCCTGCTGCACGCGAATGTTGCCGAGGCCGCGTTCGCGCGCGGCCGCCGTCACCGTCGCGAGCATCGGCGCCGCGATGTCGTAGGCGACCACCTCGGCCGCGCCGGCGCCCGCCGCCGCGAAGCTCGCATGGCCCGCGCCGCAGCCCAGGTCGAGCACGAGCGCGTCCGGCGTCGCGGCGATCTCCGCGGCCAGCGCGGCGAGATCCGCGCCGGTCGCGTGCACCGTGCTCGTCAAATAGGCGGCCGCCGTCGAACCGAACGCATCCGCCACCTGATCGTGATGTTTCATCGCATGCACCTCTCTATGCTGGTATTGAAGGGAAGGCCGGCTCGACGCACCACGAGCCGGCGAGCCGCTACAATAGAACCCGATCAGTACCGGTACAAGTCAAGCAGTTATTCCGGTATCCGTGCCACCCGTCTGTTATCCGCCCCTGTTTTTCGCATGCGCACCACCTCATCCGCCCCGCCCCCCCTCGACGCCACGCCGGCCCGCGCGCTCGGCGAGTTCATCCGCGCCCACCGCGAGCGCCTGACGCCCGCGGCGGTCGGGCTCGCGCCGGGGCCGCGCCGGCGCACGCCGGGGCTGCGGCGCGAGGAAGTCGCGCAGCTGTGCGGCGTGAGTCCGACCTGGTACACCTGGATCGAGCAGGGCCGGCAGGTGTCGGCCTCCGCCGATGCGCTCGCGCGGATCGCCGTCGCGCTGCAGCTGTCGCGCGCCGAGCGCGCCTACCTGTTCGAGCTGGCCGCGCAGCGCGACCCGGCCGAACCGGCGCTCGCGGCCACCGACGTGCCCGCCACCCTGGTCGCGACAGTCGCGCTGATCACGACGCCCGCCTACCTGCTCGATCGCCAATGGAACGCCCTCGCGTGGAACGCACCGGCCGCCGCGCTGTTCACCGGCTGGCTCGACGGCGAGCACGACCGCAACCTGCTGCGCTTCACCTTCATCGATCCGGCCGCGCGCACGCTGATCGTCGACTGGGAAACCCGGGCGCGCCGGCTGGCCGCCGAATTCCGCGCCGACTCGATCCGCCACCAGAACGACGCGCCGACCCGCGCGCTGATCGACGCCCTGCTCGCCGACAGCGACGCGTTCGCGCATTACTGGGCGTCGCAGGATGTCGGCGAGCGCGAGGGCGGCGTGCGCGAGTTCGACCATCCGCGCGACGGGCGGCTCGTCTACCAGCAGCTGACGCTCAAGCCCGCGCATCGCGAGGATCTCAAGCTCGTCGTGCTGGTGCGCGAGGGCGACGCGCCGCCCCTCAGAAGCTGATGGTCGCGGTGATCGTGTCGCTGTAGCTGCCCGGCGCGGGCGTGGCCTGCGTCGGCACCCGGCCGTACACGGTGAGCGCCTGCGCGACGCCGCTGCCCGTGCCGGTCGCCATCGAGGTGCCGCTCGTGCCGTCGCCCCACGGGTTCGCGTGCGCGGCATCGAGATACAGCTGATAGCCGACCGAACCGCCGCCGCCCGAGCGCAGCATCGTGCGCGCGGAGACGCTGCCGCTCGTGCCGCCGTTCAGCGCGATCTCGAACGCGTCGCCGTTGGTGCACTGCGCGCTGATCGAGCCGGTCGCGGTCAGCGCGCTCGTCAAGAGGCCGGCCGCCGCGAACGCGACGTTGGTCGCCGTGATGTTGCAGTTGTTGATCACCGTCGCGGTGGCCGTGAACGCGAACGTGCCGTACGCGGTCTGCCCCGTGCAGCTCGGCGGCCCCAACAGGTAGAACAGGTAGTTGAGCGAGGTCTGGCTGCCGCCGAAGTTTTGCGAGTAGACCGTGTTCGCGTTGCCGACCGACGGCACCGTCGGCTGGTTCGCGGCGATCTTTCCGTAGATCGTCACGTTCGCGCTCGTGGTGGTCGACAGCGCCGGCTTCGTCAGGATCAGCGAAATCGGCGTCGTGCCCGAGTAGGTCGAGCCCCAGCTCGTCGTATAGCCGGCGTCCTGATACAGGTCGTACTGCATCTGGTTCGCGCCGCTGGTCAGGTAGCGCGGGCTCGTGCCGCCCAGGTTCAGGCACACGAGCACGTTCGGCACGAGCGTGATCGCGGACCAGGTGCAGGTGACGGTCATGGTCGACGTGGTCGTGACCGCGGTGAGCGCGATCGGGCTCACCGAACCGAAGCTCGGCGCGGGCGCGGTCACCGTGCAGGTCTCGGCGCGCGCGGCCGCCCAGGGCGCCGCCAACGCGATCAGCATGCCGAGCGCGAACAGGCCCCGTTTCAGAAACCGCATCCATCCGCGCCGTTGTTTTTCAATGCGCAGCACTGCCGACTCCGTCATTCCAACTCCACGAAATAGTCGCCCACAATTCAATTTCAAAAATCATGAACAATCTTATTCAGACACAAACAATTCGATTCCATAAAAGAATTTCTTGCGCCTCGATCGGTATTCCACGAATGCACCGATCCACGGGATCATTAACCAGCATAGGCTTGAAATGACATGCATCCAGAGTACTTTAATTCTCCTTTTCCAATACTTATTAATTGATTTTTCACTTTCACCGTTGCAGCCCAATAATCCGTGCGCTAATCTTACCTAAAACATCAGGAATATCCTGAATAAAAATCCGTCCGATTCGCCGATCCTCGAGGTGTTGTTTCACCCCCGGGAGCAGTCCCGGCGGTTCACAACCAGAACAGCAGGAGCGCTACGCGATGAACCACTCTTTCCGTCCGTTTCTGTCGGCCGCGGCGGCCGCGCTGCTCGCCGCGACACCGGCCTTCCAGCCCGCCGAGGCCGCGGTTTACTCGAACGGCACGGCGACGGCCACCTTCAACGTCACGCTGACGATCCAGGCCAACTGCACGATCGCCGCGACGCCGCTCGCGTTCGGCACGACCGGCGTGCTCGCGGCCGCCCTCAACCAGCAGACCACGCTGTCGGTCACCTGCTCCAACCTGACGCCCTACAACGTCGGGCTCGACGCCGGCAACGTCACCGGCTCGACCGTCACCGCCCGGCTGCTGGCCGGCACCGCGACCGGCAACACCGGCACGACCGTCGGCTTCCAGCTCTACCAGGACTCGGGCCACACGACCGTGTGGGGCAACACGCAGGGCACCAACACCGTCGGCGGCACCGGTTCCGGCTCCGCGCAGACGATCAACGTGTACGGCCAGGTGGCCGCCCAGTCGACGCCGAAGCCCGACACGTACCAGACCACCGTCACCGCAACCGTCTACTTCTGACCGACGCGCGCGGCGAGCGCCGCGCGACCTCACCGGAGCCGCCCATGAATGCGACCGCACGCGTCTTCACCAGGCTCGCGCTCGCCGCGAGCCTGGCCGCCATGCCGCCGATGCAGGCGGTCCGCGCCGCCGTGTATTCGAACGGCACCGCGACGGGCACCTTCGGCGTCACGCTGACGATCCAGGCCAACTGCACGATCGCGGCGAATCCGCTCGCGTTCGGCACGACCGGCGTGCTGACCACGGCGATCAACCAGACCACGACCCTCTCGGTCACCTGCTCGAACGCGACGCCGTACAACGTCGGGCTCGACGGCGGCTCGGTGCTCGGCTCGACCGTGACGAACCGGGTGCTGGCGGGCAGCCTGCTGCTCAACCTCGCCGTCGTCAACTACCAGCTCTACCAGGACGCCGGCCACACGACCATCTGGGGCAACACACAGGGCACCAATACGCTCGGCGGCACCGGCTCCGGCTCGACGCAGACCCTGACCGTCTACGGCCAGGTGCCCGCGCAGACCACCCCGCAAAACGACACCTACCAGTCCACCATTACCGCGAGTGTCTTCTTCTGACCTTTTCCCGATCCGCGCGCGCCTGCTCTGCGCGCTGGCCTGCGGCCTCGCGGCGGCCGCGGCGCACGGCGCGACCCTGCAGATCTCGCCCGTCACGCTCGACCTCGCCGCCGACAGTCCCGCGGCGGCCCTCACGCTGCGCAACCCGGGCGACCGGCCGATCTACGGCCAGGTGCGCACCTATCGCTGGACCCAGGAACACGGCGACGACGTGCTCACGCCCGCCCCGGAGCTGGTCGCGAGCCCGCCGCTGCTGCAGATCGGCGCGCAGTCGGACCAGTTGGTGCGGCTCGTGCGCACCGCGCGCGACAAGCCGCCGCGCGAGCAGAGCTACCGCGTGCTGATCGACGAGCTGCCGACGCCCGACGCGCCGGTGACGAGCGGCATCACGATCCGCCTGCGCTACTCGATCCCGGTGTTCGTCGCGCCCGCCACGGCCGGCGCGCCCGCCCAGCTCGACTGGAGCCTCGCGCGCGGCGAGCAGGCCTGGCAGTTGCGCGTCGCGAACCGCGGCGAGCATCACGCGCAGATCTCGGCCGTGCGCCTCGTCGACGCGGCCGGCAAGCGCTACGAGATCACCGAGGGCCTGCTCGGCTATGCGCTCGCGGGCAGCGCGCGGCAGTGGCCGCTGCGGCTCGATCCGGCGATCGGGCCGCAGATCCGCCGCGTGGAGGCCATCGTCAACCTGCAGAAGGTCGAGGCCGCCGTGGCCTCGCCCTGAACCCGACGCCCCCCCGCTCCCGCTCGTCCGACCGTGCCGCTCGCTCGCCCCGCGCCCCGCCCGACGATGTCCGGGCGCCCCGGGCGCCTGGCCGCCCCTGCTGCCGCCGCCGCGCTCGCGCTCGCGCTCGCCGCGTTCGAACCGGCCGCGCGCGCGCAGGACCTGCCGCGCGTGATTCCGTCCGACGCGCGCGCGGCCCTGCCCGGCTCCGCCGCGGGCGCGCCGGACGACCTGTATCTCGACGTCACGCTCAACGGCGAACCGACCCACCTGATCGTGCATTTCAGCGTGCACGACGAGCGGCTGTCGGCCAGCCAGGACGATCTCAACGACCTCGGCATCACGACCGCGAGCCTGAAGCTGCCCGCCAACGCGCTGGTCGCGCTCGACGCGCTGCCGGGCCTGCGCTATCGCTACGACGTCACGAGCCAGACCATCGCGCTCGAGGTGCCCAACGCGCTGCGCATCCCGCACACCTACGACACGCGCGCGATCCAGGCCACCCCGAACGCCACCGCCGGGCGCGGCGTGCTGCTCAACTACGACCTCTACGCGCAAAGCGGCGAGCACGCGCCGGTGTCGCTGTGGAGCGAACTGCGCTATTTCGATCCGGCCGGCGTGTTCAGCACGACGGGCATCGCGTCGTTCTATCGCGGCGACCAGCGCTATACGCGCTACGACACCTCGTGGAGCCGCTCCGATCCGAAGACGCTGAGCACCCTGCAGCTCGGCGACACCATCTCGTCGTCGCTCGCCTGGAGCCGTTCGCTGCGCCTCGGCGGCGTGCAGTGGCGCAGCAATTTCGCGCTGCGCCCCGACCTCGTGACCTTCCCGGTGCCCGCGCTGCCGGGCTCGGCCGTCGTGCCGACCTCGGTCGACCTGTACGTGAACAACGTGCGCCAATTCAGCAGCAACGTGCCGAGCGGGCCGTTCGTGATCAACAACGTGCCGGGCATCATCGGCGGCGGCAACGCGACCGTGATCACGCGCGACGCGCTCGGACGCTCGATCGCGACCTCGCTGCCGCTCTACATCGACACCCGGATGCTCGCGCCCGGACTCGCGAGCTACGGCGTCGAGGCGGGTTTCCTGCGGCGCGCCTACGGACTCGATTCGTTCGACTACGACCCGCATCCGGCCGCGAGCGCGACCGCGCGCTACGGGCTCACCGACACCTTCACCGCCGAGACCCACGCCGAGGTCACGAGCGGGCTCTACAACGCGGGCGCGGGCGCGCTGCTGCGGCTCGGCATGGCGGGCGTCGTCAGCGCCTCGGCCGCCGCGAGCGCGGGCCGGCTCGCGGGCGCGCAGTTCGGGCTCGGCTACCAGCTGATCGAGCCGCGCTTCTCGATCGACGCGCAGACCCTGCGCACGGTGGCGAACTACGGCGACCTCGCCGCGCGCGACGGCACGCCGGTGCCCACCGTCACCGACCGCGTCACGCTGTCGCTGCCGTTCATCCGCGCGCAGACGCTGTCGCTCAGCTACATCGGCCTCAAGTATCCGGGCGCGCCGACCTCGCAGATCGGCTCGGTGGCCTACTCGATCAGCCTCGGCGGCCTGCTGTCGCTGACCGTGAGCGCATTCCAGGACTTCCGCCAGCGCGATTCGCGCGGCGCGTTCCTCAGCATGAACCTCGGCCTCGGCAACAACACCTCGATCAACGCCAACGTCGGCCGCCAGAACGGCGAATCGATCTACAGCGTCAACGCGACCCGGCCGCCCGACTACGACGGCGGCCCCGGCTGGGCGGTGCAGGCGGGCAACGCGGGCGACGTGCGCTACGGCCAGGCGCAGGCCCAGTACCTCGGCCGCGCCGGCCAGGTGACGGCGCTCGCGCAAACCATCGCGGGCCGCCGCAACGTCTCGCTCGACGTGAGCGGCGCGCTCGTGCTGATGGACGGCAGCGCGCTGCCGTCGCGGCGCATCGACGACGCGTTCGCGCTGGTGTCGACCGACGCCGCGCCCGGCGTGCCGGTGCTGCACGAGAACCGCGCCATCGGCACGACCGACGGGCGCGGCCACTTCCTGATTCCGGACCTGAATTCGTACCAGAACAACCGGATCGCGATCGACAGCCTGCGCCTGCCGATCGACGTGCGGCTCTCGGACACGATGCGGAACGTGGTGCCGCAGGCCGGCTCCGGGGTGCTCGCGCGCTTCGCGATCACGCGCGAGCAGGCCGCGTCGGTGCTGCTGCGCGACGCGCAGGGCGCGCCGCTGCCGCCCGGCCTCGCGGTGCGCCAGGTCGAGAACGGCGCGCGCACGATCGTCGGCTACGACGGCATGACCTTCGTGAGCGGCCTCGGCGCGCTCAATCACCTCGAGATCAGCGGCAACGGCCGCCGCTGCGACGTGTCGTTCCCCTACACGCGCCCGGCCGACGGCACGCCGCCCACCCTCGGCCCGCTCGTGTGCGACCTCAAGTAGGCGCGGCGCCCGCCGGCCCGGGCGCGCCGCGATGCTAGAATGATCCGCTATCCCTGCGCGGCGCGAGCCGCCTTCACTCCCCCTCAAAGAATCGCCATGACGTCCCAACTGCACAAAAAGGGCGAGGCCTGGTCGGCCCGCTTCTCGGAACCGATGTCGGAACTGGTCAAGCGCTACACGTCGTCGGTCTTTTTCGACAAGCGCCTCGCGCTCGTCGACATCGCCGGCTCGCTCGCGCACGCGAACATGCTCGCCGCGCAGCGCATCATCGGCGCCGACGACCTGGCCGCGATCGAACGCGGCATGGCGCAGATCAAGGGCGAGATCGAACGCGGCGAATTCGAGTGGCAGCTCGATCTCGAGGACGTGCACCTGAATATCGAGGCGCGCCTGACCGCGCTGATCGGCGACGCGGGCAAGCGCCTGCATACGGGCCGCTCGCGCAACGACCAGGTCGCGACCGACATCCGCCTGTGGCTGCGCGGCGAGATCGACCGCATCGGCGACCTGCTCGGCGACCTGCGCGGCGCGCTGCTCGACCTCGCCGAGCAGCACGCCGACACCATCCTGCCGGGCTTCACGCACCTGCAGGTCGCGCAGCCCGTGACCTTCGGCCACCATCTGCTCGCCTATGTGGAAATGTTCACGCGCGACGCGGAACGGATGCGCGACTGCCGCACCCGGGTGAACCGCCTGCCGCTCGGCGCGGCCGCGCTCGCCGGCACCAGCTACCCGATCGACCGCCACGCGGTCGCCAAGACGCTCGGCTTCGACGGCATCTGCGCGAACTCGCTCGACGCGGTGTCGGATCGCGACTTCGCGATCGAGTTCACCGCCGCGTCGGCGCTCGTGATGACGCACGTGTCGCGCCTGTCCGAGGAACTGGTGCTGTGGATGAGCCCGCGCGTCGGCTTCATCGATCTCGCGGACCGCTTCTGCACCGGCAGCTCGATCATGCCGCAGAAGAAGAACCCGGACGTGCCCGAGCTCGCGCGCGGCAAGACCGGCCGCGTGAACGGCCACCTGATCGCGCTGCTCACGCTGATGAAGGGCCAGCCGCTCGCCTACAACAAGGACAACCAGGAAGACAAGGAGCCGCTGTTCGACACGGTCGACACGGTCGCCGACACGCTGCGCATCTTCGCCGAGATGGTCGCGGGCATCACCGTGAAGCCGGACGCGATGCGCGCCGCCGCGCTGCAGGGCTTCTCGACCGCGACCGACCTCGCCGACTACCTCGTCAAGCGCGGCCTGCCGTTCCGCGACGCGCACGAAGCGGTCGCGCACGCGGTGCGGATCTGCGAAGTGCGCGGCTGCGACCTCGCCGACCTGACGCTCGACGAAATGAAGCAGGAGTTGCCGAACGTCGCGCACCTGATCGGCGACGACGTGTTCGGCTATCTGACGCTCGAAGGGTCGGTCGCGAGCCGCAACCACCCGGGCGGCACCGCGCCCGACCAGGTGCGCGCGGCCGTGCGGGCGGCGCGCGCGACGCTCGGCCGCTGAGCGGCTGCGGCGCCACGGCGGACACCGGCGGTGTCCGCTTTTTTTTCGCCGCGCGACGCGCGGCCGCATCACACCTCACGAGGGAAGCGGATGTTCTCAGCGGCGATCTTCGACATGGACGGTCTGCTCATCGATTCCGAGCGCACCATCATGAACACCTGGCTCGCGGTCGCCCGCGAACACGGCGTGACGCTCGCGCCCGCCGACTACCTGCAGATCGTCGGCCGCTCGTTCGCGGAAGGGCAGCGGATCCTCGCCCGCCTGCTCGGCAGCGAAGCGGCGTTCAGCGTGGTGGCGGGACGCGTGCGCGCGCAGCTCGCCACGCCGACGTCGACCCCGAAGTATCCGCTCAAGCCCGGCGCGCTCGCCCTGCTCGACGCGCTCGCGCGCGCCGGCATTCCGTGCGCGGTCGCCTCGTCGTCGGGCCGCGACGTGATCCGCGCGAGGCTCGACGAAGTCGGCGTGCTGCAGCGCTTCGCCGCGCTCGCGGGCGGCGACGAGGTCGCGCGCGGCAAGCCCGATCCCGCCGTCTACCGGCTCGCGGCCGAGCGCCTCGCGGTGCCCGCGCAGGCCTGCCTCGCGTTCGAGGACAGTGATTTCGGCGCGCATGCGGCCGCCCGCTCGGGCGCATCGGTCATCACCGTGCCCGACCTCAAGACGCCCACGCCGGAAGTCATCGCATTGAGTTTCAGGATCCTCACCTCGCTCGACGAGGCGGTCGCGCACGTGCCCACGTGGTTCGCCGCCGCGCCGCGCGCCGGCGCCGCCTGAGCGGCGGGGGCCCGCCGCTCAGCGGTTGCCGACCGTCTCGGAGAAACGCTTGAGCGTCGCGACCCGCGCGCCGATCAGGTCGACGCGCTCGTCCTCGCTGATGAGCGGCGTGGTGCCGTCGCGGAACGACGCCCAGGCGCGCTGCGCGCGCATCAGCGTCGCGCGCGAGCGGGCCGGCATGCGTTTCTGCAGCTTCGCGGCGTAGCGATTCAGATCGAACTGCGCGTGCTCGCACGCGGCGTCCTGCGCGCACGGCCGCACCCGGTGCACCGCGCCTTTCGCGCCGCCGGGCTGCGCATAGCGGTCGGCCGCCTCGCGCAGCGCGAGCGCGCGGTCGCGCACCGGCTGCAACTGCATGTCGGCGCTCGCCATCGCATACATCGTGCCCTGCGTGGTCTCGTACACCGCGCGCGCGAGCGGCAGCTCGTCGCCGCGCCACGCGAGCCAGCGGCGCTGGCTCTCCTGCCAGCCGCGCTTCGCATCGGCGGGCGCCACCCGCACGAGCCGCGCGTACGTCTCGCCCATCGCGGCCTGCCATTTCTGCCGCGCCTCGTCCATGCACTGGATCTGGCCGACGGTCGACGAGCGGTCGCGCTGCGCGAGACACTGCCGCATCGCGACGTCGATCGGATCGGCCGCCGCGACTTCCGCGCGCGCGACGCCCGCGGCGGCGGCCCAGGCAAGCGCCGCGACCAGCGCCGCACGCGCGAGCGGCCTACGCATGCGCGTCACGCCCATCGTCGGCATCGTCAGTCGCGCACGCAATCGACGTAGTACTCGACGCGCCCGTTCATCTCTTCCGCGACGAGGCCGTGGATGTCGGTGTGGAAGCCCGGGAAGCGCGCGTTGAAATCGCGCGCGAACCGCAGGTAGTTGACGATGGTCTTGTTGAAGCGCTCGCCCGGGATCAACAGCGGAATGCCCGGCGGGTAAGGCGTCAGCAGGATGCTCGTCACGCGGCCTTCCAGCTCGTCGAGCGGCACGCGATCGATCTCGCGGTGCGCGAGCTTCGCGAACGCATCCGACGGCTTCATCGCGGGCTCCATGTTCGACAGGTACATCTCGGTCGTCAGGCGAGCGATGTCGTTCGCGCGGTAGACGTCGTGGATCTGCGCGCACAGGTCGCGCAGGCCGACGCGCTCGTAGATCGGGAACTGCGCGACGAATTCCGGCAGCACGCGCCACAGCGGCTGGTTGTTGTCGTAGTCGTCCTTGAACTGCTGCAGCTCGGTCACCATCGAGTTCCAGCGGCCCTTCGTGATGCCGATCGTGAACATGATGAAGAACGAGTACAGGCCGGTCTTCTCGACGATGATGCCGTGCTCGGCCAGGTACTTCGTGACGATCGCCGCCGGAATCCCGGTCTCGCCGAACTCGCCGTCCACGTCGAGCCCCGGCGTGATGATCGTCGCCTTGATCGGATCGAGCATGTTGAAGCCTTCGGCGAGCGGGCCGAAGCCGTGCCAATGGTCGTTCGGCTGCAGGATCCAGTCCTCGCGCGAGCCGATGCCCTCTTCCGCGAGATCGTCCGGCCCCCACACCGAGAAGAACCAGTCGTCGCCGTATTCGGCGTCGACCTTGCGCATCGCGCGGCGGAAGTCGATCGCCTCGGCGATCGATTCCTCGACGAGCGCCGTGCCGCCCGGCGGCTCCATCATCGCGGCCGCGACGTCGCACGACGCGATGATCGCGTACTGCGGGCTCGTCGAGGTGTGCATCAGGTACGCTTCGTTGAAGCGGTGCTTGTCGAAGGTGCGGTGTTCGGAATCCTGCACGACGATCTGCGAGGCCTGCGAGATGCCGGCCAGCAGCTTGTGGGTCGAGTGGGTCGCGAACACCAGCGCGCCGGTGCGCGGCCGGCCCGCGCCGATCGCGTGCATGTCCTGGTAGAACGGGTGGAACTCGGCGTGCGGCAGCCACGCTTCGTCGAAGTGCAGCGTGTCGAGCAGGTCGCCCAGCAGATCCTTGATCTGCTCGACGTTGTAGACCACGCCGTCGTAGGTGCTCTGCGTGATCGTGAGAATCCGCGGCTTGAGGTTCGGGTTCTTCTTGAGCGCCTCGCGCGCGAACGGGTTCGCCTCGATCTTCTTGCGGATGTTCTCCGGCTTGAACTCGTCGCGCGGGATCGGGCCGATGATGCCGAAGTGGTTGCGGGTCGGCGTCAGGAACACCGGGATCGCATGCGTCATCGTGATCGCGTGCAGGATCGACTTGTGGCAGTTGCGATCGACCAGCACGATGTCGCCCGGCGCGACCGTCGCGTGCCAGACGATCTTGTTCGAGGTCGAGGTGCCGTTGGTGACGAAGAACAGGTGGTCCGCGCTGAAGATGCGCGCCGCGTTGCGCTCCGAGGCCGCGACGGGGCCGGTGTGGTCGAGCAGCTGGCCGAGCTCGTCGACCGCGTTGCAGACGTCCGCGCGCAGCATGTTCTCGCCGAAGAACTGATGGAACATCTGGCCGAGCGGGTTCTTCAGGAACGCGACGCCGCCCGAGTGGCCCGGGCAGTGCCACGAGTACGAGCCCTCGTCCGCGTACTTGACGAGCTCCTTGAAGAACGGCGGCGCGAGCGAGTCGAGATAGACCTTCGCCTCGCGGATGATGTGGCGCGCGACGAACTCCGGCGTGTCCTCGAACATGTGGATGAAGCCGTGCAGCTCGCGCAGGATGTCGTTCGGCAGGTGCCGCGAGGTGCGCGTCTCGCCGTACAGGAAGATCGGGATGTCGCCGTTGCGGCGGCGCACTTCGGTCACGAACGCGCGCAGCTCGATGATCGCGGTCGCCAGCTCGGGCAGCTCGCCGTCCGCGCCGGTCTCGCCGAGCATCAGTTCGTCGTCGTCGAGCGACAGGATGAAGCACGACGCGCGGCTCGACTGCTGCGCGAACGAGGTCAGGTCGCCGTAGCTCGTGAGGCCGAGGACTTCCACCCCTTCCTTCTCGATCGCTTCCGCCAGCGCCCGGATGCCGGACCCGGAAATATTTTCGGAGCGGAAATCTTCGTCGATGATGACGACGGGAAAACGAAACTTCATGGGCGATTCTCCAAAAAGAAACGACCGCGGCGCATCACGCGCAGCGGTCACCCGGTAACTGGCGGTGTTCGATATACAAGCAGATCAGGTTTTCGGGAGCGTGACACCCCGTTGCCCCTGATACTTGCCGCCGCGATCGGCGTACGACACCTCGCACACCTCGTCGCTCTCGAAGAAGAGGACCTGTGCGACGCCTTCGTTCGCGTAGATCTTCGCGGGCAGCGGCGTGGTGTTCGAGAACTCGAGCGTCACGTAGCCTTCCCACTCGGGCTCGAACGGCGTGACGTTGACGATGATCCCGCAGCGCGCGTAGGTCGACTTGCCGAGGCACACGGTCAGCACCGTGCGCGGGATCCGGAAGTACTCGACCGTGCGCGCGAGCGCGAACGAATTCGGCGGGATGATGCAGACGTCGCCCTTGAAGTCGACGAACGAACCTTCGTCGAAGTTCTTCGGGTCGACGATCGTCGAATTGATGTTGGTGAAGATCTTGAATTCGTCGGCGCAGCGGATGTCGTAGCCGTAGCTCGACGTGCCGTAGCTGACGATCCTGCGCCCGTCCTCGGACGCGCGGACCTGACCGGGCACGAACGGCTCGATCATCTTGTGCTCTTCGGCCATGCGCCGAATCCACTTGTCGGACTTGATGCTCATAAAAAAGCGCCAGAAAACGAGGAAGGAGGCCGGCCGACGGACGGCGGCCGCGAAAGGCGCACATTTTACGCGATCGGCGCCGCGTCGACGCGGCGCTTTACGGACGAATCACGCCGCACGCGAGACCGGGGCCCGCGCCGTGCTGCGGAAACAGCGGATCGCTCGCGTCGCGATGCACGAGCACCGACCGCGCGAGCACCGAGCGCACCCCGTCGAGCGCGACGTCCGGCGCGACGATGAAGCCCGCCGCGACGCCGTTCGCATCCGCGTGGATGTTGCCGAGATCGCCGCCGACGCGCGCGCCCGCGCGCAGCCGGTCGGCCGCGGGCGAGAACACGGGGCCCGCGCTCGAGCCGTCGCCCGCGTTGCAGTCGCCGCGCTCGTGAACCTGCAGCGCGTGGTCGCTGTTCGGCGGCAGCCCGGAGAAGTTGTAGGTGACCTGCACGCCATCCGGCCGCTCGACGAAGGTCACGGTGCCGCGCGCCTGGCTGCCGACCGTCGGCTGCAGCATCGCGTCGGCCCGCTTCTCGTGCTGCGACGCGAACGACGTGCAGCCGGCCAGCATGCCGCCGGCGGCCAGGAGGGCGAGCACGCCGCGCGCGAGGCGGCCAAATGCGCCGTCGAGTCGTGGTTTCATGCGTTCCTCATGCCGGCTGATGCGCGCGGGGTGGCGCGCCGCGCCCGCCGGACGGGTAAGTGGACCTGGAAAAGTCGACATCATACCGCGCCTCGCCGCGCTTAAAACAGCGGCACCCCCCGTCCGGCAAGGCATTTTACGTATTTTGAACAACGATGCTCGGGAACTTCGAGGTCATGTCCTTCGCGCGCTCGGCAATCGCGATCGCCACGCTGCGCGCGATCGCGCGATAGCGTTCGGCGAGCGCGCCGCCCGGATCCGCGACCACGGTGGGCGTGCCGCTGTCCGCCTGCTCGCGGATCGCGATGTCGAGCGGCAGGCTGCCGAGCACCTTCACCCCGTAATCCTGCGCCATGCGCGCGCCGCCGCCCGCGCCGAAGATCGGCTCTTCGTGGCCGCAGTTCGAACACACGTGGATGCTCATGTTCTCGACGATGCCGAGGATCGGGATGCCGACCTTCTCGAACATCTTGAGCCCCTTTTTCGCGTCGAGCAGCGCGATGTCCTGCGGCGTCGTCACGATCACCGCGCCCGTCACCGGCACGCGCTGCGCGAGCGTGAGCTGGATGTCGCCCGTGCCCGGCGGCATGTCGACGATCAGGTAGTCGAGCGCCTGCCAGTTGGTCTGGCGCAGCAGCTGTTCGAGCGCCGAGGTCGCCATCGGGCCGCGCCACACCATCGGGTTGTCTTCCTCGATCAGGAAGCCGATCGAGTTCGCCTGCAGCCCATGCCCCACCATCGGGTTCATCGACTGGTTGTCGGGCGATTCCGGCCGCCCGTGGATGCCGAGCATGGTCGGCAGCGAGGGCCCATAGATGTCGGCGTCGAGCACGCCGACCGACGCGCCCTCGGCCGCGAGCGCGAGCGCGAGGTTGACCGCGGTGGTGCTCTTGCCCACCCCGCCCTTGCCGGACGCGACCGCCACGATGTTCTTCACGTTCGGCAGCAGTTTCACGCCGCGCTGCACCGTGTGCGCCACGATGTCCTGCGACACCGCGATGCGCGCCTCGCGCACGCCCGGCACCGCGGCCAGCGCCGCGGCGACCTGCCCGCGCACCGCCTCGAACTGGCTGCGCGCGGGATAGCCGAGCACGACCTCGAGCGTCACCGCGTCGCCGTCGATCGCGACATCGCGAATGCCCTTGTTCGCCGCATACGGGCGGCCGGTATTGGGGTCAGTGAGAGCCGCAAGTGCGGCGTCGACCAAAGCCCGGTCAATGCTCATCGATACTCCGTGGGAAGAACGTCGCTTAAAAGCGCCCAAATCATCAATAATCTTCAAATAACGGGGCTGAAAGCGGGAAAAGTGAAAAAATGTGTTGCACGCCATTGCGCGGCGACGCGTTGCGGCGCACGCTTCGCGGGCGGCGCAGATCGGGGCCATATCCGCCCCGTAGCGCCTATATTGTAGAGGCTGAGGCGACGCCCTGTCCGAACGGCCATCGTGATGGTCGGGGTTTGCCGCGCGGCGCAGGCGGCCTCGGCCGCCAAGCAGTGCTTATTTGTGTCCTTGTCGACTCGATCTATCCAGAGAGGAATCCAACATGAATACCAAAATCGCGATGCGCTTGTCCGTTTTCGCTCTCGCCGGCGCCATGCTGGCAGGTTGCGCGACGCCGCAGGGCAATAACACGGCGGTCGGCACCGGCGCGGGCGCCGCGCTCGGCGCCGGGATCGGTGCGCTCGCGGGCGGCGGCAAGGGCGCGGCGATCGGCGCGGGCGTCGGCGCGCTGGTCGGCGGCGTGACGGGTTACAACTGGCAGGCGATCAAGAACAAGCTCGCGCCGTCGGCGCAGCAGACGGGCACCCAGGTCACCGAGCAGCCGGACGGCTCGCTCAAGCTGAACGTGCCGAGTTCGGTCACGTTCGCGACCAACCAGTACGCGATCACGCCCGCCTTCGCGCCGCTGCTCAACGACCTCGCGTCGACCTTGAACCAGAACCCGCAGATCACCGCGTCGGTGGTCGGCTACACGGACAGCACCGGCTCGGCGCCGTACAACCAGACGCTGTCGCAGAACCGCGCGCAGAGCACGGTGACCGCGCTGGTGCAGCGCGGCGTGGCGGGCGGCCGCCTGTCCGCGCAAGGCATGGGCGCGTCGAACCCGATCGCCGACAACGCGACCGAGGCCGGCCGCGCGCAGAACCGCCGCGTCGAGATCTACCTGCGCGCGCCGCAACAGCCGGCCCAGTAAGCACGACGCCCCGGGAGACGCCGCGCGCGGCGCGCCGAGCCCCGCCGGACAAGGCTCGGCGGGCGTCTGGCAAGAAATCGAAAAAATCTTCGAACTTCCTCGACGCCCACCGGTCTTTCTATACGGTACGTGGCTGGTGCTGCCGGCGCGTCACCATTCTCCTCTTGTCGTTGTTGCTCCGGGGCCGAATCCGCCCCGGTTTTTTTTGCCTGTCGTTTCCCTTGCGCAGCGCAGCATCGGCATCGTTTTCCGGTGCCTCCGCGCGTCTTGGCGCCCGTCCCCCATCCCGCGCCGCCGCCCGCTTCCCCCGTCCTGGGTTCGTCCCCGTCCCGCGCCGGACCGTCCACCGCCCCCGGCGAACGGCGGGCAAACCCGCGCCTGCTAGAATCGCAGCTTCCCCGAGATCGTCTCCACTGCCTTCTACCGACCCTATGTCCGCCTCCGACCTCACTTCCGCGCCCGCCGACGCACCGCACGCCCGCCGCCAGATCCTCGTCACGTCCGCGCTGCCCTATGCGAACGGACAGATCCACATCGGCCATCTGGTCGAATACATCCAGACCGACATCTGGGTGCGGGCGCTGCGCATGCACGGCCACGAGGTCTATTACATCGGCGCCGACGACACCCACGGCACGCCCATCATGCTGCGCGCCGAGCAGGAAGGCCTGACGCCGAAGCAGCTGATCGAGCGCGTGTGGCGCGAGCACAAGCGCGACTTCGACAGCTACGGGATTTCGTTCGACAACTTCTACACGACCGACTCCGACGAGAACCGCGTGCTGAGCGAGCAGATCTATCTCGCGCTCAAGGACGCCGGCCTGATCGCCGAACGCGAGATCGAGCAGGCCTACGACCCGGTCAAGCAGATGTTCCTGCCGGACCGCTTCATCAAGGGCGAGTGCCCGAAGTGCCACGCGAAGGACCAGTACGGCGACAACTGCGAGGTGTGCGGCAGCACCTATCAGCCGACCGACCTGCTCAACCCGTATTCGGTCGTGTCGGGCGCGGCGCCCGAGCGCCGCAAGTCGGTGCACTACTTCTTCCGCCTCTCCGATCCGCGCTGCGAGTCGTTCCTGCGCGGCTGGGTGAGCGGCCTCGCGCAAGCCGAGGCGACCAACAAGATGCGCGAATGGCTCGGCGACGCCGGCGAGGCGAAGCTCGCCGACTGGGACATCTCGCGCGACGCGCCGTACTTCGGCTTCGAGATCCCGGGCGCGCCCGGCAAGTATTTCTACGTGTGGCTCGACGCGCCCGTCGGCTATTACGCGAGCTTCAAGAACCTGTGCGCGCAGCGCGGCATCGATTTCGACGCCTGGGTCCGCCAGGACAGCACGACCGAGCAGTACCACTTCATCGGCAAGGACATCCTGTATTTCCACACGCTGTTCTGGCCCGCGATGCTCGAATTCTCCGGCCATCGCACGCCGACCAACGTGTTCGCGCACGGCTTCCTGACCGTCGACGGCGCGAAGATGTCGAAGTCGCGCGGCACCTTCATCACCGCGCAAAGCTACATCGACGCCGGCCTCAACCCGGAGTGGCTGCGCTACTACTTCGCCGCGAAGCTCAACGCGACGATGGAAGACCTCGACCTGAACCTCGAGGACTTCCAGGCGCGCGTCAACAGCGACCTGATCGGCAAGTACGTGAACATCGCAAGCCGCGCCGCGGGCTTCCTGCTCAAGCGCTTCGACGGCCGCGTGCAGGACAGCGCGATGAACCATCCGCTGCTCGCGACGCTGCGCGACGCGATCCCCGCCATTGCCGCCCACTACGAGGCGCGCGAATACGGCCGCGCGCTGCGTCACGCGATGGAACTCGCCGATGCGGTGAACGCCTACGTCGATACGGCGAAGCCGTGGGAACAGGCCAAGGATCCCGCCAACGCGGTCGCGCTGCACGAGACCTGCAGCGTGAGCCTCGAAGCGTTCCGCCTGCTCACGCTCGCGCTGAAGCCGGTGTTGCCGGGCGTCGCGGCCGCCGTCGAACAGTTCTTCGGGATCGAGCCGCTCGTGTGGTCGGACGCCGCGCGCCCGCTGTCGTCGACGCAGCCGATCCGCGCGTACCAGCATCTGATGACGCGCGTCGATCCGAAGCAGATCGAGGCGCTCCTCGCGGCGAACCGCGGCTCGCTGCAAGGCGCGGAAGCCGCGGCGCAGCCCGCGCGCAAGGACGCGAAGCCCGCCGCCAAGGCCGCGGCGCCCGCGGCCGGCGACGAGCCGTTCATCACGATCGACGATTTCGCGAAGGTCGACCTGCGCATCGCGAAGATCGTCGCGTGCCAGGCGGTCGAAGGATCGGACAAGCTGCTGCAACTAACGCTCGACATCGGCGAGGACAAGACCCGCAACGTGTTCTCGGGCATCAAGTCCGCATATCAGCCCGAGCAGCTCGTCGGCAAGCTCACGGTGATGGTCGCGAACCTCGCGCCGCGCAAGATGAAGTTCGGCCTGTCGGAAGGGATGGTGCTCGCGGCCTCCGCCGCGGACGAGAAGGCCGAACCGGGCCTGTACATCCTCGAACCGCACGGCGGCGCGAAGCCCGGCATGCGCGTGAAGTAAGCGCGCCCCGCGCAGCCGTCTGCGCCCGGTCCCGCCCGGTCCCGCCCGTTCGCGCCCGTTCGCGCGGGGCTTGGCAAACAGGCCGAGCCGCCCCGAAACGGCCCGATCCGCGTACGCCGATCGGGCCGTTTTCATGGGCGATCCGCCACGGCCGCCTGCCGCGCGGCGGGATGAGCCGGATCAGGCGCGCCGCCCTCGTAGGCGACCACACTGCGCTGCGGATTCGCGATCCGGATCCCGCGCGCGGAAAACAGCGTCGCGATGCGCCGGTTGAACTCCCGCTGCACGCTCCAGCGCGTCGTGTCCGTGCACTGCATCTGCCCCACGAGCGCGAGCGACGCGCCGTCGACCTGGTCGACGCCCCAATAGCTGAAATCCGACAGGATGCCGTCGCGGTAGGTCGGATCGTCGCGCAACGCGGCGCCGATCTCCCGCAGCGCCGCCACCGCGCGGTCGACGTCCTCGCCGTACGCGATCGACACCTTGACAGCCGCGTTGCCGAGCCCGCGATTCGTGTTGTTGACGGTCGTCACCGAGCTGAACGGGATCGTGTACAGCGAGCCGTCGCCGGCGCGCAGCCGCACCGTGCGAATCGACAGGTACTCGACCGTGCCCGACACGCCCGCGAGCGTGACCGAATCGCCGACCTGCATCGCGTTCTCCATCAGCAGGAAGATCCCGGTGATGAAATCCTGCACGAGCTTCTGCGAGCCGAAGCCGAGCGCGACGCCGAAGATGCTCGCGCCGGCCAGCAGCGGGCCGACGTTCACGCCGAGCTGGCTCATCCCCGTCATCACGACCACCAGCGCGATCAGCACGAACAGCAGCGTGCGCAGCATCGGCAGCAGCGTACGCAGGCGCGCGGCGCGCATCAGGTTGCCGTCGTTCGACCAGGTCTGCAGACGGCGCTCGATCGCGATGTTCGCGGCCTCCCACGCCACGAGCGCGACCACGGCCGCGATCGCGATCGTCGCGAGCGCGGACGCGAGCCGGTGGCCGATCGTGCCGACTTCGAACGCGCGCAGCACCGGCACGCCCCACACCTGCAGCAGCAGCGCGAGCGTCACGAGGCCGACCAGGGCCGATACGATCTGGCGCAGCAGCGGGTAATAGCGGTACGCATGGCGATGGACGAGCGTGCTGTCGTCGTCGCGGCGCTGGAACAGCCGCGCGAGCGCGCCGAACACGACGATCGACACGATCCGCATGACGATCAGCACCGCGACCGACCGGCCGCCGAGCGTGACCAGCACGCGGTAGCCGTGGTGCACGTCGAGCGCCCACACGAACCACAGCGCCATCACGATCAGCGCCGACGCGGGCGCCCATGCGTCCGCGAGCGCGTGGCCGAGCGCCGCGAACGACGGCCGGCCCGCGCCATGCGCGCGGATCCGCGCGGCGACGGGCCGGCTGCACCGCAGAATCAGCACCGACACCAGCACGTGGCCGACGAGCGCGACGGCCTTCAGCAGCGCGACGTGGCCCGCTTCGCTCAGGCCGAAGTTCGCGGCCGTCTCGACGAGCGCGGTGCAGCCGCCGACGATCGTCACGAAACGGCCGATCCAGTGCTGCGCGAAGCCCGCCCAGCGATCGCCGATGCGCAGCAGCCGCAGTTGCGGCGCGTCCGGCTGGAAGAACAGCCGCGCGACGATCACGATCAGGCGGCAGATCACGTAGATGTCGATCAGCGCTTCGAGCGCGGCTTCGGCCGGCGTGCCTTCGTCGGCGAGGATCGACATCGCGAGACTCGCGACGCCGACGAATCCCAGCACCGGCACCGCGCGCAACAGCAGGCTGACGAGCGCGCGCGGCATCCGTTGCAGCAGCGTGCTGTGCCGTCGCACGTGGCCGCGTCCGCGCGCGGCCGCGGCGTCGGGCGACGGATCGGGGTCGCTGCCGGACGCGGGCGCGGGTTCCTGCGCGGGCGCGCCGGCGCCGCGACGCGCGGCCAGCGCATTCAGCGTGCGTCGCAACAGACGCGCGGCAAGGCGCTCGACGACGAGCGCAGGCAGCAGCACGGCGACGATGATCGACAGCGCGCGCAGGAATGCGGCGCGCGCGTCGGCGCGGGTCAGCAGGTCCTGCCACCAGTGTCCGACCGAGCCGATGTCGAGCAGCGAGCGCGCCGATTCGTGCAGCGCGCGGCCGAGATCCACGGCCCAGCGCGAGCCCTGGCGCACGAGCATCGAGGCGAGGCCGTTCGACTTGAGCGCGGTGGGCGCGGCGGCGTCCGATGCGGCGCTGGCCGGCGGCGGCGCGCTCGCGGCAGGCGCGCTCAGCGCACCGACGGCGGCGATCGCGCGCAGCGTGGTCTCGACCTGCGCGCGATCGCGCGGGTTCTCGAGCACGGCGAGCGCCTGCTGCGCCTGCTGCGAAGTCAGCGCGGGCGCTGTCGCGGATGAGGTGGGAACGTTCGCCGGCGCGGCGGCCGGCGCACTGGCGGCGGCCTGGGCGGCCGTGACGACGGCGGCAAGCAGCCAGCCAACGAGGATCTGTCGCATAGGTCGACGAGCGGGCGCGCATCGAGGCGGCCCGTGGTAAGGACGATGGCGAAAGTTAACATGATCGCGGGCGGGACCGAATAGTTCCGGCGAATCGCCCCCGGGGCGCGTCGTCCTCGACCACGCAGAAGCGTCATCCGACCCCGCGTCGCGCAGTCGCGCAGTCGCGCAGTCGCGCAGTCGCGCAGTCGCGCAGTCGCGCAGTCGCGCAGTCGCGCAGTCGCGCAGTCGC
>NZ_JBXAPG010000039.1:73131-79254 GCF_058803765.1 Burkholderia sp. GW821-FHT14F03
GCAGTCCCGCAGTCGCGCAGTCGCGCAGTCGCGCAGTCCCGCAGTCCCGCAGTCCCGCAGTCCCGCACCACGGGAAGCGAAGCCCGTACAGCACGGAGATCGGCCCCTTCAGCACCTCGACCCGCTCCATGAAGTACGGCTCGATCCGCGGCAGCGCGTACCAGCCGTTGGTGGCGAGCTTCAGGCCGTTCCAGTACGGTGGGGGCAGGCGAAGGAAGGAAACGGCCGACAGAGGGCCGCCTTGCGCGGCCCTCTGTCGTCGGCATTCGGGATGTCAGGCGGTCGGACGTTCAAGCCTTCACGCCGGTCACGATGCTGTAGTACCCGCAGGTCGGCACGGTCCGAATCCCGACGAAGCCGACCTCGGCCAGCATCGCGGACAGCGCCGCCGAGGTGTATTGCTCGCCTTCCGTCCACGCGATCATCACCACGCTGTAGCCCGCCGCCGCGAGCGGCCCGCTCTTGTCGTCGCGCAGCAGCATCTCGTGCAGCGCGATGCGTCCGCCGCTCGGCAACGCGTCGAAGCTCTTGCGGGCGAGCCATGCGCCCTGCGCCGGCGACCAGTCGTGAAGGATGTTCGAATAGAAATGCAGGTCCGCCGGCGGATACGGGTCGGTCCACATGTCGCCCGGATGCAGCGTGATCCGCGCGCGCAGCACCTCGTCGTCGACGAACTCGCCGTGGATCTCGCACACCCCGCCCAGATCGAACAGCACGCCGCGCAGCGCCGGCCATGCGGCCAGCGCGCCATGCAGGTGCACGCCCGAGCCGCCGCCGACGTCGAGCATCACGCGATGCGCGGACAGGTCGAGCCGCGTCGGCCATGCCTGCGCGTGCGCCCCGCCCGCGCTGTGCATCGCGCGCGTGAAGCGCAGGCCCAGCTCGGCCCGGCGCTCGTGCGTGCTGAAGATGTCGTCGGTGTCGTAGGCGCGCGGCGCGTCGCGACGCAGTGCCGCCTCCAGCCCCGCGAGCGTGAAATTGCCGGCGTGGTCGGCCATCAGGTCCCACATCGCGCCCCAGTAGGTCGGGCTCGATTCGATCAGATAATCCGCGCCGAGCGGCGTCAGCGCGAACCGGTTCGCGGCGCGGCGCGCGAAGCCCAGCGCGACCGCCACGTTCGCGAGCGCCTCCGCCGGCCGCCGCGCGAGCGACAACGCATCGCCCAACTCCGCGAGCGTGCAGGCGCCCTCGGCGAGCCGGCGGAACAAACCGAACCGATGCGCGAGCAACAGCGCGGGAAAGGCGTAGAGACCCAGCATCACGTCGAACAGCGCGGCGTCGTCCTGACGCACCGAGGTCGCGCGCATCATGCCCTCCCGTGCGTCGCGAGCGCCACGCGCTCCATCATCGGCGAGCCCTGCCGCGCGCCCTGCTCCGCGGCGGTGCGCCCGACGAACCGCTCGGCCTCCTCGGTCCAGGCGGCAAACACGTCGAACACCCGGTCGACGAACACCACGCATCGTTGCCTGACGTCGTCCGACAACGCGATCCGCTCCAGTGCAACGGTGCCGTCATCGCGCTGCAGATGGCCGTTCTCGAGGGCGAAATGGTCGGCGCCCATGTAACGCAACGGCCGGCCCGTCGCCGCCTGCCATACCTCGGCCGCGCGCGTCGTCAGCGCGAAGAGCACGTGGCCGGTCGCCTCGATCGCTTCGACGATCGCGTAGCGCTCGACGCTGTTCGCCCCGCCGAGCATCGCGCACAACTCGTACATCAGGATCCGGCTGCGGTACGTGTCGTCGCGCCAGAGCGCGCGCAGCGCGTCGGTGGTGGTGGTCGCCGCGTTCCAGCCGAGCGTATCGAGATCTTCGAGGAACCAGACCCAATGATGATCGTCCTCGCGGGTGTGCGCGTTGACGCGCGCATCGTACGGGTCGCGCGGCGGCTCGCGGCGCAGCACGTAACGGTTCAGGTCGGCGAAAGCCATCACGAAGAAGGCCAGGCAGGGCATGAAGCCGAGCCTCGCCCGCGCCGGCAGGCCGTCGTCGCGCAGCCGCTCGAACAACGGCAGCGCAGCGTACGCGCGCTGGTGTCGCGCGATATGAGCAAAAACCGCGTCCATCCGTTGCCTCCCGTCAGGACAGGCAAACTCGCAGCGCGCAGGCCGGCGCGCCAACCCCGTTGGCGGCGCAATGCATCATGCGTTCGTCTGTATCCGCCGATGAAATGCCGGGCGGTGTCCTCAATCTAGGATGGGCTGATCGAATGTCAAGCCGCTACCACCACCAGCGATCGAAACGCCGCGTGTAGTTGAGGTCGACACCCTGGAACGTGCCGGTGTACGCCGACACCGACCAGAAACGGGTCAGGTTGAGCGTCGCCTTGAACGCGTTGCTGGCCGACTGCAGGCCCTGCTCGTAGCCGAGCACGAAGCGCTCGTTGATCGCCTTCGACACCATCACGACCTGCGGATCGGTGAGGCCGACCTCGCTGCGGCCGATCGAGAACTCGTCGAGCCCGAAGGTCTGCGCGACGCGCTTGCCGGTCGCGCTGCCGAGCAGCGCGAGCGCGGTGGTCATGGTGTTCTGCTGGCCCAGGTTGTTGCCCTGGTCGGTGCCGTGGCCGAACAGCAGCCACGACAGCTTCTCGTTGTCGGCGACGTTGGGCTCCGAGACGAGTTTCGCGACCGGCGCCTGCACCGTGCCCGTCACCTGCACGCCGGCCTCCACCTCCTGGTTGCGGCGCATCGCGAGGATGTTGATGCCGGGGTTCGACACCGGCCCGTTGAACGTGAAGAAGCCGTTCTCGATCGCGAGCTTGCGGCCGAACGAGGTGTAGGTCGAGCCTTCCGTCACGCGCACGTTGCCGACCGCGCGCAGCGGCACGCCCGGCGCGCTCATCACGGTGATCGTGCCGCGCAGGCCGAGATCCGCGCCATGTCCCTTGAAACGGAAGTCGCTGCCGAGATCGATGTCGACGTTCGCGCGCGGCGCGAGCGACGGGGCGGGCTTGTCGGCGGCCGGCGCCGGCTTGGCGATCGCGGTGCCGGTGCGCGTCTCGCCGCGCACGGTGCCGTCCGGCCGCACGATCACGACGTCGTCCGACAGATGCGGCGCCGATTCCTCGGGCAGGTCGAACAGCGCGCGGTCGACGGTGAACTTGCCGTTGATCGCGACTCCGCCGCGCGCGCCGTCGTTCTCGACCGTCGCCTTGCCCGACAGCGACAGCTTGCGGTCGGGCGCGGCGAACAGTTCGAGCTTGTCCGCGACGATGCTCGCGGCGAGGTCCGGCTCGTTGCCGTCGAGGCGCACGCGGCCGAGCATGCGCAGCGTGCCCTGCCCGCCGTGGAACTCGACCTGCTGGAACTCGACCAGGTTCTCGGTGAGCTTCACGCGCACGACGCCGTCCTTGAGCTGCACGCCCTGGTCGACCATCGTCGCCGACAGGCCGTCGCCCGTCAGCATCCCCGACAGGCTCGGCTTCGCCGGCGTGCCGCCCAGCGTGAGCTTGAGCGCCGCGTGCCCGTCGAGCAGGTAGCTCGGGCCGAACAGGCCGCCCGTGGTCTTGAGCGCGGGCACGTCGACGTCGATGCGCCCGGACAGCGGCGCGTCGGCGGCGGGCGCGAGCACGCCGTCGCGCAGCGTGAACGGCACCGCGAGCGAGGCGTCGAGCGTACCGATCCGGTTCGCCTGCGCGCGCACCGTCGCGTTGAGCCGGTTGCCCGCGCCGAACGCGGCGCGCGCCGTGATGTCGGTGATGCCGAGCGAGGCGACGCCGCGCCCCGATTCGAGCGTCACGTCGCCGCTGCGGCGCTTGATCTGCAGATAGCCGCTCGCGGTGTCGGCGAGCGCGAAATCCCAGTCGCCGTCGAGCACCAGGTCGGTGCGCAGCGGGGTGCGCGCGCCCGTCAGTTCCTCGCGTATCGTCAGCGCGCGCGCGACCGACAGGTTCGAGATCGCGCCCGCCGAACGCAGCTTGCCGTGATCGAGCGCGAACGATTTCAGATCGAGCTGCGCGCCCTCGATGCCGAGCCGCGCCGCGCCGAGCAGCACGCGGCCCGCGCCCGCCGACACGGTGAGCGGCGCGTCGAGCGACACCGACGGCGTGCCGCGATTCGCGAGCCGCGTCACGGTGCCGTCCCAGCGCGGTCCCTCGCGCGTCTCGACCAGCCCGCCCGCCGCCGCGACGCTCAGGTTGATCACGCGGCCGTCCGCGGCGCCGAGCGCGGCGGCCTCGAAGGTGTGCTTCGCGCGCGTGCCGTTCAGGTTCGCGGACGCGCTCCTGAGCCGCACCGCGCCGAGCGCGAGATCGGCCGCCTGCGCGTTGAAGACGAGCGCGCCGTGCGCGCCGTCGCGGATCTCCGCCTGCCCCTGCGCGCTGCCGATGCGGTTCTCGCCGAACGCGACGCCGCTCGCCTTGAACGCCGAGCTCACGTTCGGATGCGCGAACGAGCCCGTCAGGTCGCCGTTCGCCTGCAGCAGCCCGGCGAGCCCGAAGCCGAGCCGGTCGAGCTGCGGCGCGTCGACCGCGAAGCGCAGCCGGTCGCCGGCCGCGCCGAAGCTGCCTTGCAGATCCACCTGGTTGCCCGCGATCGACAGGTTCACGTTGCTCGGCAGGATCCGCGCGCCCGCCATCTGCAAGGTGCCCTGGCCCGTCAGCGGCAGGCGGTCGTACACGCTGTCGCCGAGCTTGAACTGCGCGCGCGCCGTGAAGCCCGGTTCGAGCGCGCCGCTCGCCGCGAGCGTGCCGTTGACGCGCGCCGTGCCCGCGCGCGGGCCGCCCGCCCCCGGCCGCGTGCCCGCCGCCGTCAACGCGAGCGGATCGAAGTCGGTGAGCGTCGCCTTCAGGTCGTAGCTGCTGCGCGCGTCGTGCTTGAGGGTGCCCGCGAGATCGACGCGGCCCTTGCCCGCCGTCACGCGCGCCTCGCTGATCGCGATCTGGCGCGGTTCGAGCGCGACCTTCGCCTTCGCGCCGAGCGCGAGCTTCGGATCGCTGAGATCGAACGCGATGGTCTGTCCGCCCTCCGCGAGCGTCACGCCGACCGGCCCGCCGAGCTTCATCGGCCGCAGCGCGGCGACGAACGCGTTCAGGTCGAGGTCGGCGACCTTCAGGTCGAAGCGCCCGCGCCCGCCCGCGAGCGCGCCGCCGCCCGTCACGCTGCCGCCGCGCAGCAGGCGCAGGGCAAGGCCGTCGATGCGCTGCGCGTGCGCGTCGAGCCGCGCGTCGGCGCGCGCGTCGAGCACCGGCAGCAGGTTGTCGCCGAGCGGGCCCGGCTTCGCGTTGACGATCGACACCGGCCCGGTGACGACGAACGCGCCCGGATGGCGCGGATCCGCCGGCGCCGGCGCGAGCTGCGCACGCACCGCGAGATCGGCGTGCGGCGCGCCCGGCGCGAAGGCCTGTGGGTTCACGTGATCGAACGCGAGCGTCGCGCGCGTGAGCGGCACGTCGGAGAACGGCGCGGCCTCGACCTGGGCGCGCCCGTTCAGCTTCATGCCCGAGGCGTCCAGCTCGGCCACCAGCGCGGCAAGCGAGCCGGACACCCGGGCCTGCGCGTTGACCGGCTCGTCGGCGAACTTGCCCGTGTAGGCCGCGTCGCCGGCGATCGCGAACGGCCTCACGCCGTCGAGCCGCGCGCGCGCGCTCAGCGCGCCGAACGGCGTGTCGAGCCGTTCGAGCGTCGCGTCGTGATGACGGCCGTCGCTGCGACCGCTGAACACGAGCCCGGCCAGTTCGGTGGTGGAGCCGCCTTCGTGGATCGACAGCGTGTCGAAGCGCAGGTCGCGCACCGTCAGCTGCAGCGGCAGGCGCAGATCCTCCGGCAGGGTCGTCGGCGACGGCGGCGACGGCGGGATCCGCACGTCGATCGCGCCCGCGCGCAGCGTGTCGATCGTGAGACGCAGCGGCGCGCGCGTGAGCGCCCAGCGCCCGCTCACGCGGTCGATCCGGACCTCGGTGCCGGCGCCGTCGGGGCTGGTCCACGCGAACCCGGACAGACGCACGCCGTGCGCGAGCGAGCCGCCCTCGAGCGTGCCCGCGAGACGGCCGCCGAGCAGCTTCACCGCGGCCTGCCACGCGATGCGCGTGCCGCGCTCGGTCGCCACGGCCGCGACGAGCGCGCCCGCCAGCAGCGCGGCCAGCAGCGCCAGCACGCCGAGCGTCCGCGCGAGCGCGCGCAGCGGC
>NZ_JBXAPG010000040.1:0-2744 GCF_058803765.1 Burkholderia sp. GW821-FHT14F03
AAACGACCTCCTGGTTCAGGGTCAAGTTTGCCGCAAAACTCGCACTCGGATTGGTCCAGAATTCCTAAAGCGGATCACACCATGCCCGCCCTCGGCGCCCAGTTCATTCACCCTGCGCGCTTTCATCTTCGGCAATCCCGGCGCATCCATCTCGCGGCCGGCGAAGCGTCGACCTGCCAGCCGAAGCATCGCCCGCCGCACTCATCATCACTCGCGCCGTTTAATGCATTTTCGAAAACAATGACAAGGCAAAAACACCATCGAAAATCAAATAAACCCGATATTAAAAGCGGAATCCGCCATTACAATAAATCGCCTTCGACATCCGCACAAAACACCGAAGGCGCCGAAGTCGCTTTATACGATCAATCATATAAGGGGCTGGCCCATGAAAATTCACCGCAAGTCATTCCGAGCCATTTACGCCGCACTCGCCGCGTGCGTTCTGCACGCGGGTCCGCTCTACGCGCAGGCGCTTCCCGGGATTCCCAATCCCGCCGCCGTCGGCCTGACGCCGGGCGTCGGCCAGAACGGCGCGCCGACCGTTTCCGCGTGCCTCTACGACTACCGCACCGGCGTGATTCCCGGCTTTCCCGCCCAGATCACCTCGGGTTGGATCGTCACCAATCAGCGCAGCAATCCGACCTGTATTCCGCCGGGCGGACTTCCGGGTCCCAATTGGCAGGAAATGACTTATTTCAACAACATGCCGGTCGGCTCAAGCTTTTCCGCATGCTGGAATTATTCGTGGCCGTCCAACTGGAATCCCGTCGGCTACGCCACCGATACGTCGAAGTGCGGTTACTTTGCCGGCGGCCCGATCCCGGGCGCCGCACCCAACGTCGTGTTCCTGAAGCGGGTGATGTAACGCCCGCGCGGCCGCCCGGCTCGCGCCGGCGCGGCCGCGATTCAAGCCCCGGACGCCTCAGCGCGCACGGGCCGACACCTGCCCGGCCCCGCCGCGCGCCTGCCGCGCCCGGCGATTCAGCCACGACGCGAACACCACCAGCGCCGCGAGCACGGCGGTCGCGCTCACTTCCATCCGATGGTCCTCGCGCAGCAGCATCGCGATCAGCACGCCGCAGATGAACAGGATCACCGCCCACGTGAGCCACGGGAAACACCACATCCGCAGCCCCGGCTGCGCGCCGCCCGCGTCGAGCGTCGCGCGCATCCGCAGCTGCGACACCGCGATCACCAGATAGACGAGCAGCGCGATCGCGCCCGAGGTCGCGAGCAGGAAACCGAACACCTGCTCCGGCATCACGTAGTTCGCGATCACCGTCACGAAGCCGAACGCGGTCGATGCGAGTACCGCCGCGCGCGGCGTGCCCGATGCGTCGGTGGTGCGCAGAAGCGCGGGCGCGTCGCCGCGCCGCGACAGCGAAAACATCATCCGCGACGCCGTATATAGCGCGGAATTCAGGCAGCTCGCGACCGACACCAGCACGATCACGTCGATGATGCCCTTCGCGTGCGGCACGCCGATCAGCTCCATCGCCCGCTGATAGGAGCCGTGCGCCGGCAGCAGCGGGTCGTTCCACGGCACCAGCGCCGCGACGACGAAGATCGAACCGAGATAGAACAGCGAGATCCGCCAGATCACCGAATTGGTCGCGCGCACGATCTGGCGCTCCGGATTGTCGGATTCCGCCGCGGCGATCGTGACGATCTCAGTGCCGAGGAACGAGAACATGGTCGTGAGCATCGCCGCCAGCACCGCGCCGAGGCCGTTCGGCATGAAGCCGCCCGCACCCGCGAGACGCGCTGCGCCCGATACGTTCGAGCCCGGCAACACGCCGAGGATCGCCGCGCCGCCGACGCACAGGAACACGACGATCGCGATCACCTTGATCAGCGCGAACCAGAATTCGAACTCACCGTAATGCTTGACCGAGAACAGGTTGGTCAGCGTCAGCGCGGAGGTGATGCCGAGCGCGAAGATCCAGGTCGCGACGCCCGGGAACCACGCATTCAGGATCGTCGCGGCGGCGGTCGCCTCGATCGGGATCACGAGCACCCAGAACCACCAGTACAGCCAGCCGATCGTGAAGCCCGCCCAGTGGCCGATCGCGCGATCCGCGTAGGTCGAGAACGAACCGCTGTCCGGATGCGCGATCGCCATCTCGCCGAGCATGCGCATCACGAGCACCACCAGCAGCCCGGCGATCCCGTATGCGATCAGCGCGGCCGGCCCGGCCTCCGCGATCGCGTGGCCGGAGCCGACGAACAGGCCCGCGCCGATCACGCCCGCGATCGACAGCATGGTCACGTGGCGCTGCTTGAGACCGGTGCCGAGCCCGGTGCCATTCTTTTCCTTCATGTCCCCTCCAAAACGACGGCTGCGAGAGCCTGCTGCTGGAATGCGTCCGCGCCCCGGTTCTTGTCGCGGGGTCGCGGGCTGTGTGTATCGATCGGGAATGCCGTCCAATGCGCGACGGACGAGCGCGCGATCGCGCGTCGATGTGCGATCGCAGCGCCTGTCCGAATCGGCGGCGCAGGCCGCCCGTATCCGTCCGATGATTGCCTGCGCGTGGCGAAACCGATGCAGTGTAAGCAGCAATGGTTCAGCCACTAAGAGCCAATTGATGCCACTCGATAGAACCACTTTGCGACGCGCCGGCAATCGCAGCTCGCCGTGGGGCGACCAGAACAGTCGCGCGGCCGCGCCGCGCCCGGGTTCGGCGGGCCGCGAGGCGCACCGGACAGCAGTGTTCAGCAGCACCTCGCGAACACGGCAACGC
>NZ_JBXAPG010000040.1:2840-24305 GCF_058803765.1 Burkholderia sp. GW821-FHT14F03
ACGCCGTTCCACCGCGCGCAACGCAAACATCGCGCCTGCGTTCATCGGCTCCGAGGCGCGCCCGGCAGCGACGTTCAACGGCATCCTCGCAAACGCCGCAAGGCCGTTCCACCGCGCGCAACGCAAACATCGCGCCTGCGTTCATCGGCTTCGAGGCGCGCCCGGCAGCGACGTTCAACGGCATCCTCGCAAACGCCGCAACACCGTTCTACCGCGCGCGACGCAAACATCGCGCCTGCGTTCATCGGCTTCGAGGCGCGCCCGGCAGCGACGTTCAGCGGCATCCTCGCAAACGCCGCAAGGCCGTTCCACCGCGCGCAACGCAAACATCGCGCCTGCGTTCATCGGCTCCGAGGCGCGCCTGGCAGCGACGTTCAGCGACAACCTCGCGAACGCCGCAACGCCGTTCCACCGCGCGCAACGCAAACATCGCGCCTGCGTTCATCGGCTCCGAGGCGCGCCCGGCAGCGACGTTCAGCGACAACCTCGCGAACGCCGCAACGCCGTTCCACCGCGCGCGCTGAAAACATCGCGCCTAGATTCATCGGCCCCACGGCCCGCCGGACAACGACGTTCAGCGATAGCCTCGCAAACGCCGCCGTGCAGTCCTACCGCACGCCCCGCAATCGGCGCGCGGCCGTTCAACGTCGAGCGGTCTCGTCATAAGCGGCCAGCAGCCGCTTCGGCGCGATTGCCTTCCATTCGCGCAATAACAGCGCGGCCACCGTCTCCGGGTCGCTCCTCGACAGGCGCACGAGGACGATCGGCCAGCCGCGGTAATGGTCGGTGATGTAGTAAACGTCCGGCTCGGTCTCCATCAGCCATGCACGCTCGTCGGGGCCGACGCCCTTGACCACGAGGCTGTCGCCGTCCTCCTTCAGCCGCGCGAGCAGCTTGCCCTTCACCTTGAGCGCGGGCGTACCGTATGACGTGCCATCCTCGACGCCCGGCCAGCCGAGCGCAATCCGTCGCACTTCGTCGAAAGTCATCCCGATCTCCCCGGCCGGGCGCATCGCGCCCTCGCCCATCATGGTCCGCGACCCTGCGCGAACCGGCCCGCGTTATACACACCGCGCACGCCGGAGCGTCGCCCGGCGAACCCGGAAAAGGCGGCCCACCCAGATCTCGCGCCCGGCCATCCCCCGCTGCGGGCATGCTGCCACCAACGCGTCATCCGAGCCAGTCAGACCTGCGTCAAATCCGGGCGCCTTCCAAGCCCGCATGTCGCGCCGTATCGGCTACCATGCGGACCGGGCGCGCCGCCGTCGCGCCCGCCTATACCAAGACATACCAAGAACCGAGAGAGACCATGCCCGTATCCGCTTCGCGCGCGACCCGCATCGCGCGGCTCGCGGCCACGCTGCTCATCGCGTGCGCCACCCTCGCGCCTCACCCCGCCTTCGCGTACCGCGCCCCGTCCGGCTACGACAACGAAGCCGACCTCGACCGCCACGACACCTACCGGAACAGCGACGGCGAAACCGTGCACGCCCCGGCCCATTCGAAATCGGGCCGCGTTCCCGAGGGCGCGAGCGCGCGCTGCCGTGACGGCACCTATAGCTTCAGCCGCCATCGGCGCGGCACCTGTTCGGGGCACGGCGGCGTCGCCGCTTGGCTCTAGACCGGCTCGCGGCGCCCCGGCGGAGCGCCCGCCGACGGGCACGGGAACCGGTCGCGGCTTGGAACCCTCCCTCACGCGCGCAAGCGGCGGCCGGATCGACGCGCCGCTCGCGCACCGGACGCCCGACCGCGCACGGATCGCGTCCCATCCCGCGCGACACGCCGCCGCGACGCCCGCCCCCCGCACCCCAGCGGCGGCCTGCGCCGAAGTACAATAGCCGCTCGCGCCGCCGACCAGGCGGCGATCCCGCCGCACGACCTGCGGCGCTCTCCGAACCGAATCACCCGACGCTGCGCCGCGATCCTGCTGCGCGGCGATCGCAACTTTTGAGTTTCACACGCACATGGCCCAATACGTTTTCACGATGAACCGGGTCGGCAAGATCGTGCCGCCCAAGCGTCAGATCCTGAAGGACATCTCCCTGTCGTTCTTCCCCGGCGCGAAGATCGGCGTGCTCGGCCTCAACGGCTCGGGCAAGTCGACGCTGATCCGCATCATGGCGGGTGTCGACAAGGACATCGAAGGCGAAGCAACGCCGATGCCGAACCTGAACATCGGCTACCTGCCACAGGAGCCGCAGCTCGACCCGACCAAGACCGTGCGCGAAGCGGTCGAGGACGGCCTCGGCGACCTGTTCCAGGCGAACAAGAAACTCGAGGAAATCTACGCGGCCTACGCGGAGCCGGATGCCGACTTCGACGCGCTCGCGGCCGAGCAGGCGAAGTACGAGGCAATTCTCGCGTCGAGCGACGGCGGCAGCCCCGAGCAGCAGCTCGAAGTCGCGGCCGACGCGCTGCGCCTGCCGGCGTGGGACGCGAAGATCGAGCACCTGTCGGGCGGCGAGAAGCGCCGCGTCGCGCTGTGCAAGCTGCTGCTGGAAAAGCCCGACATGCTGCTGCTCGACGAACCGACCAACCACCTCGACGCCGAATCGGTCGACTGGCTCGAACAGTTCCTCACGCGCTTCCCGGGCACGGTCGTCGCGGTCACCCACGATCGCTACTTCCTCGACAACGCCGCCGAGTGGATTCTCGAACTCGACCGCGGCCACGGCATTCCGTGGAAGGGCAACTACAGCAGCTGGCTCGACCAGAAGGAAGACCGCCTGAAGCAGGAAGAGGCCTCCGAGTCGGCGCGCCAGAAGGCGATCAAGAAGGAGCTGGAGTGGGTGCGCCAGAACCCGAAGGGCCGTCAGGCGAAGTCGAAGGCGCGGATCGCGCGCTTCGAGGAACTGAACAGCCAGGAATACCAGAAGCGCAACGAGACACAGGAAATCTTCATCCCGGTCGGCGAGCGGCTCGGCAACGAGGTCATCGAGTTCAAGAACGTCAGCAAGGCGTACGGCGACCGGCTCTTGATCGACAACCTGAACTTCAAGATCCCGCCGGGCGCGATCGTCGGCATCATCGGGCCGAACGGCGCGGGCAAGTCGACGCTGTTCCGCATGCTGACGGGCAAGGAGCAGCCGGATTCGGGCGAGATCGTCCAGGGCCCGACAGTGAAGATCGCCTACGTCGACCAGAGCCGCGACGCGCTCGACGGCTCGAAGACGGTGTTCGAGGAAATCTCGGGCGGCGCCGACGTGCTGACGGTCGGCAAGTACGAAACGCCGTCGCGCGCCTACATCGGCCGCTTCAACTTCAAGGGCGGCGACCAGCAGAAGGTGGTCGGCAACCTGTCGGGCGGCGAGCGCGGCCGGCTGCACCTCGCGAAAACGCTGATCGCGGGCGGCAACGTGCTGCTGCTCGATGAGCCGTCGAACGATCTCGACGTCGAGACGCTGCGCGCGCTCGAAGACGCGCTGCTGGAGTTCGCGGGCTCCGTGCTCGTGATCTCGCACGATCGCTGGTTCCTCGACCGCATCGCGACGCATATCCTCGCGTTCGAAGGCGATTCGCAGGCGGTGTTCTTCGACGGCAACTACCAGGAGTACGAAGCCGACAAGCGTGCGCGCCTCGGCGAGGAAGGCGCGAAGCCCAAGCGCCTGCGCTACAAGCCGATCAGCCGCTGAACGCGGCGCGCGCCGCCGCCGGTCCGGCCGGCGTGGCGCGTGGCGACATCATGAAAAAAGCGACCCTCGGGTCGCTTTTTTCATGCCCGGCGGCACACACGCCGCCGCACCGGCTTCATTCAGGCGAGCGCGCCCAGCTCGCGCAGGCGCGCCGCCGTCACGGCCGCATCGGTATGGTGGATACCGTGCCAGCCCAGCGCGGTGGCGGCTGCCGCGTTGTGCGGGTTGTCGTCGATGAACACCAGCTCGTGCGACGCGATGCCCGGCAGGTGCGCCTCGATGCGCGCGTGCATCTCGCGGTAGATCGCCGGATCCGGCTTCACGAGTTTCACGCGCCCCGACACCACGATGTCCTTGAAGCGGCGCAGCACCGGGAAATGCTCCCACGCGTACGGGAAAGTCTCGGCCGACCAGTTGGTGAGCCCGAACAGCGGCATCCCGCCCGCGTCGAGCCGGTCGACGAGCGCCTCCCCCGCCGTCAGCACGCCGCCGATCATCTCGTGCCAGCGCGCATAGAACGCGCGGATCAGCGCCTCGTGCTCGGGGTGTTTCGCGACCAGTTCGGCCGTGCCTTCCGCGATGCTTTGCCCGCCGTCCTGGCGGACCACCCAGTCCATCGCGCACACGTTGGCGAGAAACCAGCCGCGCTCGGCGTCGTCGGGAATCAGCTGCTTGTACAGGTACTCGGGGCTCCAGTCGATCAGCACCCCGCCGAAATCGAACACGACTGCCTTGATGCTCATGCGAACTCCGTGGCGAGCACGTCGGCGAGCGGACGCGGCGTGACCGGATTGCCCGACAGCATGCTGTTCTTCCAGGTGAAATTGTGATGCGCGACCACCTGCGCCGCATTCAGCACCGGCCGGTCGTTGGTCGTGTGCAGGTCCGCAACGACGGTCGTGCGGTAGCCGAGCAGCGCCGCGCGGCGCGCGGTCGAGTCGACGCAGAACTCGGTCGCGTAGCCGCACAGCACCAGGCCGTCGACGCCGTGCCGGTCCAGTTCGGCGGCGAGCGGCGTGTCGTGGAACGCGTCGCCGACGGTCTTGCGCACCGACCAGTCGTCGTCCCGGCGCTCGAGCCCCGCATGCAGCTCCCAGCCCGGCGTGCCGGGCACGATGTCGTCGTCCGCGTCGCCGTCGTGCTGCACGAAGCACACCGGCGCGCCGGCCGCGCGCGCGGCCGCCGTCAGGCGGTTGATCCCCGCCACCACCTCATCCACCCGGTGCGCAGGGTTGGCGCCCTGCAGCAGCCCGCGCTGCATGTCGATCACGATCACCGCATTCTTGTTGCTCATGTTCGTCCCCGCAAGATGAATTGTCGCGCGTCGCCTCAGATCGGCCGGGTGCGCGCGTCGAGCCATGCCTTCGCGTCGCCCGACAGATGACGGCCGACCCGCTCGCGCACCGTCGCGTGATACGCGTTGAGCCAGGCGCGCTCGTCGTCGTGCAGCAGCGCGGGCAGCACGCAGCGCGTGTCGATCGGGCACAGCGTCAGCGTCTCGAATTCGAGGAAGTCGCCGAATTCGGTCCGCTCGGCCGGGCGGTTCACGACGAGGTTCTCGATCCGCACGCCCCACTTGCCCGGCCGGTACACGCCCGGCTCGACCGACGTGATCATGCCTTCCTCCATCGCCGTGTAAGGCTCGGCCGCCGCGTAGTGGGAAATCACCTGCGGCCCTTCGTGCACGTTCAGGAAATAGCCGACGCCGTGACCGGTGCCGTGGCCGTAGTCGAGGCCCGCCGCCCACATCGGCGCGCGCGCGATCGCATCGAGCATCGGCGACCGGATGCCGCGCGGGAAGCGCGCGCGCGACAGCGCCATCATCGCCTTCAGCACGATCGTGAAATCGCGGCGGTGCGCATCGGTGACCGTGCCGACCGGCACGACCCGCGTGATGTCGGTCGTGCCGCTCAGGTACTGGCCGCCCGAATCGATCAGCAGCAGGCCGTCACCCGCGATCGCCGCATGCGCGGCGGGGGTCGCGTGATAGTGCGGCATCGCGCCGTTCGCGTTGAAGCCCGCGATCGTCGCGAAGCTCAGCGACACATAGCCGGGCCGCCGCGCGCGCGCCGCGGTCAGCTTCTCGTCGATCGTCACCTCGGTGATCGCCTCGCGGTTCACCGCCTGCTCGAACCAGGCGAAGAATTCCGCGAGCGCCGCGCCGTCCTGCTCCATCGTCGCGCGCACATGCCCGATCTCGGCCGGCGTCTTGCGCGATTTCGCGAAGGTCGACGGATTCACCGCCTCGACCACCCGCACCGATTCCGGCACCGCCTGCAGCGAACCGAAGGTCACGCGACGCGGATCGATCAGGAGCGCGCCGCCCGTCGGCAGCGCGGCGAGCGCCGCGCCCGCCGCCGCATACGGCCGCACCGCGACGCCGTCCTGCGCGAGCGATGCCGCCAGCGCGGCCGGCACCTTGCCGTCGGCGACGAACAGCGTCGCGCGCTCGAGGCCGATCAGCGCATGCGCGACGAACACCGGGTTGTAGTTGACGTCGGCGCCGCGCAGGTTGAAGAGCCACGCGAGATCGTCGAGCGTCGACACGAAATGCCACTGCGCGCCCTGCTCCTGCATCGCGCGGCGCACCTGCGCGAGCTTGCCCGCGCGGGTCGTGTCGGCCTGCGGCGCGACATGCTCGAACACCGCGTCGACCGGCAGCGCCGGACGCTGCGGCCAGATCGTGTCGAGCAGGTCGAGATCGGTGCGCAGCACGATGCCGCGCGCGGTCAGCGCGCCCTTCAACGCGCGCGCGGCCGCCACGCCGAGCACCGCGCCGTCGACGCCGACCGTCGCGCCAGCGCTCACGTGCTGCGCGAGCCATTCGACATGGGGCTGGCTCTGCTGGCCCGCCATCATCTTCATCAGCTGGATGCCGGTGCCGGCCAGCTCGGCCTCGGCCTGCACCCAATAGCGGCTGTCAACCCACAAACCTGCGAAGTCGGCGGTCACGACCAGCGTGCCGACGGAGCCGGTGAAACCCGACAGCCAGCGCCGCGCCTGCCAGCGCTCGGGCAGGTATTCGGACAGATGGGGATCGGCGGACGGCACCAGATAGGCGGCCAGATCCTCGCGCGCCATCGCGCCGCGCAGCAAGGCGAGGCGCGCGGGCACGGACGAGGTTTCGGGGAGTCGGGCATTCATGATTGTTCACCTGAGAGCATTCAGCGACGGGCCGACAACCCCGCCGTCACGGCAACGGCAAGCAACGCGACGCCGGCGCACACCGGCCATTCGAGCGTCTCCCCGTCGTAAAAGAATCCCGAGACATTGCCGGCCATCTTGGCCGCGGCGGCGGCCAGTACGCCGACCGCGGCGGCGCGCCACAGCGGCGCGCGACGGGCCCGGCGCGACGGATGCAGCCATCCGCCCAGCAGACCCACGGCAATCCCCAGGACAACGATTCCAAGCCAGTTCATTCAGCGCCCTCTTTTCGCTTCTATTTTCAGATTAGTCCCATAGGCGCGAACGACTCACGCAGCTAGCATCGGCCTTTCTTATTCAAAAATCAGCAGGCTCGCCGCGCAGCGGTTGAGTTTAGGGTCCGGCATGACGTAAGGCAAGGGCACCCTGGTATTACCCTGCTGACACCACGCCCATGCGAATAGCCCTGATAGATCCCGATGTGCGCCATGCGGAATTCGTAAACCGGCTGCTGTTCGCCGGGGGCCATTTGTGCCACACGTTCCCCACCAGCGCGCGCTTTCTCGATTGGCTCGAACGCGAAACCTGCGATCTCATCATCGCCGCGAGCTGGGCCGGCGACCAGCCCGCCGAGGAGGTGGTCCCGCTCGCACGGGCGCTGCTGCCCGGCGTGCCGGTGATGGTCGCGATGACAGCGCCGCGCGAGAGCGAGATCGTCACCTGCCTGCAGGCCGGCGCGGACGACTGCATCCAGAAGCCCCTGCGCGGCCCCGAGCTGCTCGCCCGCGTCAACGCGCTCATGCGCCGCGCCGGCGTGCAGCGCCCGCCGAACCGCACCCGCGACACCTTCGGCGAGTACTCGTTCGACTCGGCCTACAGCATCGTGCGCTTCGGCTCCGAGGCCGTGCCGCTGACCCCGAAGGAATTCCGCTTCGCGCTGCTGCTGTTCGCGAACACGTCGCGGCCGGTGTCGCGCGTACACATCATGGAGTCGGTCTGGGAGAAACGCCGCGGCATGAACTCCCGCACGCTGGACACCCACGCCTCCCGGCTGCGCAACAAGCTGCGCCTGCACCCGGAACGCGGCTACCGGCTCACCCCGCTCTACGGCTATGGCTACCAGCTCGACACCATTCCGCTTGATCCGCCCCCCAAACCCTGAAAGCCAAACTGTCGCGGTCTCGATGCGAATCGCGTCGAAAGGCTATAATACGAGGCTAAACGATAGCCTCTGATATGCAGCTCCTCACGATCGGAATCAATCACCACACTGCGCCTGTCGCCTTGCGCGAACGCGTGGCGTTTCCGCTCGAGCAGCTCAAGCCTGCATTGGCGACGTTCAAGAATATCTTCCTCGGCCGGGCCGCGCCCAACGCGCCGGAAGCCGCGATCCTGTCGACCTGCAACCGCACCGAGCTCTACTGCGCGACCGACGACCGCGCGGCGCGGGAGGCCGCGGTGCGCTGGCTGTCCGAATACCATCGGATCCCGGCCGCCGAACTCGCCCCGCACGTCTACGCGCTGCCGCAATCCGAGGCGGTGCGTCACGCCTTCCGCGTCGCCTCCGGCCTCGACTCGATGGTGCTCGGCGAAACCCAGATCCTCGGCCAGATGAAGGATGCGGTCCGCACCGCGACCGAGGCCGGCGCGCTCGGCACCTACCTGAACCAGCTGTTCCAGCGCACCTTCGCGGTCGCCAAGGAAGTGCGCGGCACCACCGAGATCGGCGCGCAGTCGGTGTCGATGGCCGCCGCCGCGGTTCGCCTCGCGCAGCGGATCTTCGAAAAAGTGTCGGATCAGCGCGTGCTGTTCATCGGCGCGGGCGAGATGATCGAGCTGTGCGCGACCCATTTCGCCGCGCAGGGTCCGCGCGAGCTGGTGGTCGCGAACCGCACCGCGGAACGCGGCGCGCAGCTCGCGGAGCGCTTCGGCGGCCGCGCGATGCCGCTCGCCGATCTGACCACGCGGATGCACGAGTTCGACATCATCGTGTCCTGCACGGCGTCGACGCTGCCGATCATCGGCCTCGGCGCCGCCGAGCGCGCGGTGAAGGCGCGCCGCCACCGGCCGATCTTCATGGTCGATCTCGCGGTGCCACGCGACATCGAGCCCGAAGTCGGCAAGCTCAAGGACGTGTTCCTGTACACCGTCGACGACCTCGGCGCGATCGTCCGCGAGGGCAATGCGTCGCGGCAGGCCGCGGTCGCGCAGGCCGAGACCATCATCGAGACGCGCGTGCAGAACTTCATGCAGTGGCTCGATTCGCGCAGCATCGTGCCGGTGATCCGCCACATGCACGCACAGGCGGACACGCTGCGCCGCGCCGAGGTCGAGCGCGCGCAGAAGATGCTCGCGCGCGGCGACGATCCGGCCGCCGTGCTCGACGCGCTGTCGCAGGCGCTCACCAACAAGCTGATCCACGGCCCGACGACCGCGCTCAACCGCGCGAACGGCGCCGACCGCGATTCGTTGATCGAGCTGATGCGCGGGTTTTACCAGCACGGGCCCCGCTCGTCCGATTCCTCGGATCATTAGCGGCCGTCCTGCCCCGCCAGCCGTCCGGCCGGCCGTTTCCACCTCCGATTCCACGCTCCGGGAGCCCCGCTCCACACCATGAAAACGAGCATGCAAAGCAAGCTCGACCAGCTCTCAAGCCGGCTGGCCGAACTGAACGACCTGCTGAGCCGCGAAAACGTCACCGCGGATCTCGACCAATATCGCAAGCTGACCCGCGAACATGCGGAGATCGGCCCCGTGGTCGAACACTACGCGCAATGGCGGCACGCGCGCAACGACGAACAGGCCGCGGAGGAGTTGCTCGGCGACGCGTCGATGCGCGATTTCGCCGAGGACGAGATCCGCGCGTCGCGCGACCGGATGGCGCAGCTCGAGATCGATCTGCAGACGATGCTGCTGCCGAAGGACCCGAATGACGAGCGCAACATCTTCGTCGAAATTCGCGCGGGCGCGGGCGGCGACGAATCGGCGCTGTTCGCGGGCGACCTGCTGCGGATGTACCTGCGCCACGCGGAACGGAAGCGCTGGCAGGTCGAGATGATGTCCGAGAGCGCATCGGACCTGGGCGGCTACAAGGAAGTGATCGTGCGGATCGCCGGCCAGGGCGCGTATTCGCGGCTCAAGTTCGAATCGGGCGGCCATCGCGTGCAGCGCGTGCCCGCCACCGAAACCCAGGGCCGCATCCACACCTCCGCCTGCACGGTCGCGGTGATGCCCGAGGCCGACGAGATCGGCGAGATCGAGATCAACCCCGCCGACCTGCGCATCGACACCTTCCGCGCCTCCGGCGCGGGCGGCCAGCACATCAACAAGACCGACTCGGCGGTGCGCGTCACCCACCTGCCGACCGGGATCGTCGTCGAGTGCCAGGACGACCGCTCGCAGCACAAGAACAAGGACCGCGCGCTCAAGGTGCTCGCCGCGCGGATCAAGGACAAGCAGTATCACGAGCAGCACGCCAAGGAAGCCGCCACGCGCAAGAGCCTGATCGGTTCCGGCGACCGCTCGGAGCGGATCCGCACCTACAACTTCCCGCAGGGGCGGATGACCGACCACCGGATCAACCTGACGCTGTACAAGCTGGAAGCGATCATGGACGGCGATCTCGACGAACTGATCGCGACGCTCGTCAGCGAGCATCAGGCCGAACTGCTCGCGTCGCTCGGCGACGCCGACTGACCCGCCCGCGATGCACGCCACGCCCGCCACCGCCGCCGAACTGCTGCGCGCGTCATCGCTCGACGCGGTCGACGCGCGAATCCTGCTCGCCCACGCGCTCGGCTGGACTCGCACCCAGTTGATCACGCGCGCGGACGCCCCGCTCGACGCCGCCGCGATCGCGCGCTACCTCGCGCTCGAGGCGCGCCGCGCGGCCGGCGAGCCGGTCGCGCAACTGGTCGGCACGCGCGAATTCTTCGGCCTCGAATTCGAGGTCACGCCCGCGGTGCTGATCCCGCGGCCGGAAACCGAGCTGCTGGTCGAAACCGCGCTCGACGCGCTCGACGGCATCGCCGCGCCGTGCGTGCTCGACCTCGGCACCGGCAGCGGCGCGATCGCGATCGCGATCGCCGCCGAACGGCCGGACGCGCGCATCTGGGCGCTCGACCAGTCCGAAGACGCGCTCGACGTCGCGCAGCGCAACGCACGCAGGCTGCTCGCCGCGAACCGGCCGGGCGGCGCGCCGCACTGGCTGCGCAGCGACTGGTACGAGGCGCTCGATCCGGCGCTGCGCTTCGAGGCGATCGTCAGCAATCCGCCCTACATCGCGCGGCACGATCCGCACCTCGACCAGGGCGACCTGCGCTTCGAACCGCGCGGCGCGCTCACGGACGAGGCCGACGGCCTGAGCGCGATCCGCGCGATCGCGGCCGGCGCGGCCGCCTTCCTCGCGCCGGGCGGCGCGCTGTGGATCGAGCACGGCTACGATCAGGCGGAGGCCGTACGCGCGCTGCTCGCCGACGCCGGCTTCGAGGCGGTCGAATCGCTCACCGACCTCGCCGCGATCGAGCGGGCCACGGGCGGCCGCCGCCCCGGCTGACGCGCGCCCGGCGTCGGCCGGCCGCGGTGAAATCCAGTATCATTCCGCATCTATTGCCCCGCATTTCAAGGTCAGTCATGGACACCCAACAACGCATCAAGCAAATCGTCGACGAAAATCAGGTCGTGCTCTTCATGAAGGGCAACGCGCAATTCCCGATGTGCGGCTTCTCGGGCCGCGCCGTGCAGGTCCTGAAGGCCTGCGGCGTCGACCAGTTCAAGACGGTCAACGTCCTCGAGGACGAGGAAATCCGCCAGGGCATCAAGGAATTCTCGAACTGGCCGACCATCCCGCAGCTGTACGTGAAGGGCGAGTTCGTCGGCGGCTCGGACATCATGATGGAGATGTACCAGTCCGGCGAACTGCAGCAGCTGTTCGCGTCGGCCTGACCCCCCCGCCGTGAATGGACGCGGCGCGGCCCCGCGCCGGCTGATCGTCGCGATCACCGGCGCGACGGGCGCGATCTACGGCCTGCGCGTGCTCGATCTGCTGCGCGCGGCGGGCGGCGTCGAGACGCACCTGCTCGTGTCCGCGGCCGGCTGGCTCAACATCCAGCACGAGCTGCAACTGTCGAAGGACGCCGTGCACGCGCGCGCCGACGTCGTGCATTCGGTGCGCGACGTCGGCGCGACCATCGCGTCGGGCTCGTTCGCGACCGAGGGCATGATCGTCGCGCCCTGCTCCATGAAAACCCTCGCGAGCATCGCGCACGGCCTGTCCGACAACCTGATCGCGCGCGCTGCGGACGTCACGCTCAAGGAGCGTCGCCGCCTCGTGCTGATGGTGCGCGAAACGCCGTTCAACCTCGCGCATCTGCGCAACATGACCGCCGTGACCGAGATGGGCGGCGTGATCTTCCCCCCCTTGCCCGCGTTCTACGCGATGCCGAAGACGATCGACGAACTGGTCGACCACACGGCGGCCCGCGTCCTCGACTTGTTCCCGCTCGACGCGCGCCTCACCACGCCGTGGTCCGGGCTGAACGAAAACGGTTGAACGCCGGCCCCCGGCCGCGCAGCGATTAACAACCAGAAGGATTCAATCAAATCCTCTTTCCGCATTTATCCATGCGGAATCCGCCTCTATAGTGGTCGGCAGAACCTGCTTCCCGGAGCCCCGCATGACCCGCCTTCCCGCTGTCTACCTGTCGCACGGCGCGCCCACGCTGCCGCTCGACCCCGCCCTGCCGTCCGCCGCATTCACCCGGCTCGGCGCCGAGCTGCCGCGCCCGCGCGCGGTGCTGATCCTGTCCGCGCACTGGGGCACCCGGCAGCCGGTCGCGAGCACCGCCGAGCATCCGGACACGATCCACGATTTCCACGGCTTCCCGGCCCCGCTGTATGCGCTGCGCTATCCCGCGCCGGGCGCGCCCGAGCTGGCGCGGCGCGCGGCCGCGCTGCTCGGCGAGGCCGGCATCGAGACGGCCACGCAAGCGCATGGCCTCGACCACGGCGCATGGGTGCCGATGCTGCTGATGTTCCCTGACGCCGACATCCCGGTCGCCCAGTTGTCGATCCAGCCGCTCGCCGACCCGGGCCACCACTTCCGCGTCGGCCGTGCGCTGCGGCCGCTGCGCGACGAAGGCGTGATGGTGATCGGCTCGGGCCAGATCACGCACAACCTGCGCGCCGCCGATTTCGGCGCGGCGCCCGCCGACGCCGACCCGCGCGTCGCGGTCTTCACGGACTGGTTCGAGTCCCGCCTCGCCGCGCGCGACCTCGACGCGCTGCTCGACTACCGCCGCCAGGCGCCGCATGCGGCGCTCATGCACCCGACCGACGAGCATCTGCTGCCGGTGTTCGCCGCGCTCGGCGCGGCCGACGACGACTATCAGCTCGGCATCCAATCGCTCGGCACCTATCAGCGGATGCTCGCGATGACGAACTACGTGTTCGGCTCCGCTCGCGCCTGAGCCGCGCGCGGCCATCCTCGCGCGCAAGGAAAAAGCCCGCCGGCGAATCGCCGGCGGGCTTTTGCATGCGGGAACGTCGGCGCGCGACGAAAGACTCAGGCGCCGACGCCTTCCAGGATTTCGTCGTGCGATTCGCGTTCGTTCAGGTACTCGGTGCGGTAACCGGTGTTCACGCCCCAGAAGTAGAACACGAGCGAGATCGCCGCCACGATCAGCATGTCCCAGCCGTACGGCATCAGGCCATGACCGCCGAATTCCTTGCTGCCGATCAGCGACAGCACGGCCATCGTCGGCAGGTAGGCGACGAGCCACCAGGCCGCCTTCAGGTCGCGGCTCCAGCCGGTCCAGCCGGACTTGCCCTGAAAGTAGAAGTAGACCGGCAGCGCGACGACCATCAGCAGGATGATCTCGCCCGTCAGCGGCCATTTCGCCCAGTACAGGATCAGCGACGCGCAGACGAACGCGAACGGCGCGATCAGCTTCATGCCCGGGATCGACAGCGGACGATCGAGGTCGGTCGCCGCGCGGCGCAGCGCCATCAGGCTGATCGGGCCGGTCAGGTAGGAAATCACCGTCGCGACCGAGATCACCGCCGCGAGCGAGCTCCAGCCGCGGAAGAAGAACAGGAAGACGAAGGACACGATCAGGTTGAACCACATCGCCTGACGCGGCACGCCGTAGAACGGGTGCACGTTGCCGAACATCTTCGGCATCGTGTTGTTGCGCTCCATCGCGTAGATCATCCGCGTGGTGGTCGCCATGTAGGTGGTGCCGGTGCCGCTCGGGCTCACGAACGCATCGACGTACAGCAGGATCGCGAGCCAGTTCAGGTTCAGCGCGATCGCCAGTTCCGCGAACGGCGACGCGAAGTTGAAGTGCGACCAGCCCTTCGCGACGTCGGCCGGGTTCACCGCGCCGATATAGGCGATCTGCAGCAGCACGTAGATCACGAGCGCGATCAGGATCGACGCGATCACCGCGAACGGCACGCTGCGCGACGGATTGCGCGCCTCGCCGGCGAGGTTGATCGGGCTCTGGAAGCCGTTGAACGCGAACACGATGCCGCTCGTCGCCACCGCGGTCAGCACCGCCGACCAGCCGTACGGCGCGAACGTGGCGTTCGACGTGGTGCCGAGGTTCTCGCTGTGGAAGCTCGTCAGGATCAGGCCGAGGATCGTCAGGCCCGGGATCAGGAACTTGAAGATCGTGATCGCGGTGTTGGCGCGCGCAAACAGCTTCACGCCCCAGTAGTTGAGCAGGAAGTAGACGATCACGAGCAGCGCCGACAGCAGCAGCCCGGGTGTTGTCAACTCCCCGTTGATGAACAGGTTGTGCGCCCATTCATACGGCCAGGTGCTCATGTACTGGATCGACGCCTCCGCCTCGATCGGAATCACCGAGACGATCGCGATCCAGTTCGCCCATGCGCTGATGAAGCCCACCAGCGCGCCGTGCGAGTAGCGCGCGTAGCGCACCATGCCGCCCGACTCGGGGAACATCGCGCCCAGCTCCGCGTAGGTCAGCGCGATCGCGAGAATCACCACCGCGCCGATGATCCACGCGCAGATCGCCGCCGGGCCGGCGATCTTCGCGGCCTTCCACGCACCGAACAGCCAGCCCGAGCCGATGATCGAACCCAGCCCGGTCAGCATCAATGCGAACGGACCGATGTTCCGTTGAATAGAACTCTTCACAACCTCTCCTGTGTCTCGAAAAGCACGGTCGACATCGCCGCCGGCTAGTGCCCGGGGCGGTCCCGCACATGCATTCTTGGGGGGTGGATTACCCGATCGGAGCAACCCTTCCGCGCGGCGCGTAGTTTAAACGGTTGCACCTGAATGGGGACGCAAAATCGATCAGCCCCCACAAAAAAGTGAGCACATTTGCAAGTTTTGTAAGCTAGAATTCAGGGTTATCCCGAAGATTCTGTAGCGAATACGGAAATCCGGTTGACCGGCGAAAAAATTAGCCGTATAAAGTTCGGGCAGGATTTCAAGCGGCGAGTGTGTGAATAGGTTCTTTCGTAGTTCGCCCATCAACGGTACTCCGGTTGGTCCCATTACCCCCTTCCTTGATTTTCATGCACTCCCCGGGCTTCGGCCCTGTTTTACATTTTTAGGAAAAAGTAATATGGCAACCGGCACCGTTAAGTGGTTCAACGACGCTAAGGGCTTCGGCTTCATCACCCCGGAAGGCGGCGGCGACGATCTGTTCGCGCACTTCTCGGAAATCAAGATCGACGGTTTCAAGACGCTGCAAGAAAACCAAAAGGTCGAGTTCGAAGTCAAGAACGGCCCGAAGGGTCTGCAAGCTGCGAACATCAAGCCGCTGTAAGCGCGCGATTTCGCTGCTCATGAAAAAAGCCCCGCTCCGGCGGGGCTTTTTGTTTGCGTGCGCCGCACGTCACGCGCCCGCGAACAGGCGCCGCGCGTAAATGCCGAGGCCCGTCGCCACGCTCGCGAGGCGGTCGCCGTAAACCGGCTGCGCGTCCGGAAACGCCTGGGCGAGCGCGCCGGACAGGAACGCGAGCCCGGTCGAGCCGCCCGTGAAGTACAGCGCGCCGACCTCGCGCGGCGCGATGCCGGCAAGCCGCACGGTCTCGCGCGCGGCCGCGACGATCCGCGCGGTGTCGTCGCGGCTCGCGTCGATCAGCCGCGACGCATCGAATGCGATCTGCAAATCCTCCTCGACGTCGTTCAGGTCGATCATCGTCTCCCCGCCCGCCGACACCCCGATCTTCGCCTCTTCCGCGCGCGCCATCAGCGCGTGGCCGAACCGCTGCTCCAGCACGCGCAGCAGGCGCTCGTACTGCCGGACCTCGAGGTACAGGTGCTTCATCAGCTTCAGCTCGCCGACGCGCTTGGGCGTGTACACCGTGTTGATCAGGTGCCAGGTCGCGAGATCGAAGTAGATGCGGTTCGGCAGCTCGCGCCCCTCGGGATCGAGCGCGCGGTAGCCGAACGCGGGCAGGATCGACGACAGCTCCACGCGCCGGTCGTAGTCGGTGCCCGCGACGTGCACGCCGTGGTGCGCGAGCACGTCGCCCTTGCGTTCGAGATGCCGCATCCGCTCAGGCCCCACCCGCACCAGCGAGAAGTCCGACGTGCCGCCGCCGATGTCGGCGACCAGCACGAGCCGCTCTTCCGCCTGCCGCGATTCGTAGTCGAACGCGGCCGCGATCGGCTCGTACTGGAAATGCACGTCCTCGAACCCGACCGAGCGCGCGGCCGCTTCAAGCTGCTGCTGCGCGAGGCGGTCGGCCTGCGGATCGTCGTCGACGAAGAACACCGGCCGGCCCAGCACCGCCCGCCGCGGCGCGACGCCCGCGCAGGCCTGCGCCTTCTGCTTCAGGTGCAGCATGAACTGCGCGATCACATCGGTGTACGCGATCGCCGAGCCGTCGCCGAGGTCGGTCGTGGTTTCCGCGAGCGCCGAACCGAGGATGCTCTTCAACGAACGCATCAACCGCCCGTCGAAGCCGTCGATATAGGACGCGAGCGCGGCGCGCCCGTACTCGCGGGCGCCCTCGTCGTTGTTGAAGAAGATCGCGGTGGGCAGAGTCAGGTGCTCGCCCTCGACGGGCGCGAGGCGCATGGCGCCCTCGCCGTCCGGCAGCGCCACCGCGGAGTTGGACGTGCCGAAGTCAATCGCGCAATAAGTCATGGCTCAAGCCGCCGCTGGGCAGGCGCGAAAACGGAAGGACCGGGTTTTTATCATGAAAGCGGCCCGGTCACAACCGGGCCTCGCCCGGATCACGCATCGTCCGGGCCTGGGCGGGCCCGCCGCCGCGGGTGCGCACGACACCGGGCGCGATCCGGAGCGATTTTTCAGACGCCCCGCTCGCGCGGGGTCGGGAGCCCGGCCCGAGCGGGCTCGCTCAGGCGACGGTCGGGTACGGCGTCTTCCAGGCCCCCGCATAGGCCACCTCACCGAGCGCGTGGCGGGTACGCGGCGCGCGCTCGCGCTCGCGCAGCACCGGATCGAGCTTGTCCGCGTCGCCATAGTGGCCGAGCGAAATGACGGCGGGAATCGCGACATCCGCCGGCACGCGGAACGCCTCGCGCAGCGCCTTCGCATCGAAGCCCGCCATCTGGTGCGCGGCCAGGCCGAGCGCATGCGCCTGCAGCACCAGCGACAAGCCGGCCGCGCCCGCGTCGTACAGCGCGGTGGGACTCGGCTCGCCCTTCGTGTTGACGGTGTGCGCGGTCACCGCGATCAGCACCGGCGCGGGAGCATTCCAGCCCTGGTTGAACGGCACCAGCGTGGCGAACGCGCGCTTGTAGGCGGCCTCGTCCCGATTGCGGTCGAACACGATGAAACGCCACGGCTGCGCGTTGTACGCCGACGGCGCCCAGCGCGCGGCTTCCAGCACCGCCAGCAGGTCTGCGGCGCTGACCGGCGCGTTCGAGTAGGCGCGCGGGCTCCAGCGGCCGGCGATCAGTTCGTGAATCGAGACGGAGGTCGGGGCGGGTTTGACGGTCATGCGGGTTCCTTGCGAAATGAAAGAGGGCGCGGCATTCCGGGAAGAACCGCAAGCATAACCGCTCGCGCCCCGCCTCGCCCGATCCATCACACCAATGCAAATCGCGCTTTCTGCTTTGCTCCCGGCGCCGCCGTCAGGCCGCGGCCGCCTGCGCGCGCGGCGCGCCGCGCTTGATCCGCAGCACGATCACGGCCCCGACGATGCACAGTCCGCCCGAGATCATCGACGCGAGCGTGTAGGTGCCGAGGCTCGCGCGCAGCAGCCCCGCGCCCAGCGCCGCGAACGCCGCGCCCAGCTGGTGCCCCGCGACGATCCAGCCGAACACCACGGGCGCCGCCGCCTTGCCGTATACGTCGGTCGCGAGCCGCACGGTGGGCGGCACGGTCGCGATCCAGTCGAGCCCGTAGAACACCGCGAACAGCGGCAGGCCGAAGAAATCGATGCCGAACGCATGCGGCAGGTAGATCAGCGACAGCCCGCGCAGCCCGTAGTACCAGAACAGCAGCACGCGGCTGTCGTAGCGATCCGACAGCCAGCCCGACAGCGTCGTGCCGACCAGGTCGAACACGCCCATCGCGGCCAGCAGCGACGCGCCCTGCACCTCCGACATGCCGTAGTCGCTGCACATCGCGATCAGATGGGTGCCGACGTAGCCGTTGGTGCTCGCGCCGCAGATGAAGAAGCTGAAGAACAGCAGCCAGAAGTCGCGCGTGCGCGCCGCCGAGAACAGCGTGCCGAACGCGACCGCGAGCGGATTCTGCTTCGGGCCTTCGGGCACGACCGGCGCGTCGGCGGGCTCGCCGTACGGCCGCAGCCGCAGATCGGCCGGGCGCTCCGGCAGCAGGAACGCGACCAGCGGCACCACCAGCGCGACCGCGAGCGCGACCACCAGCACCACCGGCCGCCAGCCGTGGCGCTGCGCGACCGCCGCGAGCATCGGCAGGAACACCAGCTGGCCGGTCGCCGAGCTGGCCGTCAACAGCCCCATCACGAGGCCGCGCCGCGCGCTGAACCAGCGCGTGACGAAGGTCGCCGACAAGGTCAGCGCCGCGACACCCGTCGCCCCGCCCACCATCACGCCCCAGATCAGCACCATCTGCCAGGTCGCGGTCATCAGCGACGACAGCGCGACTCCCGCGCCCATCACCGTCAGCGCGCTCAGGATCGTCGGCCGTACGCCGAAACGCTGCATCGCCGCCGCCGCGAACGGCCCGGTCAGGCCGTACAGCGCGATGTTCACCGAGATCGCCAGGGAGATCGTCGCGCGCGACCAGCCCAGTTCGCGTTCGAGCGGCACCATCAGCACGCTCGGCGTCGCGCGCGTGCCCGCCGCCGCGAGCAGCACCAGAAACACCACCGCCGCCGCCAGCCATCCGTAGTGGAAACGCCCGCCGATTCTTGTCGCCGCCCAATTCATCGATTTCGCTCCTGGTCCGCCGCGCGGACGCTGCATCCATTTCTGTTGACAACGAGCCAATCTGTTACCGATCGGTCACATTAGGTTGCGATCCTAGTGACCGCTCGGTAACATGTCAAGCAGCCAATAACGCTGACGAGGTCTTTCATGTCCGCCACCGCCGCCAAACCCGTCCGACGCGCGCGCGCGCCCATCGCGGGCGCCACCGCGCACGAGCATCTGCTGCGCGCGGCGGAGGAATTGTTCTATCGGGAAGGGGTGCGCGCCGTCGGCGTGGAAGCCGTGGTCGAGCGCGCCGGCGTCAACAAGATGAGCCTGTATCGCCGCTTCTCGTCGAAGGACGAACTGGTGCTCGCGTATCTCGAACGAATGGATGCGTGCTTCTTCGAGCGCGTCGACGCCAGCGCCGCCCGGCATCCGGACGATCCGAAGGCGCAGCTGATCCAGTATTTCGACGATCTGTCGGCGCGGGCCTTGCAACCCGACTACCGGGGCTGCCCGTTCGTGAACGTCGCGGCGGAATTTCCGGAGTTGAGCCATCCCGCGCGCCAGTTCGTCGCCGACAACAAGGCCCGCCTGATGACCCGGCTCGTCACGCTCGCGCACGGCGCGGGCGCGCGCGAGCCGCAGGCGCTCGCCGATGGGCTCGCGCTGTTGATCGAAGGCATCTACGCGGCAAGCCAGACCTACCGTCCCGACGCAAGCCCGATCGGCGAGGCGCCGCGCGTCGCGCGGCTCCTGATCGACGCCGCCTGCGCGTGAACCGGCGCGCGCCGCCCGCTACAATGCGGCGTTTCCCGCCAAGCCGCTGCCCGACATGACCGTTCCCCGCCCCGCCGAAGACGACGCCACGATCCTCGCCGCCACCCGCCACTGGCTCACGCGCGCGGTGATCGGCCTCAATCTGTGTCCGTTCGCAAAGAGCGTGCATGTGAAGCACCAGGTGCGCTACGCGATCAGCCGCGCGACCTCGTTCGAAGCCGCGCTGACCGACCTCGAGGCCGAGCTGCGCGCGCTCGAGGCAAGCGATCCGGAGCAGGTCGACACGACCTTGCTGATCGTTCCCGACGCGCTCGCCGATTTCGCCGACTACAACGACGCGCTGCTGTTCGCCGACCAGCTGCTGCGCCAGCTGCGCCTCGACGGCATGTTGCAGATCGCGAGCTTCCATCCGCGCTACCAGTTCGACGGCAGCGCGCCCGACGACATCGAGAACTACACGAACCGCGCGCCGTATCCGATCCTGCATCTGCTGCGCGAGGCGAGCATCGCGCGCGCGGTCGACGCGGTGCCCGACGCCGCCGACATCTACGAACGCAATCAGGCGACGCTTCGCCGCCTCGGGCATGACGGCTGGCGGGAATGGATGGCGGGCGACCACCCGGACGACGCAAGCTGACGCAGACGCGTCAGGCGGCCTCGCCCGCGGCCGGCGCGAAGAAGCGCTCGCGCAGTTCCGCGAGCCCGAACATCTCCAGGATCTCGTCCAGGCGCTCGCTGGGCTTGCGGCGCGGCAGGTCCTTGTACTGCGCGATGATCAGCTCGTTCTTCATCGAATGCTCCCAGCCGACCAGCTCGGTCACGCTCACCTGATAGCCGTGCGCCTCCAGTTGCAGGCAGCGCAGCACGTTGGTGATCTGGCTGCCGAATTCGCGGGTATGCAGCGGATGGCGCCACACCTCGGTCAGCGCGTTGCCGAGCGACTTGCCCTTGTTCCTGCGCAGCACGCCTGCGATCTCGGCCTGGCAGCACGGCACCAACACGATATGGCTCGCGCGTTTCGCGAGCGCGAAGCGGATCGCATCGTCGGTCGCGGTGTTGCAGGCGTGCAGCGCGGTGACGACGTCGATCGTCTCGGGCAGGCGCGGCGACGTGATCGACTCGGCCACCGACAGATTGAGGAACGACATCCCCTCGAAACCGAGCGTCGCCGCGAGCGCGGTCGAGCGCTCGACCAGCTCCTCGCGGGTCTCGATCCCGTAGATGTGCGACGCGCCGGACGGCCGCTCCTTGAAAAACAGGTCGTACAGGATGAAGCCCAGATAGGACTTGCCCGCGCCGTGATCGGCGAGCGTGACGCCGCCCTTGTCCTGCTGCACGCTCGCGAGCAGCGGTTCGATGAACTGGAACAGGTGGTACACCTGCTTGAGCTTGCGACGGCTGTCCTGGTTCATCTTGCCGTCGCGCGTCAGGATGTGCAGCTCCTTGAGCAGTTCGATCGACTGGTTCGGACGGATTTCGTAGGTCTTGTTCGACATCGTGCGGAAAGCAGCCGCAGGGGGGGGGGGGGGGGGGGGGGGGGGGGGGGGGGGAGGGGGGGTG
>NZ_JBXAPG010000040.1:24313-77747 GCF_058803765.1 Burkholderia sp. GW821-FHT14F03
TCACACGGATTTCGGAGTTTTTGTTCGACGTCGTGCGGAAACCAGCCGCCGCGCCCCCGATCGATCGGGCGCGCGGCGGACAGGCAGGCGGAGAAAACCTCAGTTTACCGAAAAGCGCGGCGCGTCACGCCCGCGCGGCGAGCCGCCACAGCGACGTGCGCTCCGCCGCGCGCGCGCTATGCAGCGGATCGGCGGGATCGGCCGCCTTCGGATGGTGCGGCCGGATCTCGTCGCGACCGATTACCGTCAGGCCCGCCGCCTCGATCCAGCCGAGCAGCGCCTCGCGCGTGCGCAGGCCGAGATGTTCCGCGAAATCGGACAGGATCAGCCAGCCTTCGCCGCCCGGCTCCAGGTGCGCGGCGAGCCCCGCGAGAAAGCCCCTGAGCATCCGGCTGTCCGGATCGTAGACCGCATACTCGATCGCCGAGCTGGGCCGCGCGGGCACCCAGGGCGGATTGCAGACCACGAGCGGCGCGCGCCCGGCCGGAAACAGGTCCGCCTCGCCTACCTCGACCTGCCCGGCATAGCCGAGCCGCGCGAGGTTGTCGCGCGCGCAGGCCAGCGCGCGCGGATCCTGGTCGGTCGCCACCACGCGGCGCACGCCGCGCGCCGCCAGCACCGCCGCCAGCACGCCGGTGCCGGTGCCGATGTCGAATGCGAGCGCGCTCGACGGCAGCGGCGCGCGCGCGACCAGCGTCACGTACTCGCCGCGCACCGGCGAGAACACGCCGTAGTGCGGATGGATGCGCGCGCCGAGCGCGTCGATCTCAACCCCTTTCTTGCGCCATTCGTGCGCGCCGTTGAGCCCGAGCAATTCGCGCAGCGACACGATCGAGCGCTCGCCGCCGCCCGGCCCGTAGGCTTCCTCGCACGCGTCGCGCCAATCGGGCGCGCGCCGCAGCGCGATCCCGTAGTCCGCCTCGAGCGGGATCAGCAGCATGCCGAGCGTGCGCGCGCGCTGCGACTGCGCGAGCCGATGGAGATTGAAGGCGTCGGCGGGCGTCGCGGCCGCCTTGCGCGGCTTGCGGTCGAGGCGGCGCGCGAGCGCCTGCAGCAGTTGCCGCGCATTCTGGAAGTCGCCCTGCCAGACGAGCGCCGTGCCCTCGCTCGCGAGGCGATAGGCGACGTCGGCCGTGGTGCGGTCGTCGGCCGGCACCGCGCGCCGCGGCGGGCTCGCGCCCGCTTCGGAGCGCCAGCGCGCGACACAGTCCGCGCCCTGAGCGTCGGTCCAATGGAAAAGAGTGGAATCAGTCACACGTACTCGAAAACGGTTGAATCACAGGCGATGCCGTGCATCGCACGGACCACACAGTAGCGCGCTTTGGGCCGCGGCCGCAAAACCGCGCGACCGGCCGCGCGGCACGCCAACTCAATACGGCGCGGGAGCGGTGCCGAACAGCGGCGACGCCGGCAGGCTCAGCTCGCCCGCGTCGTGAAAACGCGCGCCGCCGAACGGACCGCCGCCGAGCCGGCCGCGCATCACATAGGGCAGCTTGCCCGCGCCGGCCACGTCGGCGAGGCCGAACGCCTGCCGCGCGACAGCGAACGCGGACACCGTGACGGGCACCGCGATCACCGCCTCGCCGAAGCGCGGGACCGTGCCGCGCGCATCGCTGACGCCGGTCGCGAACGCCTTGCCGTTCACCTCGAGATCGAGCGAGACGCCGTCGTAGTCGAGCGCGCTGTCGTTGGGATTCTGCAGCCGCAGCATCACGTTGAAACGCGCCTCCAGCCCCTGGCCGGCCAGCGGTTCGAGGCCCACCACGTTCGCGCGCACCGGGTCGCGACCGGACAGCGCCGCGCAGCCGCCCAGCATCAGCAACATGGCAAGCGCAAGCAGCCACCCACGTGGAACGGCACGGAACGAACGGAACATGACGACGACCTCGCTTTGGAACACCCGGACCGGCCATTGTACCGAGCCCGCCCCGTCGCCTCGTTCGGACTCCCCGTCGCGCGCGCCCTGGTCCGACGAACCCGGCCGGTGGATCTCGTAGTTTCCGCGCGGCGCGCCGCCGGCCGCGCGCGCCGCACTACGAAAATTCAATCACCCGAAAATATTGTCCATTAACTCACTCAATTCATATTCATTGAAAGAAACGTAATATGCATTTTTAGAAAAATTTCGTTTCCTTTGCAGAAAATCATCAAGTATATTGACCCACATCTTTCGATTCGCCTGACATACCTTAAAAGTGCTTGACAATCACGCCTCCGCCGCTCTGGCGGGCGGGTGCGTTCAAGCGCGCGCCGAAGCTATGCCAGACGGCGGAAGTCGCCGGCCCATATGGCTCCCGGCCTTGGTGAAGCGCGCCGCGGCGGCGCGTCGCCGCCGTGCGCGAGCTGACGTCCGATTCGGCCGCGCCGGCAGTTTGATCGACAATCCAGAATCAAAAGGGGGCACCACTCCATGATTATCTTCATCTAGTCAATTACCACGCCTTTCGAATATCACCGGAATACCGTCATTCGCCGTCGATTAACGGCGAGGGCGAACTATTGCCGGTCGATTGCAAAACATGATTGTCTGGTCTTTCTTCCATTCGAGGTTTCAGCATGTGGATCAATACGCATAGGATTCGCTACCTGTCGCTGCTGGGCGTGCTCGCGCTCGCAGCCTGCGGCGGCGACGACGGCGGCATCGGCGGCTCGGCCACGTCGCTCGGCGCGGCGCACGCGCCGACCGTGGCCACCCCCGCCGCCAGCACGCCGGCGGCCACCCCGGTCGACAAAAGCGCGAAGCCGGTCGAGCTGCCCGACACGGTGGTGCCGGTCAACTACCGGCTGTGGTTCCGCCCGAACGACGACCTGAACCAGTTCAACGGGCGCGCGGACGTCGAGATCAAGGTGCTCAAGCCGGTCAATGCGATCGTCGTCGCCGCGCACCGGATCCAGTTCACCAACGGCCGGATCACGCTGCAGCCCGGCAACGTGCCGCTGATCGCCACGCCACAGAGCAAGGGCGACTATTACCAGCTGCGCCCCGCGAGCGGCTCGATCGCCCCGGGCAACTATTCGCTGCACATGGAATGGCAGGGCATCATCAACTTCATGTCGAAGGGCGACCCGACCAAGGGCACCGTCGGCAGCTGCGACAACGATCCGTATCCCGGCTGCTCCGCCGCCGAAGGGATCTTCCGCGTCGACCTGAAAGGCACCGACGGCAAGACCAGCGGCGCGATCCTCACGCAGGGCGAAACCGACCTGTCGCGCCAGTGGTTCCCCGGCTGGGACGAGCCGGCGTTCCGCCCGACCTACGAGGTGACGGCCGAGGTGCCGCAGGCGTGGCGCGTGGTGTCGAACGCGGCCGAGAAGCCGGCGGCGAACGTCGGCGGCGGCTACAAGCTGGTGTCGTTCGAGAAGACGCCGCCGATGCCGTCCTATCTGGTGTTCTTCGGCGGCGGCCAGTTCGACGTGCTCGAGGACGACTTCACGAGCCCGCTGCCCGACGGCCGCGGCTTGCACCTGCGCGTGTTCACGCCGCCCGGCATGCGGGACTGGGCGAAGCCCGCGATGCAGCGCACCAAGCAGGCGCTCGACTTCTACTACCGCTATACGGGCATTCCGCTGCCGCTCACCAAGTTCGACACGGTCGCCGCGAACGATGCGTTCAAGGCGCAGAAGAACCTGAACTTCGGCGGCATGGAGAACTGGGGCTCGATTCTCGAGTTCGCGGACGACATCCTGCCCGAGCCGGGCAAGCCGATGTCGCGCTACGGCGACCAGGTGCTCACGCACGAAGTCGCGCACCAGTGGTTCGGCGATCTCGTGACGGCCGACTGGTGGGACAACGTGTGGCTCAACGAATCGTTCGCGACCTTCTTCGAAACCAAGACGACGATCCAGTTCTTCCCGGATCAGTTCAACTGGATCGATGACGTGAAGGACCGCTATCGCGTGATCAATCGCGACATCGGGCCGAACGCGTTCCCGGTCGCGCCGAACTTCAACGCGTGGGGCTCGAACGAATTCGTGCTCGGCGGCGGCTCGTTCGTCTACAACAAGGGCGGCCACGTGCTGAAGATGCTCGAGGGCTATCTCGGCGAGGAAACGCTGCGCAAGGGTCTGCAGCAGTACCTGACCGATTACTCGTTCGGCAACGGCACGCCGAAGCGGCTGTGGGATGCGCTGTCGAAGGCGAGCGGCCAGCAGGTCGGGCCGATCGGCGACAGCTACGTGCGCCAGACCGGCGTGCCGCTCCTGAGCCTCGACACGCAGTGCGACCTGACGAAGAACCAGACCATCGTCACGCTGAAGCAGGCGCCGTACCCGAATACCAACAAGTATCCGGGCACGCAGTGGACGGTGCCGGTCACGCTCGCGTACGGCGACGGCCTCGTCAACCGCAAGACGCTCGCGCTCAAGGACACCCAGACGCAGATCCGTCTCGACGGCTGCTCGGCGGTGCTCGCGAACCCGTCGGGCCACGACTACTACGTGACGAACTACAGCGACGCCGCGTGGAGCGCGCTGCTGCCGCAGCTCGGCCGCACGACCGATCCAGTGCTGCTGCAAAGCCTGAAGAGCGAAGCCGCGCTGCTGGTCGGCTCGAACCTCGCACCGGCCTCGCGTTCGAGCAGCATCGGCACGATCAACTCGCCGGCTGCGATGTCGCTGCGTCAGGTGCCGTCCGGCAGCACGCTGCTCGCGCCGGCCACGACGGACGAACGCGAACGCGACTATCCGACGCTGCGCTACCAGGGCAAGTTCGTGCCGCGGCAGGTGCACACGCAGTAAGCGCGCGGCGGATCGCGCGGGCCGTCGCACGGCGCGCGCGACACCGGCCGCCCCGCGCGGCCGGCCGCCCGCCCCAACCAACGGACCTCGTCAGCGAGGTCCGTTTTTTTTCGCCCGCGCGCCGCGCTCAGCCCGCTTCGCGCTCCCACGGCGGCGGCGCGAACCACGCCTTGAGGAACTCGATGAGCCGCAGCGTGCGCGCGCTGCCGCGCGCCTGCTGGCGCAGCAGGTGGATCGTCGCGCGCTCCTCGATCGCGCCGAGCGCCGGCAGCACCCGCTGCAAGGTTCCCGCGCGCAGCGCGTCGCCCGCGAGCCAGGTCGGCAGATGCGCGATGCCGAGCCCGTCGAGCGCCGCCGCCAGCAAGGCCTCCGAATGATTGCTGCGGAACCTCGGCCGCGCCGGCGGCAGCCGGCGCTCGCCGAACCGCCACGCGCCCGGCGGCGGCGCGCCGACCCAGGCGAGGCAGTCGTGCTCCGCCAGCGCGTCGAGCGACGCGGGTGCGCCGCACCGCTCGAGATAGGCGGGGCTCGCGCACAGCACCCGCCGCTGCGGCGCGAGCACCGTCGCGACCAGCCGCGTGTCCTCCAGCGGGCCGATCCGCAGCGCGAGATCGACCTCGGCGCCGAGCCGCTCGCCGTGCGGATCGACCATGCTGTCCGTCAGCAGCAGCTCCACGTCGAGCGCCGGATGACGCCGCATGAACGCCGCGACGGCCGGCATCAGGTGGAGCCGGCCGAACGGCGCCGGACAATCGACGCGCAAGAGCCCGCCCGGCTCGCTGTGCCGGCTGTGCAGGTCCTCCTGCAGGCCGCGGATCTCCGCGAGCAGGCCCTTGGCCCGCTCGTACAGCAACTGGCCGGCCTCGGTCGGCTTCACCGCGTGCGTGGTCCGGTGCAGGAGCGGCAGCCCGAGCTGCGCCTCCAGGTGATCGATGCGGCGCGTGACCGACGACGCGGCCACGCCAAGCCGCCGCGCCACCGCCGAGAAGCCTTGCTGGTCGACCACGTCGACGAAGACCGAGAGATGGGGAGACAGGAGATCGTCCATGATGGCTTTGCGTTGAATGCAAAACCATCATGCGCCTTTGCATCTTTCCGCGTCAACCGCGCCTGCCTACACTGCCCTCATCCCTTTTCTCCGGCCGCCCAAGGCGGCCTTCCACCAGGAGCCCGCCATGCGCAGCATCCGCCTTGACACCGCCGCCCCCGACATCGACGCGCTCGACGCCGCCGTCCGGGAGGTCGACGCGCCCACCCCGGCCGCGGGCGACCTGCTCATCGAAATCCACGCGGCCGGCGTGAACCCGAGCGACGTGAAGGCCGCGCTCGGCCACATGCCGCACGCGATCTGGCCGCGCACGCCGGGCCGCGACTGGTCCGGCATCGTGCGCGTGGGCCCCGCCGACTGGATCGGCGCGCCGGTGTGGGGCTCGGGCGGCGAGCTGGGGATCCGCCGCGACGGCTCGCACGCCGCGCTGCTCGCGCTCGACGCCGCCAAGGTGCGCCGCAAGCCCGCGCGCCTGACGCTCGACGAGGCGGCCGGCGTCGGCGTGCCGTTCATCACCGCCTACGAAGGCCTGCGCCGCGCCGGGTTGCCGGCCGAGGGCGAGGTGGTGCTCGTGTTCGGCGCGAACGGCAAGGTCGGCCAGGCGGCGATCCAGCTGGCGAGCGCGCGCGGCGCGACCGTGATCGGCGTCGAGCGCGGTCCGGGCGCGTATCGCGGCCACGCGACGGGGCCGGTGCCCGTGATCGACGCCTCGGCGGGCGACGTCGCCGCCGCGGTGCGCGACGCCACGGGCGGCCGCGGCGCGGATCTCGTCTACAACACCGTCGGCAGTCCCTACTTCGCGGCGGCGAACGCGGCGATGGCGATCGGCGCGCGCCAGATCTTCATCTCGACGCTCGAACGCAGCGTGCCGTTCGACATCTTCGCGTTCTATCGCGGCCAGCACACCTACGTCGGCGTCGATTCGCTCGCGCTCGACGGCGCCGCGAGCGCGCGGATCCTCGATGCGCTCGCGCCCGGCTTCGAGGGCGGCACGCTGCGCGCCTTCCCGATCACGGCCGATCACACGTATCCGCTCGAACGCGCGCACGATGCATACCGCGCGGTGCTCGCGGGCGCGCGCGAACGTGTCCTGCTCAAACCCTGAGCCTCGCAACGAAGGAGATGGCCATGACCGATTACCTGGTTTCGCTCGTCGTCGGACTCGGCGTCGGCGTGCTGTACGCGCTGCTGCACGTGCGTTCGCCCGCGCCGCCGCTCGTCGCGCTGGTCGGCCTGCTCGGCATGGTGCTCGGCGAGCGCGCGATCGCGCTGCTGCGCTAGTCAGCGGTCGCCGCCCCGGTTGCGGCGGAACGCCCACCACGCGGCCAGCGCGGTGAAGCCCGCCACCAGCAGCACCATCATCCAAAAGCCGTGCTTGTTCTCCGAGAACGGCACGCCGCCCACGTTCATGCCGAAGAAACCGGCGACGATGTTGATCGGCAGCGCGATCACGGTCACGAGCGTCAGCGTGAACAGCGTGCGGTTGTTCTGCTCCGCGAGCCGCGCGCTGATCTCTTCCTGCAGCAGCTTGATCCGCTCGACCAGCCCCGCGAGATCGGCCAGCACGCGCGAAAATTCCTCGGTCGATTCGCGCAGCGCCTGCACGTCGTCGGGCAGGAGCCACGCCGGCGGCTTCGCGAGCAGCCGGAAGATCGCGCCCGGCTCCGGCGCGAGCATGCGTTGCAGGCGCGTCAGCGTGCGGCGCATCGTGCCCAGCTCCATCCGGTTCGCGGTCGGCCGCTGCGACAGGAAGCGATCCTCGATCTGGTCGATCTCGACGCTCGTGCGCCGCACGATCTCCACCATCAGGTCCGCCTGATCGCGCAGCAGATGGATCAGCAGCCCGGCGGGCGAGCGGAAGCGCTCGCCTTGCCGCACGCAGGCGCGCAGCGTGTCGACGGAGCGCAGCGGCTTCAGGCGCGCGCTGACCAGCAGGTGCCGGTGCGCATACGCCCAGAGCGTCGAGATCTCGGCCGGCGTCGGATCGAAATTGAACATCACGTCGTTGACCACGGCTCGCAGCGCGCCGTCCTGCTGCTCGATCCGGGTGGAATGCGAGCCTTCGCGCAGGAATTCGAAGAACGTCTCCGGCAAATCGAGGTGCGCGCGCATCCAGCGCTCGCTCGCCCCATGCGCGAGATTGAAGTGCAGCCACAGGAACGGGCGCCGGCCGTCGTCGCGCGCCGGCGCGTCGGGCTGCCGCGCGAGCCACTCGACCACCTGCCCGGCGTCGACCGGCTCGCCCGCGGCGTCGGGCGCGAACAGGAAGCCGCACACCATGCCGGACAGGTCGGCGCCATAGGTTTGCACGATCAACTCGGGTTTCATTGCGGTGTTCGCCTGCTCAGCATTTCGGATCCGTAGCCAATGCCACAGTCGTGTGTCGCGGCGATGTCAGGACGCGTATCCGGCTCCATTCCGTCTCGCCCGACGCCGCGCCGGCCTTTCCCACAAGCGACGGCATTCCGCGTTCCTCACGCCTCGCGACGTAATGGATCACACCGACTTTTAATTACGCACCGCTAAATGAACATTCTCGACGACGCTTATTTCGAGATCCTGCTTTATCTCGAATTAGCAATCTGAACGCTGAGTACGCTACCGCACTTTCACCTCACGCAAGCTTTGTTAATTTTCATCGGACAAAACCGCCGTCTCGAGCACGACCTGGAAAACAGCCCCGCCCATCCTTCAATTCCCCTCTGAATCGATGTTCGAGCATGAATCCTGATAAGGGCGCGGTTGAAAATATAGGATCGCGAAATATTAAAGAGAATTGATTTGCACAGTGCAAACAAGGCACGGCAGATCGGTACCCTGCCAGATGGGCCATCTGGCATTTATTGGAGAAGATCCATGCAAGAACTCAACCAACAGGAAGTTGCGCTGGTTTCGGGCGGTCACTATGACGGCGGCACCATTTTCGATACGGCGGGCAATCTGATCGAATCATATGCCCAGGGCCTGGTCAACGTCGGCCTGGCCGCGTACAAGGCGGGCGAAGCGGTGACGACGGTCGCGGTCACCACGGGCAACACCCTGCTGGGCCTGATCGGCAGCCTGTTCGGCATCAAGAAGTAAGCTTTCGCGCACAGCGTCTCCCGCGCGACGACCGGCGGCCGCTTCGCGGCGGTCGCCGGCCCGCCCGGCATGCACGGTTCCGGCCGTGCATGCCGGGTCGCTTTTGCGGCGCATCGCCAAGCACGCCGCCCCATTCGACCGCTCCCGTCCGTGACCTCGCCCACGCCCCTGTTCCGCGAAGCCGCGCAAGACGCGCAGCGCACCCGCACGCTCGGCGAGATCGTCCTGATCCGCCCCGTCTCGCTCCGTTTCCTGACGCTCGCGGCCGTCAGCATGGCCCTCGTCGTGATCCTGTTCTTCGCGTTCGGCGCCTATACGCGCCGCACCACGGTCGAAGGCGTGCTCACGCCCGACACCGGGCTCGTCAAGCTCTACACCCAGCAGCCGGGCATCGTGCTGCGCAAGTACGTGACCGAGGGCCGCGCCGTCACGCGCGGCCAGCCGCTCTATGCGATCTCCACCGACCTGCAGAGCGCCGCCGCCGGCGACACCCAGGCCGCCATCATCGATCAGGCCCGCCAGCGCAAGTCCTCGCTCCAGCAGGAAATGGCCAAGACCCGCCAGTTGCAGGGCGACGAGCGCGATACCCTGCAGGCCAAGATCACGAGCCTGCGCGCCGAACTCGCCGGCATCGACGACCAGCTCGCCGCCCAGCGCACGCGCACCTCGCTCGCGGCCGATGCGGCCGCGCGCTACGCCGGCCTGCTCGCCAAGGACTACATCTCCAAGGACCAGGCCCAACAGCGCGAGGCCGACCTGCTCGACCAGCAATCGAAGCTGCACGGCCTGCAGCGCGATCGGGCCGGCACGACGCAGCAGCTCACCCAGGCGCTCAGCGATCTCGACGGCCTCGCCCTCAAGCAGCAGAACCAGCTCGCCCAGCTCGGCCGCAACGTCAGCGAAGTCGACCAGAGCCTGATCGAGAGCGAGGCCCGCCGCGAGCTCGTGATCACCGCACCCGAGACCGGCACCGCCACCGCCGTGATCGCCGAACCCGGCCAGATGGTCGACACGGCTCACCCGCTTGCCAGTATCGTGCCGGCGAGCTCGCACTGGCAGGCCTACCTGTTCGTGCCGAGCGCCGCGGTCGGCTTCATCCACGTCGGCGCGCCCGTGCTGATCCGCTACCAGGCCTACCCGTACCAGAAATTCGGCCAGTACGCGGCCACCGTCACCTCGATCGCGCGCACCGCGCTGTCGACGGCCGACCTCGCGTCGAGCGGCGGCCCCGCGAGCGGCGACGGCACCTACTACCGCGTCACCGTCGCACTGCGGTCGCAGTCCGTCACCGCCTACGGCAAGCCGCAGCCCTTGCAGGCCGGCATGGCCCTGCAGGCCGACATCCTGCAGGAACGCCGCCGCCTGTACGAGTGGGTGCTCGAACCGCTCTACAGCCTCACCGGCAAACTCTGACCCGCGCCCGCCCATGTCCCTTCTCAACCGGCTTTCCTTCGGCATCGGCAACCCGCTGCCGATGATCCTGCAGACCGAAGCCGCGGAATGCGGCCTCGCCTGCCTCGCGATGGTCGCCGGCTTCCACGGCCATCATGTCGATCTCGCCACGCTGCGCGGCCGCTTTCCGGTCTCGCTCAAGGGCGCCGGACTCGGGCGCGTGATCGAGGTCGCCCAGCGCCTCGAACTCGGCACCCGCGCGCTCAAGCTCGATCTCGATCACCTCGCGCAATTGCGCCTGCCCTGCGTGCTGCACTGGAACTTCAATCACTTCGTCGTGCTGCGCGCGGTGAACGGCCAGACCGTGACGATCCACGATCCGGCCCAGGGCATCCGCAAGCTCACGCTCGCCGAAGTCTCGCGCGCGTTCACCGGCGTCGCGCTCGAACTGTGGCCGGTCGGCGGCTTCGAGCCGCGCGAGCGCGCGCCCGCCGTCAAACTGCGCGCGCTGCTCGGCCCGGTCGCCGGGCTCTCGCGCTCGCTCGGGCAGATTCTACTGCTGGCGCTCGCGCTCGAAGTGTTCGCGCTCGCCTCGCCGTTCTTCCTGCAATGGGTGATCGACGAGGTGATCGTCAGCGCCGATCGCGACCTGCTGACCGTGCTCGGCCTCGGCTTCGCACTCCTGATGGTGATGCAGCAGGCCACCAACGCGATCCGCGGCTGGGCGCTCATGTATCTCGGCACGACGCTCAACGTGCAGTGGCGCGCCAATGTCTTCACGCATCTGTTGAGCCTGCCGGTGCAATACTTCGAGCGCCGCCACCTCGGCGACGTCGTGTCGCGCTTCGGCGCGGTCGACACGATCCAGCAGACCCTCACCACCTCGTTCCTGAGCGCCGTGATCGACGGCCTGATGACGATCGTCACGCTCGGCATGATGTTCCTCTACAGCTGGAAGCTCGCGCTCGTCGCGCTCGGCGCGATGCTGCTCTACGCGCTGCTGCGCTGGCTCTGGTACCGGCCGCTGCGGCGCGCGACCGAGGAGCAGATCGTCCACGCCGCGAAGCAGCAGAGCCACTTCCTCGAAACCGTGCGCGGCGTGAAGACCATCAAGCTGTTCAACCGTCAGCAGGAGCGGCGCGCGAGCTGGCTCACGCTGTTCGTCGAACAGGTCAACGCGGGCCTCCATGTGCAGAAGCTGCAATTGCTGTATCAGCAACTGAACGGGCTGCTGTTCGGCCTCGAAGGCATCGCGATCATCTGGCTCGGCGCGCGGCTCGTGATGGACGGCCAGTTCACGGTCGGCGTGCTGATGGCGTTCAACGCGTACCGCATGCAGTTCGACAGCCGCGTCGGCAGCCTGATCGACAAGTACTTCGAGGTGAAGATGCTGCAATTGCAGGGCGAGCGGCTCGCCGACATCGTGTTCGCGCAGTCCGAACCCGACGCGAGCCTGCGCAACGTGCCGGGCGAGGCCGACGAGCTGGTCGCGAGCATCGAGACCGACCAGCTCGCGTTCCGCTACGCCGACGGCGAGCCGCTCGTGCTCGACGGCGTGTCGCTGTCGATCTCGCCCGGCGAATCGGTCGCGATCGTCGGGCCGTCCGGCTGCGGCAAGACCACGCTGATCAACGTGCTGCTCGGCCTGCTCGCGCCGACGGGCGGCTGCGTGCGGATCGGCGGCGTCGAGGTGGAGCGGCTCGGCATCGAGCGGCTGCGCACGCTGGTCGGCACCGTGCTGCAGGACGACGTGCTGTTCGCCGGCTCGATCGCCGACAACATCAGCTTCTTCGATCCGCAGGCCGACCCGCGCTGGGTCGCCGAGTGCGCGCAGCGCGCGGCGGTGCACGCGGACATCGTCGCGATGCCGATGGGCTACAACACGCTGGTCGGCGACATGGGCACGGTGCTGTCGGGCGGTCAGAAGCAGCGCGTGCTGCTCGCGCGCGCGTTGTACAAGCGGCCCAGGATCCTGGTGCTCGACGAAGCCACCAGCCACCTCGACGTGCAGCGCGAGCAGCAGGTGAACGCGGCGGTCGCGTCGCTCAACATGACGCGCCTGATCGTCGCACACCGGCCGGAGACGATCGCGTCGGCGTCGCGCGTGATCCTGCTGAACGGCGGCAAGATCGCGCTCGACCAGCCGACTTCCCCGCTCGGCGCGGGACAGGCGGACGGTGCCTCGGGCCGAGACGCTGCCGGTGCCGCTGCATCGGGTGCCGCTGCATCGAACGCCGCCGCGAGCGCGCCCACCGAACCACAGGCCGCGACGGAACGATGAAACCGATACGGCCGCTTACCCTCGCCGCCTGCGCGGCGCTCGCGCTGCTGGGTTCACCGGCGGCCCATGCGCAATGGCTCGACGCCTATCGCACCCAGCGGCTCGTGTCCGACACGCCCGCCGCGCCGCTGCTGAAGAACGCCTCGTGCGTCGCCGAGGTCGCCGACCGCCCGCTCGAACTCGAGGATGCGATCCTCCAGGCCGTCTGCGCGAACCCGCAGGCGCGCCTCGCCTGGGCGAACGCGCGCGCGCAGGCCGCGGCCGTCGGCGTCAGCGAGGCCGCGTTCCTGCCGACGATCAATGCGACCGGCGGCTACGAGCGCGACACACTGTCGACCACCTACGACTACTCGAAAATCGGCCTGGGCTCGATCCGCAATTCGCAAAATTCGTCGAGCAAGTACGGCATGCTGAACCTGAGCTGGGTGCTGTTCGATTTCGGCAAGCGCAGCGCCGGGCTGCGCCAGGCGCGCCAGCTGCTCGAGGCCGCCAACGCGGCGCAGGACGACGCCCTGCAGACCGTGTTCTTCAATGCGGCGCAGGCCTACTACGCGGTGCGCGACGCGCAGGCCGCGCTCGACGCGGCGCGCCAGACCGAACGGATCGCCGGCGAGAGTCTCGCGGAAGCCCGCGCGAAGCACGATGCCGGCGCAGGCACGCTGAGCGATCAGCTGCAGGCGCAGACCGCCTATCGCCGCGCGCTGCTCGATCGCGTGAGCGCCGAGGGCGACGCGCACGGCGCGGACGGCGCGCTCGCCGTCGCGATGGGGCTCGACGCGAACACGCCGCTGCGCGTCGCGCCCGCGCCGCCGCTCGCGGAGCACGATGCCTTCGCACAAGGCGTCGATCAGTTGCTCGACGAGGCGAAGGCGCGACAACCGAAACTCGTCGCCGCGCGCGCGAAGCTGCAGGCGGCACGCGAGAACGTCGACGTGGTGCGCGCGCAGGGCCGCCCCACCATCTCGCTGGTCGGCAGCCTCTCGCAGAACAACCCGTCCTATCAGCAGCAGCCGCAATCCGTCCCGATCACGGCAAGCCGCGGCAGCACGATCGGCGTGCAGGTCACGATCCCCTTGTTCGAAGGCTTCGCATCCGGTTATCGAGTCGCACAGGCCCAGGCGCAGGCCGACGCGCGCGAGGCCGAACTGCGCAACACCGAGCTGCAGGTCTCACTCGAGGTGTGGAAAAGCTACCAGAGCGTGCAGACCGACACCGCGAACCTCGACAACTCACACGCGCTGCTCGCCGACGCGCAGCGCGCGCTCGACATCGCCCGGGGCCGCTACAAGGCCGGCGTCGGCACCTTCACCGAACTACAGGATACGCAGGCCGCGCTCGCCGACGCGCGCAAGCAACGCGTGCTCGCGGTCTCGAAGTGGCGCACCTCGCGGCTGCGGCTCGCGGCGAGCCTGGGCAATCTGGGCTTGTGGTCGGTGCAGTGAAGGGCGCGCCCGGCAGGCGGGCGCGCGGAGGAACGCAGCGAGGCGAGGCCAGCCTCATCGTGACAGCGGCAGGGCGCGTCGCCGCCCCCGGGCCGGCGCAGCCTCAGGGTTGCTTCGGCGACGCCGCCGTCGGGCACGCGGGATCCTTGCCCCAATGCCCGTCGCACACGCGCCAGCGGCACAGCTGGTCTTCGAAGAAGCCGCGTTGGCTACAGTCTTTCACCTTCGCGGCGAGCGGCGTATCGGCGGCGGCCGTGCTGACCTTCGCGGCATTGGCCTTGGCGGCGGCGTTCGTCTTCGGATCGGCGGGCTTGGTCCGCGCGACCAGCGCGGCCAGCAGATCGGCATCGGGATCGTCCTTGCCGTTCGCATTCCGGCCGGCGGCCTGACGCGCCTTCTTCGCCTGCGCGAGTTCCGCCTGCTGGGCCTTCTCGTGGCGCTTGCGCGCCGCCAGCTCGGCCTTGGTTTCCTTCGCCGGCTTCGCCTCGGGCTTGGCCTGCGCGCTCTTCGTCGGATGCGCGGCCTTGGCGGCGGCCGCCGCCGTCGTCGCCGCCGCCGCGCCCGCGACTGCCGCCGTCTCGGACGGCGACACATCGGATGCGCCGTTCGCGAGCGCGCGCGACAAGCGGTCGCCCGCCGCAGCGGACGCCGGCGCAGCCGCCCTCACGTCGCTCGCGATGCTGTCGTCGTTGACGATCGTCGCGGCCTGCGGCGCGGAGGCCGCTTGCGCGACCGCCGGCGCGCTCGCCGCGACACTGCTGGCCGCCTTCGCCACCACGCTTGCCGACGCGCCGGCCGCTATCTCGGCGCCGCTGCCCGCATGCTGTTGCACGCGCCACACGCCCCAGCCGCCGATCGCGACCACGAGGAGCGCGAGCAAGGCGAGCGGGGTTTTGCGCGAACGGGGGGCGGCGGCGTCGGTCGAGGGCGAGACACGGCCCTCCAGATTCGCGAGAATACGCGAGTGGTTCGCGCCGCTTTCAGGACGGGCGCCCGAAAGCAGGCTCGGCGGAGCTTTCGAATTGGAATCTTCCGGCGCGCTCATTCAGTGTCTCATTGAATCCTGGTTTAATTCGACGCAATAATATGTCCCGGCCTTCTCGGAGCAGGCCTGATTCTAAGAGTAAGCATTGCAAATTACAATCGATTCCATATTCCGGGGATTTCTTTGATTGCCGTCGTTCTGGTTGCCTATTTCGCGCTCGCGGTCCTCGCCGCGGCATTGTTGCTATTACCGGCCGTACGGGCGACGGTATTCGATTCGGTCGCCCAGTTTCACGGCAAATTAAGCCGGCGCGCCTTCGATCGCGCCACGCGCACCCGCAGCCAAATCAGCCGATCGGCAAAATTGTCTCAATCGACATTGAGCAATTTGCAAAATTTACTGATTCGGCGGCGCTTGCTGATTATGATCTCGGCAGGTATTCTTGCGACGCCTCCATTGGTGGCCATCGCGTTGCGGGGCCGGCAAATGTTCCAGTACGACGACACCGCGCGCGTGCCCGACGAGAAAATCGCGGCGCTGCTGAAAGGCGAGCAGCTGGTGCCGCCGCTGCCGTTGCCGCCCGAAGTGTTCGCCACGCGCGAAGTCGAACAAGTCAGGCCCGCGTTGAAAGACGCGAGCCGCGACTGGAACCTGCTGGATGCCGATTTCAGAACCCGTCTGCTGCTCGTCTATAAAATAATGCACGAACAATACGGCTATGAAATGGCGCTGCTCGAAGGTTATCGCAGCCCCGAACGGCAAAATCGGCTCGCGCAAATGGGCGGCGTCACCAATGCGGCAGCGTTCCAGAGTTACCATCAATACGGACTGGCGGCCGACAACGCGTTTTTGCGCGACGGCAAGCTGGTCATCTCGGAAAAAGATCCCTGGGCCATGCGAGGCTATCAGTTATATGGTCAGGTCGCCGAACAGGTGGGCCTGACCTGGGGCGGCCGATGGAAATTGATGGATCTCGGTCACGTCGAATACCATAAACCCGGTTTCAAACTGGGACGTCCGAATCCGCAATAACGGACGAGCAAGAAATAATGAGGGCGGTATGGGGCAATTGAACAATCCACCGGCGGCAGGCGCGACCTGCACCGGTCATCGCAAGCACCGCGCGCGCCGCGTCCGCGGCCTGCCCGCTTCCGGCCATCGCGCTGCGCCCCGCGCGGCCGCCCGGCCCGCTTCCCGCTGTTTTGCATCGCCGACCGCGTGACCCCGACGCCCCCCGTCACGCGGAACGATGCGCGCGCCCACCCGCCGCGCGCGGCGCATGCGCGCCCCACCCCATTGAATCGCACCGGAACCTGAACGTCCTATGCAACGCTTCCTCAACGTGTTGACACATCCACGCACGCTCTCGATCGTCGGCATCCTCGCGCTCGCGGCTGTCCTGTTCATCGCCGCCGACGTGCTGCAGATCGCCTACGTGTGGCCGGCCGTCGTGCTCGCCGCCGTGCTCGCGCTGTGGCTACTGGTCCGGCTCGTGCGCCGCCTGCGGGTGCGCAGCGCGAACCGCAAGCTCGGCGACATGCTCGAACAGCAGGCCGAGGTCGGCAAGTCGACCCCGGCCGCCGAGCCCGCGAAGCAGGCCGAACTCGACACGCTGCGCACCCGGCTCGTCGATACGGTGAAGACCATCAAGACCTCGAAGATCGGCCAGGTCTCCGGCGGGTCGGCGCTCTACGAACTGCCGTGGTACATCGTGATCGGCAATCCGGCCGCCGGCAAGAGCAGCGCGGTGATCAACTCCGGGCTGCAATTCCCGTTCGCGGACAAGAACAGCGCGGTGATCCACGGCATCGGCGGCACCCGCAACTGCGACTGGTTCTTCACCACCGAGGGGATCCTGCTCGACACGGCGGGCCGCTACTCGGTGCACGAGGAAGACCGCACCGAGTGGCTCGGCTTCCTCGGGCTGCTCAAGCGCTACCGTCCGAAGGCGCCGATCAACGGCATCATCGTCACCGCCAGCATCGCCGAACTCACCGGCAACCGCCCCGAATTCGCCATCAACCTCGCGAAAAACCTGCGCCAGCGCGTGCAGGAGCTGACCGAGAAGCTCGAAGTGTTCGCCCCGGTCTACGTGATGTTCACGAAGGCCGACCTGATCACCGGCTTCACCGAGTTCTTCAGCAGCAGCGACCGCCAGGAATACGACCGCGTGTGGGGCGCGACCCTGCCCTATGAGCCGGACGAGAAGCGCGACGTCGTCGCGCAGTTCGACGAGCGTTTCGAGGAACTGTACGACGGCCTCAAGGAAATCAGCGTCGCGCAGCTGTCGATCCATCGCGGCCAGCCGCTGTCGCCGGGCCAGCTGAGCTTCCCGCTCGAATTCTCGACCATCAAGCCCGCGCTGCGCGCGTTCCTCGCGACGCTGTTCGAGAACAATCCGTTTCAGTACAAGCCGATCTTCCGCGGCTTCTACTTCACCAGCGCGCTGCAGGAGGGCGAAACCAACAGCGCGGCCGCGCAGCGCATCGCGTCGCGCTTCGGGCTGGACGCCTCGAGCCTGCCGAAGCCGGCCAGCGCGTTCTCGAAAAACGGTTTCTTCCTGCGCGACCTGTTCTCGAAGGTGATCTTCGCGGACCGCCAGACGGTCCGCCAGTTCGCGAGCCCGACCAAGACCCGGATGCGCTACGCGACCTTCTTCGGCTTCGTCGCCGTGCTCGCGCTCGCGCTCGGCGGCTGGACCTGGTCGACGATCGGCAACCAGCAGCTCGTCACCAACGTGCAGGCCGATCTCGACAACGTGACGCGCCTCCAGCAGAACCGCAACGACCTGCAGTCGCGCCTGCAGGCCATGGACATCCTCGAAGACCGCATCGAGCAGCTCGAGCAGTTCCGCCGCGACAAGCCGCTGTCGGTGTCGCTCGGCCTCTACCAGGGCGACCGTCTCGAACAGCACCTGCTGACCGAGTACTACAACGGCGTGCGCCAGATCCTGCTCGCGCCGGTCGCGGGCAATCTCGCCTCGTTCCTCAAGGACGTCAACGCGCATCCCGACCAGCTCGCGCCGATGACGCGCGCGCCCGAATCGGGCGCGGTGCCGGTGTCCGACAAGGTTCCCGCGCCGAACGCGCAGGGCGGCCTGTACAACGACGCCTCGCCGACCAACGTCGAGGACGCGTACAACGCGCTCAAGACCTACCTGATGCTGTCCGACAAGCGCCACGTCGAGCAGGCCCATCTGACCGACCAGATCGCGCGCTTCTGGCGCGGCTGGCTCGAAACCAACCGGGGCAACATGCCGCGCGACGAGATGATCAAGAGCGCGGAGCGGATGATCACCTTCTACCTGTCGCGGGTGTCCGACAACGACTGGCCGATGATCGACTCGAACCTCGCGCTGGTCGACCAGACCCGCGAGAACCTGCGCCGCGTGGTGCGCGGCATGCCGGCGCGCCAGCGCGTGTATGAGGAGATCAAGGCGCGCGCGTCGACCCGCTTCGCGCCGATGACGATCGCGCGCATCGTCGGCGAGGGCAACACCAACCTGATCGCCGGCAGCTACGCGATTCCGGGCACCTTCACGCGCGACGCGTGGTTCCAGTACGTGCAGCCCGCGATCCGCGACGCCGCGACCAAGGAGCTGCAGGCGAAGGACTGGGTGCTGAACACCGCGACCCAGGACGACCTGACGCTCGAAGGCAGCCCCGAGCAGATCCAGAAGACCCTGGTGGCGATGTACAAGAACGAGTACGCGCAGCACTGGCAGAAGTTCATGCAGGGCATCGCGGTGCAGGGCTTCGGCAGCTTCGGGCAGGCCGTCGACGGCATGAACAAGCTCGGCGACCCGCAGGACTCGCCGATCCGCAAGGTGCTCGAAACCGCCTACGACCAGACCTCGTGGGACAACCCGTCGCTCGCGAACGTGACGCTCAAGAAAGCGCAGACGGGCATGGTCAACTGGGTCAAGCAGTGGTTCACGCGCCAGCCGGGCGGCCAGCTCGCGGCCAACGTCGACATCAACGGCAATCCCGCCGACACGCCGATGGGCCCGATCGGGCAGGAATTCATCGGCCTGGGCCGGATCGTCGCGACCCATGACGGCACCTCGATGCTCGCCGGCTACATGGACACGCTGTCGAAGGTCCGCACCCGCTTCAACGTGATCAAGAACCAGGGCGATCCGGGGCCGGGCGCGCGTCAGCTGATGCAGCAGACGCTCGACGGCAGCGGCTCGGAACTCGCGGATTCGCTCAAGTTCGTCGACGAGCAGATGCTGACGGGCCTCACCGATTCGCAACGCAAGTCGCTGCGGCCGCTGCTCGTGCGGCCGCTGATGCAGGCCTTCGCGGTGGTGATCCAGCCGGCCAGCGTCGAGGTCAACAAGGTGTGGAACGCGCAGGTCTACCAACAGTTCCAGGGCTCGCTCGCGAACAAGTATCCGTTCGCGCCGGGCGCGAAGGTCGAGGCCGGCGCGGGCGAGATCGCGCAGGTGTTCGGGCCGGACGGCTCGATCGCGAAGTTCGTCGGCACGACGCTCGGGCCGCTCGCGGTGCGCCGCGGCGACTCGCTGTCCGCGCGCACCTGGGGCGACATGGGGCTCGCGCTGACGCCGGACTTCACGAGCGGCTTCTCGCGCTGGGTCGCGCCGCTCGCGGGCGGCGCCGCCGCCGCGAGCGCGGGCGGTTCGTCCGAGCCGCAGACCGTGTTCCAGATCCTGCCGCAGCCGAGCAGCGGCACGACCGAGTACACGATCGCGATCGACGGCCAGCAGCTGCGCTACCGCAACACGCCGCCGCAGTGGACCAACTTCGTGTGGCCGAACCCGCAGGGCTCGGCGGGCGCGACGCTGACGGCGACCACCTTCGACGGCCGCACGCTGCAGATCGTCAACGAGCCGGGCCGCTACGGTCTCGAGAAGCTGATCAACTCCGCGCAGCGCAAGCGCCGGCCGGACGGCACCTTCGACCTGACCTGGACGCAGGGCAACGTGACCCTGTCGGTGACGATGCGCATCATCAGCACCTCGCAGCCCACCGCGAGCAGCGGCGACGCCCCGCAGCAGCAGAGCCTGCGCGGCATGCGCCTGCCGTCGTCGGTCGCCGACGTGAGCGCGGGCAACGCCGTCAACGCGGCGCCGTCACCCGTCGGCGCGTCCGGCGCCGCACCGGCCGCCGTGACCGCGGCGGCCGCATCGAACGCACAGGGGGCGCAATGACGCAAACGGTCCAGGCCCAGATCGCCTACTTCGGCAAGATCCCGTCGCGCGGCGACTTCGTGAAGAGCCCGCACAACCCGCAGTTGCTGCAGACGCTCGATCAGTGGATCGCGCGCGCGATGGAGCTGCTCGCCGACGATCCGCGCTGGAAGATCGTCTACGAAGGCGCGAAGCCGATGCATTTCGCGTTCCTCGGCTCACGCAGCAAGCTCGCGGTCGCGGGCCACATGGTCGCGAGCCACGACGCGTCGAACCGGCGCTTCCCGTTCCTCGCCGCGACCGCGCTCGAGGTCGACCGGCCGCTGCCGTTCCTCGCGCGCAGCCCGCTCGCGTTCGCGCGGCTGTGGTCGCGCGCGGCCGCGCAGATGCAGGGGCTGCTCGGCAAGGACGAGCCGCCGGGCGCGCTGCAGGCGCTCGGCGACACCCAGGTGCCGATCGACACGGGCGGCCCGGGCAGCGCGCACGACGGCACCTTCAACGACTTCGTCGAGCACCAGACCCTGGCCGGCCTCGAACAGATGCTGCTCGCGAGCGGCCACCCGGTGCGGCTGCGCGGCGCGATGCTCGCGCTCGGCTCGCTGCTGCGGCCGGTCATGCAAAGCGGCTCCTCGCACATCGAGCGCGGCCTCACGCTGCCGCTGCCGGTCGATCCGTTCTACCGCAGCCTGGTGGCCGCGTTCTGGCTCGAACTCGTCGCGCCGTTCGTGTCGCGCGCCGATTTCGAACTCGCGATCTTCATCGGCACGATCGCCGAGCGCGAACGGCTGATCATCGGCTTCAACGGCGCATCCGCGCGCACCCTGCACAGCGTGGTCGATCCGCAGACTTACGCCGAACACAACATCGACATCGACGATCCCGAGTGGATCGACGGACATGCACAGAATGACCATGGGATCAGCAAGCTCGTCAGCTACCTCGAACAGCCGCAACTGTCGCTCCGCGTGGGCATCGACACCTTCCACGAAGCGTTCATCGGAGCCTGACGCCATGACGAAGAAGCGCCTCCCGTTCCGCTTTGCCGCGCTGCGTGCGCTGCCGCTCGCGCTCCTCGCCGGCGGCCTCTGCGCCGGCGTCGCGCACGCCGACAATCTCGGGCCCGCGACCGTCACGCCGGTCGACAACAGCGGCATCACGGTGAAGACGACCGTGCTCGCGCCGCCGTCGCAGGCCGGCGCGCCCGCGCTCGCGGGCAGCGCCGGACAGGGCGCGGTGGTCTCGACGCCCGCGCCCGCGAACGCGACGCCGGGCCAGGTGGTGGTGGGCGGCAAGGTGCCCGACGAGGCGACCAAGGCCGCCGTGCTGCAGCGGCTGCGCGACACCTACGGCGCGGCGAACGTGGTCGACCAGATCGAGGTCGGCGACGTCGCGACGCCGCCGAACTGGACGACGAACGTGCAGAAGCTGATCGGCCCGCAACTGAAGCAGATCAGCAAGGGGCAGCTGAAGATCGACGGCACGCAGATCGACGTGAAGGGCGAGGTGCACAACGAGGCGCAGCGCCAGCAGCTCGCGAGCGACATGGCGAACGCGCTGAACCCGACCTACACGATCCGCAACGGGCTGCGCGTGAGCGCGTCCGAGCAGGGCCTGCTCGACCAGACGCTCGCGAACCGCACCATCGAGTTCGAGACCGGCAGCGCGACCCTCACGCCGCAGGGCAAGCAGATCCTCGACCAGATGGCGGGCGCGCTCGGCAAGATGACGAACCGCACCGTCGAGATCATCGGCCACACCGACAACTCGGGGAACCGGACCTCGAACATCGCGCTGAGCCAGGCGCGCGCCGATGCGGTGAAGGGGTACCTGATCACGAAGGGGATCGCGTCGCAGCAGCTGAGCACGACGGGCGTCGGGCCGGATCAGCCGATCGCATCGAACGACAGCAACGACGGGCGCGCGCGCAACCGCCGGATCGAGTTCCGGGCGGGGCAGTAAGCGTCCGGCGCGCGGCAAGTCCGGCCGGCATCCCGGCCGGGTGCTCCGCGCGCTCAGTTGCCCTCGTCGGACTTCACGCCGAGCAATTCGCGCAGGTGCGCGAGCGAGCCGTCATCCTTGACGACCGAGGCCAGCCACTGGTGCAGCGGCATGTCGGCCCACTCCGCCGCCTTGTCCGCCAGATACGCGACCGGGCTGTGCGGCTCGGTCGCACGGAAGTAGCGCGCGACCGAGCGTAATTGCTCGACGGCCTGCGCGCGGTTCTGGATCCCCGCGATCACGATGGGCGCCGGCGTGACCGGACGGGCGGCGACAGTTGAGGTCGGCACGGCTTCCTCCAATTGAAGCGGGGTCTTGAACGACGGTTCCGCGCGCCCCACCGCCGGCGGCGCATCGGGCGCCGGCGCGGCCTTCGGCGCATCGGTCGACAGGCCTTGCTCGCGCGCGAAGCGCTCGGCCAGCAGGTACACGCCGCGGAACGCATCGCGCGCCTGCCGGAAGCTCGGCGCGGCATCGCCGGCGCGCTGGTCGAGTTCCTGTTCGAGCGCGTTCAGCTCCACCTCGAACGCACTCAGGTTGCCGAGCAGCGTCGCGTAGAACGCCACCGGCGTCATCCGCTTCGACGCCTCGATCTGCTCGACCGCGGGCTTGCCGCGCGCGATGTCGTCCGCGTGCTCGGGATCGCGCTTGACCGCCTGCGCGACGTGCTGCGCGATCTCCCAGTCGAGCGCGCTGTAGGCGCTCGACGCGCCCTCCGTCAGCGGCACCGCGCGCAGCAGCTCGGCCGTGCGCGTCGCGAGCCACGCGACGTTGCCGAGCCGGTATTCGGCGTCGTCGCCCTCGGGCAGCGGATGCACCTGCTCCCAGTATTGACGGCACAGCCCCGTCAGCAGCGCGTAGCCCTGCGTGAGCCCCGTGACGCCCTCCTCCAGCGCGAGCGCCTCGGTGAGCCACACGGCGAGCCGCAGGTCCTTGGTCTGGCCGCGCAACAGCTCGGCCGCATGATCGACGACGAAGCCCCAGTCGGCCTCCTTGATCTCGGTGATCCACTCGCCCTGATCGAGCGACGGATCGTCGAACTTGCGCGCGTGCTGGATCGCGTCGAATTCCGACGAGAACAGGAGATCGTCGCCGCACGGCGAGGTGTCGCTGACGGGCGCCAGCAGTTCGGAAAGCTTGATCGGCATGGTGTGAGGCTCAGCAATTCATGACAGCGTGAATCCGTGTAAGCGCGGCGCCCGCCTGTCGCGCGGGCGCCGCGGCGTCATTCGACCGTGTACTCGAACGCGCCCGCGTCGTCCGCGCGCACCGCGATGCGCGCCAGCGCCGCGCCGTCGGCGATCCGGCCGAGCACGTGCCCGGCGATCTCCGGCAGCAGCGTGCCGTTCAGGATGTGGTCGACGTTGCGCGCGCCCGAATCGACCTCGGTGCAGCGCGCGAGCACCGCCTCGACCAGCGATTCGTCCCATTCGAACACCGCCTGGTGGTTCGTCTCGATGCGCCGGCGGATGCGCTCCAGCTTCAGTTCGATGATCTCCGCCAGCACGTCGTCGGAGATCGGGTAGTACGGCACCACCTTCATGCGGCCGAGGAACGCGGGCTTGAAGGTCTTGTACAGCTGCGGGCGCAGCGTCTCGGCGAGCGCGTCCGCATCGGGCAGCTCCTCCGGCGTCTTGTTCAGGCACGCCTGCATCACCGCGGACGAACCGACGTTCGAGGTCAGGATGATCAGCGTGTTGCGGAAGTCGATCTCGCGCCCCTCGGCGTCGTCCATCGCGCCCTTGTCGAACACCTGGAAGAACATCTCCAGCACGTCCGGGTGCGCCTTCTCGACCTCGTCGAGCAGCACCACCGAATACGGATTGCGGCGCACGGCCTCGGTCAGCACGCCGCCCTCGCCGTAGCCGACGTAGCCCGGCGGCGAACCCTTCAGCCCCGACACGCTGTGCGCCTCCTGGTACTCGCTCATGTTGATCGTGACGAGCTTGCGTTCGCCGCCGTACAGGATGTCGGCGAGCGCGAGCGCGGTTTCGGTCTTGCCGACGCCCGACGGTCCGACGAACATGAACACGCCGCGCGGCTTGTTCGGATCCTCCAGGCTCGCGCTCGCGGTGCGCACGCGCTGCATGATCGCCTCCAGCGCATGATCCTGGCCGATCACGCGCGCGGCGAGCAGCCCCTGCAGGTTCAGCACGGTCTGGATCTCGTCCTTCACCATGCGGCCGAGCGGAATCCCGGTCCACGACGCGACGATCTCGGCCACCACCTGCGCATCCACCTGCAGCGGCACCATCGGCTGCGCGCCCTGCAACTCGCGCAACGCGGCCACGCGTGACTCCAGCTGGGCGCGCGTCGCCTCAGCGTCGATCCGGCCGCCCTCGGCCGACGGCTCGCGCGCCGCGTCGAGCATCGCGCGCAGCGCGCCGATCTCCTCGACCTGCGCGCGCTCCGCCGCGTAGCGCGCCTCGTCCGCGCGCAGCGCGTCGAGGTCCGCGTCGCGCTCGGCGCGCAGTTCGGCGAGCCGCGCGTCATGATGCGCGCCGGCCGCCGCCTCGCGTTCGAGCGCGGCCAGCTCGACCTCGATCCGCTCGATGCGCTTGCGGGTGTCGTCGATCGCGGCGGGCGTCGCGCTGTGCGCGAGCGCGACCTTCGCGCAGGCGGTGTCGAGCACGCTGATCGCCTTGTCCGGCAGCTGCCGGCCGCTGATGTAGCGGTGTGACAGGCGCACCGCCTCGGTGATCGCGTCGTCGAGGATCCGCACGTTGAAGTGGCGTTCCATCAGCCCCGCCATGCCGCGCAGCATCGCCGCCGCGAGCGGCTCGGACGGCTCCTCGACCTTCACGACCTGGAAGCGCCGCGCGAGCGCCGCGTCCTTCTCGAAGTACTTCTTGTATTCGCTCCAGGTGGTCGCCGCGATCGTGCGCAGCTCGCCGCGCGCGAGCGCGGGCTTGAGCAGGTTCGCCGCGTCGTTCTGGCCGGCCTGGCCGCCCGCGCCGATGATCGTGTGCGCCTCGTCGATGAACAGGATGATCGGGTGCGGGCTTTGCTTGACCTCCTCGATCACGCTCTTCAGCCGGTTCTCGAATTCGCCCTTCACGCTCGCGCCGGCCTGCAGGAGGCCCATGTCGAGCGCGCGCAGCGCGACGCCGCGCAGCGGCGGCGGCACGTCGTCCGCGGCGATCCGCAGCGCGAGCCCCTCGACCACCGCGGTCTTGCCGACCCCGGCCTCGCCGGTCATGATCGGGTTGTTCTGGCGCCGTCGCATCAGGATGTCGATGGCCTGGCGGATCTCCGCCTCGCGGCCGATCACCGGATCGATGCGGCCTTCGCGGGCGCGCTGCGTGAGGTCGGTCGTGTAGGTGTCGAGCGCCGGCGTCTTCGACGGGCCGGCCGCCGCGCCGGCGTCGCTGCCGTCGGGCACCGCCGCATCGGCCTCGCCCTGCCGCGGCTCCGCCTCGACCGAGCCAGCCGTCAGTTCGTCGAACTTGTGCTTGAGATCGGTCACGCGCACCCGCGCGAACTGCAGCGACATGCGCTGGGCGAACTGCGCGAGGTCCGGCCCGGTCAGCAGCGCGAGCAGCAGGTGCCCCGAGCGGATCCGGCCGATCTGCGAATCGAGCGACGCGATCAGCCACGCCTGTTCGAACAAGCCGGCCAGATGCGCCGAGAACACCGGCGTGCGCGTGTTGCCGGTCTTCAGCTTTTCAAGCTCGCGCTCCAGGTCGGCGCGCAGCGCGTGCGGATCGACGCCGCTCGCGCGCAGCACGAGCGGCAGATCGCCCGTCGCCTCGTCGAGCAGCGCGACGAACAGGTGTTCGAGATCGACCTCGAACTGACCGCGTGAAAAGCACAGGCTCGCCGCGCGCTCCGTCGCCTTCCGGGAAATCGGATTCAGTTTCGCAATCAGGGTCTTCAGAGGCGTGCTCATGGGATACGGTCCACTCAGGTTCGATCGTTGTTATCAGTGAATGACATGCAGTTCGTAGCGCGCGTCGGCGCGGTCGCGCACCGCCGCGCGCGTGCACAGGAACGCGTCCCAGCCGAGCCGCGCGCCGCCGCTCAGCACGCTCGCGCCGACCTCGCTGTGCTTGAGCACGAGCGACACCTCGTATTCGAGCGTCACGCCGGCCAGCAGCGTCAGCATCCGTTCGAGCGCGACCGCGCGCTCCTCGCCGGGCAGGAACGCCTCGTAGTCGCGCTTCGACAGCGGCCCGACCACGAGCCGAGCGCGCATGTCGCGCTGCCAGACCCGCTCGCCGACCAGCGCCGTCGCGCCCAGCGTCGCGTTGACGTTGCCGATCACGGTCAGTTGGTCGGGCGGCACGTCGTACCACTTGCCGACGAACTGCTCGACGCGGATCGGCACGCGGAAATACTCGGACAGGGTGCGCTGCAGGTAGGCGGCCGACACCGGCCGGTGCCGCGCGGCCAGCGCATAGCCCGCGATCGCCTCGTCGATCAGCGCGCCCGGGCCCTCCTGCACGCTGCTGCGCGCGTCGGCGTTCGACACGCCCGCGAGCGACAGCAGCAGCGGCAGGTAGCGCTCGTCGCGGTCCAGCTCGTAGTGGAGCGGCAGCCGGTACTTCTTCCACGCCGCGTAGAACAGCGCGGTCGCGCGGTTCGAGAACACGTCGAAGAATTCGCGCGCCGCGTGGTCGCGCTTGATCTGCTCGCGCGCGATGATCTGCTCGGTGTAGTGCAGCGGCAGCGCGCCCTGTCCGCCCAGGAGCCCGAAGAACGCCGGCGTCAGTTCGACCCGCTCGACCTCGTGTACGGTCTCGGCCTCCCCGGCCGCGCCGTCGCCGTCGCGCTTGAGCAGCGCGCCCGCCGCGTCGAACGAACGCGCGCGCTCGAGCTCGCTCGGCGGGAAGCTGAGCGAGATCGTGTTGCGAAAGCCGATGCGCCGCGCGACGATCTCGCCCGGCCGCGCCGCGTAGCGCACGTCGGAGGCGCGCCGCCCGAACCAGGTCTCGAGCAGCCGCACCGCCTGGAAGAACTCGAAGCGGTGCGGTTCGTCGAGCAGCCGCTCGACTACGCCAGGATCGATTCGCCGCTGCGTGGTTTGCATCGGATGATCTCCTCGCCGGTGCGCTTCGACACGACGATCAGTTGGACAAAGCTGTTCAGGTGCACGTAGAGGCCGAAGAACGTGTCGATGACCCGCACGAACGAGGCGAGGCTCGTGCCGACGAAATGCTCCTCGTCGACCGTCACGCGCACCTCGATGCCGCGCACGAAGGTCGCGAACGGCTTGCCCGGCAGCCACTGCACGGCGCCCTTCTGCTCGATGCCGACGATCCCGTCGATATGGCGGATCGACACCGCGGTGCGCCGCAGGTCGTAGAGCGTGAGCATTTCCTTGAGCGCGGCGAGCCCGTGGTCGGCGAGCGAGACGTGATTGAGCGCGAGATGCGAGATCAGCCGCCAGTGCACCGAGCGGCCCCGCTCGAAGCGCACGCTCGGCGTCGGCCGGCGCAGCATCGAGATCGCGCCCGTCTGCGCGCCGCCGTCGAGGAACAGGTCGCCGCCTTCGAGGCCCGTCGCGAGCCCCGCCGGCAGGTCGCGGTTGGTGCACGTGAGGTCGAGGCTCAGGGTGTCGGTCTGCGGCGCGGCCGGCTCGAAATCGATGTCGACGATCGAGATCTCGGTCTCGTAGCCGGGGCTCTTCTGCGCGACCCAGTCGTTGCGCCGCGCGAACCAGTAGTGGCCGGCGCGCGCCGCCTCGCCGTGATGCAGCGAGTAGAACGGCCGGAACTCGATCACCGCTTCCTCATGCGCGGTCTGCCGCACCAGGTGCACCGAGTCGATCGAATACACCTCGTAGGCGAAGGCGCGCCGCGATTCGGCGATCACCGGGTAGGACACCGCCTGATGGTTGATCCGGATCGGCTCGCCGTGCTGCTTGAACAGGTTGACGACCGGCGTGCAGAACAGCCGGAAGTGATGCGCCGACAGCATGTCGAGCAGCCGCGCCACGTGCGAGTCGCCACGCACCTCCTTGAGCACCACGTGCAGCGTCAGCCGGTGGCAGCGACCCGCCTGGCGCGCGAGCGCGGCGAGATCGAAGTCGACGAAGTCGAACTTGTCGGGAAACGCGAAATACTCGGTCAGCAGCCGGTAGGCGGGATGCGACTTGGCCGGATAGTCGATCAGCGCGTCGGCCTCGTCGAAGCCCGCCTGCTCGAACGGCGTCTGGCGCACCGCGCGCCACTGGCCGTTGCGCTCGGCCTCGACATAGGTCGCGAGCGCATTGGCGAACAGGCAGTCCGACAGCGCGGCGACGAACGACTGCTCGCCGTGCAGGTGCGCGCGCAGCCGCCCGACCTTCAGCGCCGCGAGATCGAGCTGCGGCGCGGTCGACTCGAAGGTGATCGAGATCACGCCGGTGGCGTTGCCGGGCAGCACGGTCGCGCTCGGCGCGGTCGCGATCGACGCGTAGCGCGCCTCGCTGATGCGGATCGGCGCGAGCGTCACGTCGTAGGCGGTGCGGAACTGGCATTGCACGCCGCGGATCGCGCGGCTCTTCAGCTCGGTGCCGCGCGCGACGACGAACGGCTCGGTCTGCTGCGCGAGCGTCGCGGACGGCGCGAACTGCGCGATCGAGCACGACGGGAACGGCCGCAGATAGTGCGGATAGAGGACTTCGAGCAGCGCCTCGGTGAATTCGGGGTAGTCGTCGTCGAGCTTCTTGTTGATGCGCGCACCCAGGAGCGCGAACGACTCGATCATGCGCTCGACGTGCGGATCCTCGCAGTGCTCGCCGGACAGCGCGAGGCGCGCGGCGATCTTCGGGTATCGATTCGCGAAATCGTGCGAATAGCGCCGCAAAAACGATAATTCGCGTTCGTAGTACGGCAGCAGCTCTTCCATCGATGATCCCCGAAACCTCACACTTCACTGCCGACCGGCCGAAGGGCGCCGCGCGGCGCCCGGCGCGTGCCGCGGCAGGCTGGTCTATACCTTGGCGGCGCGCGTGCGCGTCACCGAATATTGCAGCGTCGACGGCTGCAGCATCGCGTCGAAGTTCACCGGTTCTTCCGCCGGGTGCACGACGAGGAGCGCCTGGATCGCGAAATACAACGCGTTGGTCGACTGCTCGTTCAGTTCAAACGTGACCGCGACCTGCTGCAGCCGCGGCTCGTGCCGCGCGATCGCCTGCTGGATCGACTTGCAGATGAAGGTCCGGTCGTAGTGGCTCGCGAGGCTGAGCCCCGCGAAGTCGTTGAGCCCGTAGGTCAGCACCGAGCGCTGGCACTCCGGCAGCGTCGCCAGATCCTGCTCGGTCAGCGCGATCCGCGTATTGAGGATCGCCTCGACGTCGCGGGCGACGGTGTTCTTCAGTTCTTCCAGCGACAACTGCCGCATGGCCGGAGAGGCCGGCAGATGCGGTTCGTCGTCGAACAGCTTGTCGAGAAAACTCGGCTCGAAGCGTTTCATCGGAGGCAGGACGCAAAACGGGAACGGGGCACGCCGTGCCCCGTTCCCGTCGAACGCTTAGACCGCGTAGGTCTTGTCGTTCTTCGTCAGGCTCCAGGCGCCCTGGGTGTTGCCGCCCTGGTTGCCGCCGATCTTCTGCTGGGTCTGCTTCCACTGGACCGCGGCGTACTTCAGCGAGAACTGCTCGACCGGCAGGCCTTCCTTCTGCACGCTCGGCGTCACGCTGGAGATGATCACGTACTTCAGCTTGATCTCGAGGTACTTGACGCGCTGGCCTTCGCCGTCCGAGCGCATGAAGTCGATCGAGACCTCGTCGAACGTGGTGCCGCCCGATGCGTGCTGGTACAGCAGCGGGCTGACCTTGTCGATTTCCTTCGTGAAGACCATGTCGCCGTGCTCGCAGCGCTCCGACGTGTGGCCGCCCGAGGTCGACGACGTCGCCGAACGCGGCTGCACGATCGAGTGATCCCACGATTTCACTTCGACCCAGTTGGCGTGATCCTTGTCCTGCGATTCACCCTGGATGGCCGGGTTCCCGAATTTCAGATAGATGTCTAACATGACGCGTCGACTCCCCAAAGAGGTGGTTTTAACTTCCTACCCGGGCGGCCCGCCCGGGCGATTTTGCTTCGTTTATGAGTTTGCCGATTTGGGCAGATCCGCGACCAGACGCAGGGAGATCGACAGCTCGTCGAGCTGGAAGTGCGGCCGCAGGAACGCGACCGAACGATACGAGCCCGGCTTGCCGGGAATCTCTGCGACCTGCACGGAGGCTTCGCGCAGCGGGAACTGCGCTTTTTGTTCCTGACTCGCGTTGTCATCCAGCAGCACGTACTGCGAAATCCAGCGATTCAGGAATACTTCGACGTTTTGCGCCGACGCGAAACTTCCGATCTTGTCGCGCATCATCGCCTTCAGGTAGTGCGCGACACGAGACACCGAGAAGATGTACTGCAGTTGCGCGGAGAGCACCGCATTCGCATTCGCGCTGTCGGTGCTGTATTTCTTGGGCTTCTGCACCGACTGCGCGGCGAAGAACGCGGCGTAGTCGGAGTTCTTGCAATGGACGAGCGGGATGAAGCCGAGGTCGCTCAGCTCCTTCTCGCGGCGATCGGTGATCGCGATCTCGGTCGGGCACTTGAGCGCGATCTCGCCGTCGTCGGTGCGGAACGTGTGGGTCGGCAGGTCCTCGACGAGGCCGCCGCCCTCGACGCCGCGGATCGCGGCGCACCAGCCGAAGTCGTCGAACGCGGCCGTGAGGCGCGCGGCGAACGCCCACGCGGCGTTGCACCACAGGTACTTGCTGTGGTCGGTGCCGTCGACCTCCTCGAGGAAGTTGAAGCCTTCCGCGGTCGCGCCGTCCTTCGGATTGAACGGCAGCCGGCCCAGGAAGCGCGGCAGCGTGAGGCCCACGTAGCGCGAATCCTCGGCGTCGCGGAACGACTTCCACTTCGCGTACTCGACCGTGTCGAACACCTTGCCGAGATCGCGCGGCTTGCCGAGGTCGGCGAACGATTCGAGGCCGAGCAGCTCGGGCGCGGCCGACGCGATGAACGGCGCGTGCGCGGCGGCCGCGACATGCGACATCTGCTCGATGAAGTACATGTCTTCCGGCTGGCGCGAGATCTCGTAGTCGCCGACCAGCGCGCCGAACGGCGCGCCGCCGAAGGTGCCGAACTCTTCTTCGTAGACCTTCTTGAACAGCGCGCTCTGGTCGAACTCGCTCGCGGTCTTGAAATCGCGCACGAGATCGCGCTTCGGCGCGTGCAGCGCCTTGATCTTGATCGTCGAGCCGGTGTTGCTTTCCTTCACGAGATAGTCGAGCCCGCGCCAGGTGCTTTCGAGGCGCTGGAACTCGGGCGCGTGCATCACCGCGCTCAGCTGCGTGGAGATCAGCCGGTCGAGTTCCGCGACGCGCGCGTCGATCGTCGCCGACAGGTTGTCCGACACCACCACCGTGCCGTCGAGCACCTGATGGACGAGTTCGCCGATCAGGTCCTTCGCGCGCGCGTGCTCGGAATCGGATTTCGCGACCTTGCTCTTCTCGACGATCTCGTCGAGCAGCGAGGATTCGGTGCTGCTTGCCGCGCCGTTCGCCTGGACGGCGGCTGTTTGCTGGTTCATCTCACACCCCGTGCTTTATTCGCCCTGCTTGTCGCCGCCCGAGCTCTTCGCCAGAGCCTCCAATTGCTGAGTGTTGCTCAGCACCTCGCTCAGAAGATCCTCGAGCTTGTCGTTGCCTGCGAGCTTGTTGCGCAGGTCGGCGAGCTTCGAGCGGGCCTCGAGCAGGCGGCGCAGCGGCTCGACCTGCGCGACCACCTCATCCGGATTGAAGTCGGCGAGCGACTTGAACTTCAGGTCGACCGCGAACTTGCCGCCGCCTTCGCTCAGGCGGTTTTCCACCTGGTACACGGCGCGCGGCTCGACCCCCTTCATCACGTCGTCGAAATTGTCGCGATCGATGTTCACGAACTTGCGGTCGCGCAGCTTCGGCTGCTCGACTTCCGACTGGCCCGCCAGGTCGCCGACGACCCCGACCACGAACGGCAGCTCCTTGACCTCGATCGCATCGCCCCGCTCAACCTCGTAGGTCAGCTGGACGCGGGGCGGCCGGATTTTCTGCAAGCGCTTCTGGATGCTTTCTTTCTTGGCCATCTCGACGGCTCCCGGTTAGGTATGGATCACGCGCGACACTCAGCGCAGCGCGCTGAACGGATCGCCGCCGGCGGCCTTCGCCGGGGCCGCGACGGGCGCCGCGGGTGCGGTGGCGGCCGGCGCGGCGGCCGGCGCGGCGGCAGGGGCCGCGGCGGTGGTCGCATCGGCCGGCGCGCCCTCATGCGCGGGCGCCTTCAGGCGGCGCACGATGCGGCGCTTCTTCACGACCGGCTTCGGCTGCTGGTCGGCCGGGAACAGCGCCTGTTCGCCGAGGGTGTCGCGCAATTGCTTCGCGAGCGCCTGCGCGTCCGACTTGGCGTCGCCCGCGAGCGAGGCGTCCTGGCGCAGTTCGCCGAGCGAGGTGGTGGCGATGCGCAGGCCGGCGACGGCCAGCACGCTCTTCGCCTGGCGGTCGGTCTGGTCGCGTTGCAGCGCTTCCTGCGCCGCCACGATGGCCTGGCCGTAGTGACCCTGCTGGAACTGGATCTGCGCGATGCGCGACCACGGCTCCTCACGCGTGGGATCCGATTTGGCGAGTTCCTGATAGAGGCCGATCGCGCGATCCTGATCGCCGCCCTTCGCCACTGCGTCGGCGTCGGCCAACGACTTGTTGAACACTTCGGGCGTGGGCGCCGCGGTCTGCGTCGAAGCGCAGCCGGCGATCACGCCGCATGCCAACACTACCCCAGAAAGTTTTGCGAAGAGACGGTCTTTCATCGTTATATCACCGGCGCGGAAATTTTAAATCGTTGAGAATCGGCAGTTTTGCTTTGCCACAAGCGCGCGGGTATAGTACCGATCAATTTTTCATAATTCAATCTTCATGTGAGGCTTTAGCGCATTTAAAGCGCATGTTCTCCGCATCGATTGTGGCTGAGAGCAATCCAGGGAGCGATTCGCATAGCCTGTCGATTGGCAATAATTACCCGAAATATACCCACTCAAACGATTATCGGAAAAAATTTCCGTCGTTATTTGTGGATAACGCATTAATGCCCGATAGTTGAGCAGCCAGCTGCGATTTCACTTTCACGCAATCCGATTGAACTGGTAGTTCTGACAGGGAGTGACGGGCATCCGCCCCGAAACACGATGAATTCGCTTTTGAATCGCTACATCCTGCCGCTCGCCGCGTGCGCCTTGCTGGGCGGCTGCGCCGCGGCGGTTCCGCTGCTCGGCTCGGCGGGCAGCGCGGCGCTGCAGATGGCGGGGATCGGCAAGCCCGATCTGCCCGACGCCCAGAAGCCGCCGCGCAATCTAGGCATCACGCTCTACGCGGCGCCCAACCTCAACGCCGCCAACGACAACCGGCCGCTCGCGCTGGTCGTGCGCCTCTACGCGCTCAAGGATCCGACCTCGTTCCAGCAGGCGCCGTTCGACAGTTTTACCGATGCGGGCAAGGAAAAGGCCGCGCTGGGCGGCGACCTGTTGAGCGTGCGCGAAATCACGCTGATTCCGGGCCAGCGTTACAACGCCACCGAGAAAGTCTCGCGTGAAGCGCAGGCATTCGGCATCGTCGCATTGTTTCGCGATCCTGCATTGCAGCGCTGGAAGCTCACTTTCGATCCGGCGAAGTCCGAGAAATCCGGCATAATCATCGGCCTGCACAACTGCGCGATGACCGTGACGGGCGGCTCCGTAATCTCGCCGCAACAAGGCGTGCCGGCCGGCCGGCTCGATTTACTTTCATCTGTCAGCTGCGGCTAAAAGAAGGACTGGCACAATGGCGCCATTTAACACGAATTTACAGTTTCGCGTTAAATTCAGGGCGCGAATAAAGCGGCTTGCCGTGCAATCACATTAAACCGGGTTCGACATGAGTTATTCGGCCAAGGTGCTATGGGGAGAAGGGCTGTTTCTGAGGCCCCAGCACTTTCAGCGACAGGACGCCTACCACGAGGCTCGGCTGTTCGAGTCGATCCAGGCGATCCAGCCGTACAACTGGGGGGTGCGCTCGGTGCGCTTCGACCGCGACGCGCTCGGCAGCAACGTGCTGCGAGCGAGCGAGCTGTCGCTGGTGTTCCCCGACGGCGCGCTCTATTCCGCGCCGCAGGCCGACGAGCTGCCGCCGCCGATCGCGCTCGACACGCTGCCCGACGGCATCAACGAATTCACCTTCTATCTCGCGCTGCATCCGCTGCGCGAGAACGGCTCGAACTACGCGGAGCACCGCGACGCCGGCTTCGTGTCGCGCTTCGTGAGCGAGCAGGCGCCCGTCGCCGACCACTTCACCGATGCGGCCGAGGCCGACATCACCTTTCTCAAGACCAACGTCAAGCTGATCGCGCACAGCGAGCCGCGCGACCAGCTGCTGTCGATCCCGCTCGCGCGCGTGCGCCGCACCGCCACCTCGGGCTTCGAGATCGACGACAGCTTCGTGCCGCCGTGCCTCGCGATCGAGGCCTCGCCGATCCTGCACCAGCGCCTGCGCCAGCTGATCGACGCGCTGCAGGCGAAGGTCAACGCGCTCTACGGCTTCCACCGCGAGCCGAGCAAGAACATCATCGAATTCCGCTCGGGCGACATCGCGTCGTTCTGGCTGCTGCACACGGCGAGCGCCGCGTTCGCCGCGCTCGCGCACCTGCACCAGCACGCGGCGCTGCATCCCGAGCGGCTGTTCCAGGAGCTGCTGCGCCTGGCCGGCCAGCTGATGACGTTCTCGAAGGGCTACGCGCTGGCCGACCTGCCCGCCTACCGGCACGACGATCCGGGCCCCGGCTTCGCGCGCCTCGACACGATCCTGCGCGACCTGCTCGAAACCGTGATCTCGACGCGCTACTTCGCGATCACGCTCGAAGAGGTGCGGCCGTCGTTCCACATCGGCCGCCTCGATTCCGGCAAAATCGACGACAAGACCGAGTTCTACCTCGCGGTCTCGGCCGACATGCCGTCGGTCGAGCTGGTCGACGCCGTGCCCGCGCGCTTCAAGATCGGCGCGCCCGACGACGTCGACAAGCTGGTGCTGTCCGCGATGCCGGGCGTGCGGCTGTCGTACACGCCGCAGGTGCCGCCCGCGATTCCCGTGCGGCCCGGCGCGTGCTACTTCGCGCTCGACGCGCGCAGCGCGCTGTATGACCGCATGCTGCAGTCCCAGTCGGCGATGATCTACGCGCCCTCGGGGATCGCCGACCTCAAATTCGAACTGATCGCCGTCACATCATGAGCTACGCGCCTTCCCTGTTCGGCGGCAACGCGCCGCCCGCCGCCCCGCCCTCGGCGTCCTCCACCGATGCGAACCACCAGGCCCGCACGCTGCTGGACCTGCTGTACGACGGGTTCTTCATGCTGTTCCTGCTCAAGAACGGCCGCGAGCCCGGCGAGGCGGCGGAATTCGGCACCCGCATCCAGGAATTCCTCGGCGATTTCGAGCGCGGCGCGAAGAAGCTCAACATCGCCGCCGAGGACGTCTATGCCGCCAAGTTCGCGTTCTGCGCGGCGATCGACGAGTCGGTGCTGTCGTCGCAGTTCCGGATTCGTCCGGAATGGGAGCGCCGGCCCTTGCAGCTCGTGCTGTTCGGCGAGCAGCTCGCGGGCGAGAAGTTCTTCCAGTATCTCGAGGAATGCCGCGCGCAGGGCGCGGCGCGGCTGCAGTCGCTCGAGGTGTTCCACATGTGCCTGCTGCTCGGCTTCCAGGGCAAGTACCTGCTCGAAGGGCCCGAGAAGCTCGCCTACCTGACCGCGCGCCTCGGCGACGAGATCTCGCACATGAAGGGCAAGCGCGCGCCGTTCGCGCCGCACTGGCCGCTGCCCGACCAGATCGCGCACCGGCTCAAGCGCGAGGTGCCGCTGTGGACGATCGGCGCGGTGTTCGCGCTCGTCGGCCTGCTCGCCTTCCTCGGGCTCAACAGCTACCTGAAGGACAGCACGCTGCGCGCGCTCGCGCCGTATTCGCAGGTGATCAAGGTCGGGCCCGAATCCGCCAACCTCACGATCTCGCTGCCCTGAGCGACGCGGCGGGCGGGCCCGCCCGCCGGCTCAGTCGCGCAGGTCCGACTGCTTCATCCAGCGGATCAGGTCGGTGCCACGCGAGAAGTAATCGACACGCGCCCACGGGCCGATGCGTTCCAGCACGGCCACCACGTCGTTCTTGACGAGATACGCCTTGCCGCGCGCGCCCTCGTTCGCCGCCGTGTACAGCGCCGCGCGCTTGGCCGCGACGCTCGCGAAGCCGATCCACGGCTTTTCCGTGTTCAGGCGCAGGTAGTCGTTGGTCTCGATGGTCGGGATGTCGCAGTTCGGCAGCGTGCCGCCGACCTGCGCCTTCCAGTCGCCCTGGCCGTTCGACGTGAGCTGCAGCGCGTCGCCCTGCTCGCCCGCGAACGCGGTCGCGAAGCGAATGCTGCGCCCTTGGACGCTCGCCGGTTCGAGCAGGAACCGGCAGGTCGGATCGCGATCGGGGTCGTTCTGCGCCGGCGTCGTGAACGGATTGTCGAAGAAGCCCGACACGCGGCCCTGGTCGACCGCGATATAGACCTTGCGATAGTCGAGCGTCGTGCCCGGCACGGTGCGCAGGTCGTAGATGCCGGCGCGCAGTTCGTCGGCCGAGGCCGCCGGGCCCGCCGCCGCCATCAGGGTCGCCGCGGCAACCCAGCCCATCCAGAAACGTTTCATCAGGTGCCCTTTTTCTGCTTGGCGGCATCCGCCTTCTCGAACGCGTCGAAGTGTCCCTTCATGACCACGTCGTAGTTGTTTTCCTTGTAGGTCGAGCCATTGTAGCCGGCCGCGAAGCTCGCGAAATCCTCGTTCTTGGCCGCCTTGACGAGCGAAGGATTGGCCTTCACGAAGGCCACGAAGCCTTTCAGGTGCGCGCGTTCCGAGCGCGACAGCGCCCTCACCATCTCGAGCGCGCTCGCGTAGCCGAGCGTCTTGTAGTTCGAACCCATGATCTGGAACGCGCCCCACGAACACGATTCCAGCGCCGCCGACGCATTGAGCCGGAACGCCTTGCGCAGACGCCGGTAGCTCAGCGAGCCGTACAGGTCGCGATCCTTCTCCAGCACGCCCTCGGCGAGCAGTTCCTTGCCGGTCTCGCTTTCCTTGAAGTGGTCCTTGTCCTTCTTCTTGTTGTAGCGCCGCCAGATGTCGACGTCGTGCGTCTTGCCGTCCTCGCCGACCAGCTTCATCGTGCTCTTGATGTAGCGCGTGCCGAGCCGGTAATAGCCGATCGGGTAGGACAGGTCGGGATTGGTGTCCCAGTACTTGTTGCCCGTCAGCCGGTAGAAATAGTGGCGCTCGTAGAGGATCTTCGGCACCGTGCGCCCGTCGACCGTCGTGAAGCTGCCGCCGCCCACCTCGGTCTGGTGCACCGCCTTGATCACGTTCACCTTGCAGCCGATCTCCTTCGCGGCGTCCGCGAAGTCCTGCTCGGTGATCGGGTCGCCCGTGTACTTGTCGAGGAACTCGTCGAGCGAGGCATCGTCGCTCGTGACCTTCAGGTCCGGCGCGCCCGACTTGTCGCTCGTCTGCTGCTTCTTCACGCCCTTGTCGGGCCCGAACTTCGAGTCGGTCTGGTCGCCCGCCGGCTTGGCCTTCGGCGCCGGCTGCTGCGGCTTGCGCGGCGCCGCGCCGCCGCCTTCCGGATGCGGCTCCGTCTGGGTCTTGATGCGCAGGCGCGGGCTGACGAGCGTGACCAGCTTGTTCGTCTCCTCCGCCACCGTCTCGTAGACCTTCTTCCATTCGCCGTTCAGCTTCTGGAAAAAGATCTCGACCGTCTGCCCCGTGAAGTCCGGCAGGAATTCCGAGAGCTGGCCGCTCTTCGTGGTGCGGCCCGACACTTCCTTGTCGCCGCTGCGGATCTTGTACGGGGCATCGGGCAGCGGGTTGTGCTCCGCGTCGAGCGTGTTGGTGTTGATCTTGCCGGCCTTCTTCGGAATCCTCAGGCGCTGGCCCGGCTGCAGCGTGCGCGGATCGTGGATCTGATTGGCGCGCGCGATCTCCTTCCACGGCACGCCTTTCCGGTGCGCGATCGCGCTCAGCGTGTCGTTCGGCTGCACGGTGTAGATGGACGGATCATCCGTCATGTCGATTCCCTCGGCGGCGGGCGGTCGGGAACACGCTCATGGGCGCGGCTTCGGCGCCGACGCGACGTGTTCGAGGAACAGGTGATTCGGACCGTAGACCGAGCTCGACACCGTATACGCCCCCCTCGGCGGCACCGGCTTGCCGGCCTCGTCGGCCGATACCGTCTCGATCTCGACGACGGGAATGCACCAGATCGCCTCCGCGCGGGGAACCTGATTGCCGTTCGCATCGCCACAGCGGAAGATGAATGCATCGGACATCTTCGAAGCATCCTTGACGACGGTCGAACCGTCCCACGCGAATTTCACCGTGATCGTGCCGGGATGCGGCGCTTTCGGATCCTGTGCCCCCGGGGGCCATGGTTTGCTCATGCTGTGTCCTCCCAATGCGCCTGACGTGCAGCCGCTCACGAGCAGCGCCGACAGGACGAGTGTCACCGACGCGCGGCGAATGTCATTTGGCAATCTTGTCGAAGTAGTCATAGCGGGCCGGATAGCGCTTTCTCCCTTCCTGTTCACACGGTGTCCCCTGGCTGGACCAGTACATGTTGGCCGATTCCGCGAAATCCTCGGTCGGATTATGACTGCCGTAATCGGACGGCGCCTTGCCGTCCTTTGCGATCGCGGCCAGATAGTCCTGCTTGAGCTTGGCGTTCTTCCACAGCGCCTCGCTCCACAGATGCCCGGTTTCGTGCGTCATCGTGCTGTCGACGTACTGCTGCGGAATCGTCTCCCAGCCCTTCCACGGATAGAACGCGACACCCTGCGCGATGCTCGCGGTCGCCGCCGAGTAGAAATTCGGATCGTTGTAGGTTTCGCGCCAGTCCGCATCGGCCGGATTCGGAGCCGGGTTCATCGACACCCGGCTCAGGTCGGCCAGTTGCTTGGGCGACACTCGCGAGAGTGCCGTCGCCATGCTCTGAGCATCCGGCAGCGCCGTGCCGGTGGGTCCGCCACTCTTCGGCACCAGGATGTCGAACGGATGATCGTTGATCTTCGCCTTGTAGAGCAGCGCATCCTGCTCGCCGCCGCCCGGGAACTTGAACTTCGTGTCCTGCGGCGGCTCCATCGTGACCGTGTTCTTGGGCGTGTAGAAATCAGGCGGCGCGTCGATGCGGCCCTTCGAGCCGTCGAGGTACGAGCAGTCGGGCATCTTCGCGCCGGCCGGCGCGCCGGGCGCGTCGGCCGGTGCTTCCAGTTCCTCGCTGCTCAGCCATTCGTCCTTCTCCATCCACACGTGCACGTCTTCCTGCTCGCGCGTGAAGAAGCGCTCGCCCTGGCCGAAACGATCGGTCACGCCGCTCGCGATCACCGCGCCGGTCGCGCCCGTCACGTAGTACGGCGTATGCGCCCAGGCGTGCGCGCCGCCCTCCGTCTCCGAGATCGCATCGAGGCCCGAGAAGTCGACGCGGTTGCTGAAGCGCTTCGCGTCGGCCGGAATCGGTAGCGCCGGCAGCGGATAGTCGCGCTGCGCCGGCCCCTCGAACGCGTGCGTCGCGCCCTTGATGTCGATCTTGCCCGGCGCGTGGATCTCGATGTTGCCGCCCGCGATGCGCACGTACGCGCCGCCCGACGTCAGCAGCACCTCCTTCGGCGAGGCCACCTCGATCGTCTGCGTCGCCGACAGGATCTTCACCGTCTTCTGCGCCGTCAGCTCGATGTTGTCCGAGTGCGCCTGGATCTCCACCTTGCCCTTGCCCGCGAACAGCTTCATCCCCGCGTTCTGCGCGAACAGGCTCAGCTTCTCCGTCACGCTCGCGATCAGCGACTTCCCCGCCGCCACGTGCGTGCTCTGCCCGCTCACCACGTTGATGTGCTGGTCCGCGCTGATCTGCGTGCTCTGCTGCGTCGACAGGCCGATCCCCGCCGGGCTCCCGAACAGCATCGCCGGCTCCTTGAACGCCGCCGCCGAGCCCGTCCCGCCGCCCGCCGTGCGCCCGCCCGTCGTGCCGCCCGGCTTCGTGTCGCGCGTCACGTCGCTCAGCGCGCCCAGCGCCGCGCGCCCTTCGCTCAAACTCTCCGCGTGATGGGTCGCGCTCGCGTTCGACAGCGCGTCGAGCAGCTGCTGCGCGTTGCCCAATTGACGATGCGTGTCGCTCGCGTCGAACGGCTGGCTCGCCGCCGATTTCGGATAGGTCGTCACATACAGGCCGCCGCCCGCGCGCACCGCGCCGTAGGCGTCCGTGCGCAGGTCGAAGCCCTGCCCGAGGAACGGCCCGCGCGCATTCCCGTCCTGCTGGATCAGGTAGCCCAGATGCAGGTGCGTATTGCCCTGGCTGCTGAACAACTGCGCGCGGTTCTGGCCCGTCGCATCGTCGAACACCATCTGGTTGTAGCCGCTGCCCGTGTATTCCTTCGTGCGGTAGCCCGACAGGATCCCGTTCGAATGCCACTGCGGCTTCACCGCCCCGTTGTAAACCCGCGCGGTAATCAGCGGCCGATCGCAGTCGCCGCCCACGTAGTCGACGATCACCTCCTCGCCCACCCGCAGCGGATGCACCGCGCCGTAGCCCGCACCGCTGTCCGAGAACGCCGCGCGCAGCCAGCACGACGCGCGCTCGTCGCCCGCGTTCAGGCGGTCCCACACGAACTGCACCTTGTGACGGTTCAGGTCGTCGGTATACACCTCCTCGCCCTTCGGCCCCACCACGATCGCCGTCTCCAGATGCATCTCGGGCTTCGCATGCTCGAACGCGCTGCGGTACGGCACCGACGCGCGCTGCGCCTCGATCTCGACGTGGTAGAACCCTTGCGCGCCATCGCCCGCGTGCGGCACGCTCGCCGCGGCGGATGCGCCCGTCGCGCGCGCCTCGGCGATCGCGCCGGCGAGGCTGTGCGGGAAGTTCGTCTCCCCGCCGCCCAGCGGCAGGTTGTTCTCGATCACGCGCGTGATCCCGATGATCACGAACTCGCGCTGCTCGGCCGCGTCGCGGTCGTGCTCCGGATGCCCGGCGAGATGGAAACGGCGGCCCGCGTCCGCGCCGCGCACGCCGCCCGCGCCGTGGAAACGCTTCGCGCGCGACTCCCATTCCTCGAGCCGGATCGCCGACAGCCGGTCGCCGTTCGCCTGCGGGCCGTAGGTGTACGCACCCGTGTATTCGTAGATCTCGGTCTGCCCCGGCAGCTCGCCCTGGTTCGCCTTGGTCGGCAGCGACGTGCCCTTCGGGTTGTGCGGCGTCGACGGCTGCTTGTAGTCGAACGTGCGCGACGCGAACGCGGTGCTTTGCAACGTGCGCGAGCCGGCCCACTGCGTGAGCGCGTCGCGCTCGCTGCCGAGATCGGCGCGGTGGAAGCGGATCGTGTCCGGCGTCATCGCATCGAGCGACTGCGGCGTGTCGGTGATGACGAACGTATGCGACTTGCCGTCGTCGGCGTGACGCCAGAAGCCGTACAGCCCCTCCGCTTCGAGCAGGCGGTGCACGAAGTTCCAGTCGGTTTCGCTTTGGCGGCAGTAGGAGCGCGACGGCAGCGGCTTCGACAGCGCGAACTGGAAGTGCCCCCGGGCCTGGGGGTGTTCGTTGAAGACGTCGGCAATGATCGCGTCGGCGGGACGGTCCTGCCAGATGCGCTCGTCGCGCCGGAAACGCAGGAAGTGCAGCCACGACGCGAACACCAGCTGATAGCTCGTCAGACCGCCGTCCGCGCCCAGGCGGCGGGCCGTGTGCACGTAGCCGTTGAACGGGCGATACGATTTGTCGGCCTGCTGCAGCCATGCGGTGACGGGCTGCGCGATCAGCTTCTTCAGTTCGACGTCGCCCGCCCCGGATACGACATCGAGGGTCCAGCTGAAATCACGACCGAGTGCCGAGACCGCCAACGCACGCCTGGGAACGAACGTGTTCGCCGGCAGCGGTGTATCCAGCCGCAACAGTCGGTCTTGCTGGATCAGGCCTCCCTGGATGGCCCGGATCAGATCCTGCATGTTCAACGTGTTACCCCTCAGTGGTCAGCCCGGTTTCTGATTGTGGCGAGATGGATTGTCTCGTTATCGGCATTTGTGTCGGGCGTCATTTTAACGAGGAAAGGGATTTTGATGAAAGGTGGGATGACGCATTCGCTTTAAAAGACGATGCCGCGACCATGGATTAACGTAGTTTTTTCCGACTACAAACCTGATTCAATTCGATAGGCAGGTAATTTAACCCGATTTAAAGAAATCAAAACGACAGTGGTGCAATATGCACAAGTGGAAGCGAGGAGCAGGCTAATGAGGAAGCGCTGGCACGCGGCCCTGAGATCCCAGCTGCGACGCGGCATTCAGCGATATTCAGTCAGTCCGTCGACGTCACGGCCACTGAAAAATTGTCGTGATGTCATATCGCGTGGAATCCTGCCGATACCGCTACTGAGTTCGCGCCGGGCTTTCACGATTCGCGCCACTCGAATCCATGCCGTGAGAAAAACGATGAAGCGTCGGCATTAAAGTGCGCTGACACCCGATTATCCATAACACGACTCCCGACGAAGAAAACGGCGCAGACGATAGCGCCGAGCGGCCCGGATCCTGCGCCGCGATGACGCGACGGCTTGATCGGGTGAATCTTATTTCATTCGAGAATACGCTTGTGTCGAACACGACATCTCTGGTTCCCCGTCCGCCTTTCCCTGAAAACTGGAATGGCACGGAACCCATGCTTACCCATCACATGCCGGCTTTGCCTCAATCGCCGCGCGCCCCCTCCCGGCGCACCACGAACCGCGCGAAATGCTCATGCAGCCGAGCCAGGTCGCCACCGGTCCCTTCCGGCGGCCCCGCCTCCGTCCTGATCTCCCGCACGCTCACCCCGAAGCGCCGACGCATCGCCTGCACCAGCCGATCGCCGCTGGAGAAGCCGTGACGCAGCGCCACGGCCTTGATCGACTCGCCCTTCCCGTCGGGATCGGCGAGCGCCCGATACGCGAGATCGAGCCGACGCTCGCGGATGAACCGCGCCACGCCGCCGTCTGCCTCGAACACCCGGTACAGATGCGCGCGCGAAATACGAAAGCGCGCGACCAGCGATTCAGGACTCAGTTCGCGCTCCGTCAAATGCTCCGCGATGTAGTGCACGAGCCGCCGCCGCAACGCGGCGGACTGCGACGCGGCGCGCCCGCCGCTAGGACGCGGCGTATCCGATAGCGCCGTCGCGAGCAGCGCCGCCAGTACATCCTGGACCACCCGCGCCTGCCGCGCCGAGATCCGTGCGGCGACCTGATGCACCCCGACGAGATAATCGGCCAGCAGCGGCGTCAGGCCCGCACCCGCCTTCAGCAATGCGCCATGAAGGTTCCGGCCGGCCGCGGCGCGATCGAGCTCCGCGCGCGGCATGATGACCGCGACGGATGCGCCTGCGTCCATCCGGCTGCTCATCGGCTGCGCAAGATCGATGACGTAGACGTCCCCCGCCTCCGCCCGCGCCGCTGCGCCATTGAAATCACCGGCGTGCACGCCCGCTTGCACGAGTTGCACCCAGTATTGATCGAGCCCGCTCTGCTGGATCGTCCGGCTGTCGCGCCGATAGTGCTGTGCATTGACCGACGCCCGCCACAGCAGCATATCGCCGCACATCCGCGACGCGAGCGTGGCGGCGAGCCCCGCATCGTCATGTCCTTCGGCCGGACTCCCGGCGACCGGCTCCCCGTCGGCCCGCTCCACCTCCGCGATCGGTCGCATGACTTGCCGCCAGTAACCCTCCCGCAGCGCGGGCTCGACCGTGTCGGTCGAAAGGAAGACTTCCCCGGAAGTCATGGTCTCCTCGCCTGTTTCCCTGCGAATGTTTTTGCTCGCGATAAGCGACACGGCACGGCCGCGTCCGTGCGCGGCGCATGCGAAAGCGACGCCCCCTCACGGGCGCGTCGCTTCCGGTGAACCTCATGCGCAATGAACGCGCATCGCTACGACAGCGCCGTCATCAGAACTGATAACCCGCGCCGACCACCGCGCCGATGTCCGAGCGGGTGTTGCCCGTGACGGACGCCTTGACGACCCACTTGTCGTTCTGCGTCACATACGAATAGCCCGCCGCGAAGCCTTGCTGGCCGCGATAGGTCGACGTCGCCGCCGACACCATCGAACGCCCCGGCGCGGTCGGCTGCGGCAGGCCCGCTACCGCCATCGCCGATGCGACGCCGCCGAACATATCCTTCTTCACGGTGTTCAGGTCGTTGTACATCTGCCCGACGCGTTGATCGGTATAGCTGCGCGACGCCGCCGACGAGGCCGCGACGTTATCGTTCAGCTGCTGCACGTTCACGGCGTCGGTCGGCGCCGTGCCGGCCGCGACGTTCGTGACCTGGCGTTCGCTGCCCTTCGCGCCCACCGCGAACGAGTTGTCGCGATCCGCGACCGAGCCCTGTCCGACCGCGACCGAGTTCCGGCCGCTCGCCGTCGACGACGAACCGAACGCACCCGAATCCGCCCGCGCGATCCAGCCCGTGTTCGCATCGGTGGCGGCCGCCTTCACCGCCTGGTCAGCCGACATGCCCTTGAGCGCATTCGTGAGCTGACCGACGTTCACCGCGTCGTTGCTGTTGACGCCCGCCGCGACGCCCGTCAACACGCGATCCGCGCCGATGCCGTTGCCGAAGTTCACCGAGGCCCCGCCCGTGCCCGCGCCGACCGTGATCTGGCCGTTCGGATCCTGCTGCTGCACGAGGCCCGCCTTGCCGTTGGTCACGTTGCTCACGTTCTGCTGCAGGCTCGTGATGTCGGTCGTGTTCTGCGCGACCTGCTGGTTCGTCGCGTGCAGCTGCGAACCGTTCACGGCGTCCGTGCTGGTCGCGCTGAGCGTGCCAGCCTGGACATTCGTGAGCTTCGTGCCGCCCGCGCCGCCACCGAGCGTGATCACGCTCTTCGAGCTGTCGTCGTAGGTGACCGCCAGCGCGCCGAGCTGGCTGAGGCTCGACTGCACGCTCTTCAGCTGCTTCACGTTCACGGCGTCGGTGTCGTCCACCCCGGCCGAGACGTTCTTGAGCACGACCGGCGACGCCGCATCGCCGCCTGCGAGCGACACCGAGTTCAGGCGGTTGCCGTTCGCGTCCACGTCGTATTTCACGACATGCTTCACGGCCTCGCCGGCCTGATTCGACACGTTCGTGATCTGCTGCTGGAGATCGGACTTCACGCCGAACAGCTGGCCGCCGTTCACCGCGTCCTGGCTGCCCGCCGCGATGCTGCCGTCCGCCACGCCGGAGACCTTGGTGGCCGCGCCGTCGCGCGCCGCGCTGTAGGCGCCCAGGTTCGCGTCGAACTTCAGCGCATCCTTCTCCAGACCTGCGATGGCCGTCGTGTGGCTGGCGATGCTCGTCTCCGCGTTGCCGATCCGCGTATCGTGCTGGCTCAGCGTCGTCGCATTGCTCGTCACGCGGCCGTCGAGGTTGCCGAGCGCATCGCCGACGTTGTTGAACGTGTCGCCGCCGATGGCGTACTTCGGCGCCGTGATCGAGCCGTTCGTGTTAGCCGTCGCGCCGCCGCCCAGCGCCGCCGCCGCGCTGTCCGTCGCGTAGCGCAGTTGCGCGCCGTTCACCGCATCGGTGCTGCCGGCCTGCACGCCACCCTCCGCCACATTCGTCACGCGCACCGGCGCGCCGCCGTTGCCCGCGCCGAACGACACCTGGCGCTTGCTCGCATCGTCGTACTTCACCGCGAGCGCATCGAGTTCACCGACGCCGCTCTTCACCGCCGAATTCAGCTGGTCGACGTTGACCGCATCCGTGCCCTGCACGCCTTGCGCGAGGTTCGAGATCTTCTGCGGCGCGGCGCTGCCGTGGCTCGCATCGTATGCGCCGAGTGTCGGGTTCCATTGCAGCGCGTCCTGCTGGAGCGCGGCGATGCCGGCTGTATTCGTCGTGACGCGCTGATCGAGCGACGTGATCGTATCGCCCTGCGTGCTGATCTGCTGCTGCAGGTTGCCGGTCGCCTTCGACAGCTGGCCGACGTTGACCGCATCGTTGTTCGCGACGCCGTCCGCGACATTCGACAGCTTGACGGGCGCCTGCCCCGCGCCGCCGAACGTGACGGCCCCCCTGTCGCTGCCGTCGTATTTGACGTTCAGCTTGTCCGCATCCTGCAGGTTCGCCACGTTCGCGTTCGTCGTCGACAGGTTGCTGGTCAGCGTCGACACATTCGTCGTCAGGGCGTCGACGCGCGAGGTTTGCGCCGCGACGTTCTGGTTGACCGCGAACAGTTGCGAACCATTGACCGCATCGGTGCTGTTCGCGTCGAGCGCGCCCTGCGCTACGTTCTTGAGCGTCACCGGACCATTCGCGCCGCCCGCGAGCGTGACCGTGTTCGTGCGGTTGCCGGTCGCATCGGTGTCGTAGACGACCGCGTTCTTCGTCGCGCCGCCGATCTGCGTGTTGATCTGATCCTGCACGTTCTTCAACTGCGCACCGTTGATCGCGTCCGTGCTCGTCGACGAAACGTCGCCGGCCGCCACGTTCGTGATCTTCTGCGCGCCGCCGCTGCCGTGCGACGCGTCGTACGCCCCCGCCGACGCCGACCATTGCAGCGCATCCTGTTGCAGCGCGCCGAGGTTCGTCGTGTTCTGCGTGACCTGAGCGCCGAGCTGCGTGAGCGAATCGCCTTGCTTCGCCACCACCTGATCGGTCGCGAACAACTGGCTGCCGTTCACCGCATCCGTGCTGGCCGCCGACAGCTCCGCCGCCTTCACGTTGGTCAGCCTGGTGCCGTTCGGGCCGGCCAGCGTGACCGATTCGAAGCCCACGGGGCCGTCGTACTTCACGTTGCGCTTGTCGGCCACCTGCAGGCTCGACACGTCCGCCTGCGTGCCGACCAGGCCCGTGCTCAGGTTCGCGACGCTCTGGTTCACCGTCCCGAGCGACGTGCTCAGGCTGCTCACATTGCCCTGCAGGTTCGTGATGTTCGTCGCCGCGGACGACAGCGACGATTGAAGCGGCGAGATCGCGCCGTTCAGTTGCCCGACGTTGACCGCATCGCGGCTCGCGACGCCGTCCGCGACGTTGTGCAGGCTCACCGGGCCGCTCGCGCCCGAGCCGCCGAGGGTGATGCTCGCATGGCTGTCGTCGTCGTACTGCACGGCGTTCTTCGTCGCCGCGCCGATCTGGCTGTTGACCGTCGTGCTGAGATTCTGGATCTGCGCATTGACACCGTTCGTCACGCTCGTGCTGAGCGACGACAGGCCGCCGCTCAACTGGCCGACGTTCACCGCGTCATGCGCATCCTTGCCGTCGGCGACATTTTTAAGCGTCGTGCCGTTCGCGCCTTGCAGCGTCACCGTCTCGAAGCCCGCCGGGCCGTCGTACTTCACGTTGCGTGCGTCCAGCTGCTGCAGCTGCGTGATGTTCGATGCCGCCGTGCTCAACGACGTATTGATGCGGGCGACGCTCGTGCTCAGGTTGCCGACTGTCTGGTTGGTCGTGCTGATCGAGGTCTGCAGGTTCGAGATGCTCTGGTTGATCGGCGCGACCGCGCTGCTGAGGCTGCCGTTCAACTGCTTGACGTTCACGGCGTCGGTGTCGGCGACGCCCGCGGCCACGTTGTGCAGGCCGACCGTCGAGGTTGCGCCCGCGCCGCCGAGCGTCACGCTGTCGTGCCGGCCGTTGTCGTATTGAACGGCGTCCTTGGTCGCGCTGCTCACCGACGTGCTCAGCGACGCGCCCAGGGTGTTGATCTGCGTATTGACGTTGCCCTGCACCGTCGACAAGCCGCTGTTCAGCTGGCCCACGTTCGCCGCGTCCGTATCCGCGACGCCGGCCTTGACGTTGCCGATCGTCGTTCCGCCCTGCCCGTCGAGCGCGATCGCGGTGTGGCTGCCGTCCGTGTACTTCACGTTCTGCTTGTCGGCGGCCTGCAGGTTCGTGATGTTCGAGGTTGCCGTCGACAAGGACGTGTTGAGGTTCGCGATCTGGCCGCCGACCGTCGTGCTCAGGCTGGTCACGCGCGCATCGACCTTGTTGATGCTCATCGTCAGGCCGTCGTTGACCGACTTCAGTTGCGAGACGATGACGGCATCCGTGCCATCGACACCCGCCGCGACGTTCTTCAGCTGGCGCTCCTTGCCGGTCGAACCGAACGACACCGCGCCGCCGACCGGCGCGGCCGTGCCGCCGAACACCGGCTGACTCGTGTTGTTCGCCGCGCCGACCGCGCCGGAACCGATGGCGACCTGGTTGTCGCCGCCCGTCTGCGCGCCTGCGCCGATCGCGACGGATTGCGTGCCGGCCGCGCGGGTCTGCGTGGCCGCGTCGTAGGATGCGCCGTTCGAGACACCGTCGCTCGTCGTCGGGTTGGCCCCGCCGATCGCGACCGAGCGGTCGCCTTGCGCGAGCGCCGAATGGCCGAGCGCGATCGAGCTTTTGCCGCGCGCATCGGCGACGTTGCCCACCGCCATCGAGAAATCGCCGACCGCAGCCGACTGGCGGCCGACCGCGAGCGACGTATTGCCCTGGGCCATCGCCACCGTGCCGATCGCCGTCGCCGAGTTGGAGAGCGCCTGCGCGCCGGTGCCGACCGCGATCGCGCCGCCGCCCGCCGCGCCGCCCTTGCTGTTCGCATTGGCCTGATCGCCGATCGCGATGCCGCCGGCGCCCGCTTGCGCGTTGTTGCCCGCCTTGTAGCTCGAGCTGCTCACCGCGACGTTCGAACCGCTCTTGGTGGAAATGCATCCGGACGTCGTGCCGTCGATGCATTGCCCGTTGAGCGCGTTGTCGGGGTTGCCCCGGTCGACGAAATTCGCGCTCGATTGCGCCGCCACGGTGCCTGCGCCCAGGATGCCGGCGCCCGCGAACATCGCCGTGACAAGCATCGAAATATGCGTATTCTTCAATTGGTCTCTCCTAATGTTCTTGAGTAGCGTTGATTTATATTCAGTAATGCGAAACGTTTCCTCGCGGGGAGGATCCGGGGACGGCTGTACGTCGATAAGCGCCAGGAAGCGCACGGACGCCACTACGCAGCGGCGAATCCGTGTTATTTCTGTGATCGCAGATGACGCGCCGTCGGGCGCGCTGTCTGCACGATTTCTATGGTTTTACGGGCTGACTTTCCGCGGTATCGCCAAGCGGCGGCGACGCACGAAACACGTTGGAAAACGGATTGAAGCGGCCTTGAAATCCGGCGTGACGGCATCGACGTTCGTCGCGATTTGCGCGACCACCGATCGACGGCCGAATGCGGACGCAGCTTTCCCCGGAACTCTCTCGCGTTTCCATGGCATCTTGGTCTCTGTTTTCACCTGCGCGGCCGGAAGCATCTTCAACCGGATATCGCACCGGGTTTTGAAGGCCGCTCTTCTATATCGACGAATCGATCCACGCGACGATGCATTCCGAATGGGCACAATCACTCGGCTCGACGCGTCGCCAATACGTGGAAAATTTGCGCACCGTGCGCAGGACTACCGGATCACACTCGACTTCCCATCACCTGCCTTGCCGCATGACAGACCACCTTCCCCATCGTCATGGGCCGACCCACGAACTTCCTTCCGGACGGCATGCAATCCTGTCCGTCCTTACAATCTCAAATTTCGCGACGATTATATCGACTACGATCGACTTACAATCTTCAAGAAATGTAAAAACGAATCACTTGTTTGTAAAATTTCGCAAAATCACGCTATTGAAATTGCCTAAAAAATACTCACCATTCATTTCTTAAATTCGTCAAGAAATACGCAATCCCGACGCATCATCCTTGTCTCATTTGATGATGCCGTACGTCTCATTTCCTTCATGGGCAAGCAGTTCGCGGCTGCCACCCTCGACGGATCATGAGATTTCGGATCGAGCTTTTCTTCTTTTCATTTCGACGGACTATTTCTTCTTACACGCAATTCTTCCGCAAACGTTTTCCAATCTCGATCAGCCAAATATTGACTGTATCGAGCACCTGAATTGCAGATATCTCCAAACAATTCCATTTATAAATTGCGTCGTGATCGCCGTCGGATCATCGGCTCGCGGCTCTGTGGCCAGGGCAGCCCCAGGTGGGATCGGGCAAGTACGGTGCAGGATGCGACGTTGGCGCAGCGATGGGCTGGGATGGGTGGAAGACGTGCCGAGGATTCCATCCGAACCGCGCCGAAGCGTGAAATACCAGTTGAAGGTGTAGGTGGCCGACTTGGCGCCGGGCAAAGCCGTGCTGCCAGATGCAGATGCAAAAAAGCCGCCGGCGCCGGAGTACACGGCGGCTTTGCCGATCGCCTGCATGCCAGGCATCACGCTGCGTGGCGGCGATCCTCTCGCGCGACGACCGGCGCGACATTGCCGCGCCGTCACGTCACGCGCCCATCACTACTGGCACGACATCACCACGACGCCGCCGACCCCTTGCGTATTCGGCGGCGCTGCCGAGTAGCCGAGCGCCACCAGCGGCCGCTTCGCGTCATGTCCCACGACGACCGACTGGACGGTGAGCATTCCTTCGCTCGATACCCCATTCAACGGGGTCTGCGCTTTCGTCACCGTGTAGGGCGTATTGATCACCGTGATCGACAGGCTCAGGTTGTTCAGCGTGCGCGCGGCGAGATCGAGCGTGGCCGACGCCGTTCCGAGCGAGCCCCCTTCCGCTCCGGTGTTGTTTGCCACCGGACCCGCGATCAATGACGTGCAGACGAGCGATCCGCTCGTCGCGGACAACGTCAACGGCGTCCCCACCGCATAGCTGACGCCCTGCTCGCCGTTATAGGTATTGCGGTCCGTGTCCATGGCCTGAGTCCAACGGCCGATCGCCACGTCGGCGCCGACGCTCTGTATGTCCGTGACCATCCCGTGATCGAGGCCGAGACAATCGGTCGCCGCAGCCGATGCGGCCAAGGTCGTGAATCCACCGCTCGGCTGCTGCACCAGGCTCGATGCGGGCGCGGCCGGTGCGGTGAAGTTTCTTTTCTTCTGATACGCCGTGGGCAGGCTCGGGACGACCACCACGGCCAGTTGACCGTTGCTCGCCGCCACCTGGGAAGCCGAGCCGGAATAGGTAAAGCGACCGCTCGGCCGGCACGCGGCTTGTGCCGACGGTGCGGGGGCTTCGGGTGCGGGCGACGCCGGCAGGGGCGACGCGGTTGATCCGGTGCTGGATGTCCCGCCGTCATCTCCCCCGCCACAGGCGGAAAGGGTCGCCGCGAGCAGCGCAAGGGCGAGAAGATGGTGGCGGTGAAGCGGTGCTTGCATGGTACGGCTCTCCAGGTTTTGCCATTCGATGGGCATTGGTTGTTATCAGGATCAAGCGATGTCGACGCGAATCCGCCGCACGCCCCGCCAATGCTCCACACAAACATGGGAACGATCATCGATCGAATGACCGGAAGCACACCGGCGGCCGAGGATGGACGGTTTGTGCCATCTCGGCATTCGAAAGCCAGAAGCAGGAGGGGGCCGGCGAACAGGTCGTCAAATAGAGCGTGTCGGGACCGGACAATACGGACGCGATTGCGAACACACGACACGTCATGCGCGCGTTGACGGCTGACTCCCCGACCGCCCTTGCATCGAATCCGGCACACGCCATACGACAGACCGTCTTGTACATCGTTGTTCTGCTGGGGCTTGGGATCGATGAAGCTTGATCGACAAGGTCGACAGACAATCATCGAGAATTAACCCGCGCGCCATAGATACCACGAAATCGCCAAGAGGATTTATTGAGTTTCCGATCCTCCATACCAGACCTGGAGAGATCCATGCCTCGCGTCGCTGGTTCAGCGTCGATCCGCCACATGAGGAGGGAAGGCGTCCCGTCGAGCCTTCTCAATATCCGGGAGACGCGCTCACCATCGATGAATTTGATTTCCCAACAACATCACATCCCAAATAACGTTTCGGATAATTCGGCGCTTCCATTCCTGTTATAAATGGTAGCTACCTTCATGCCAAAAACGGTCCTAAGCTGAAAACCGGCCCATGGGCAGACTCCCAATTCCGTTGCCTGTTTCGGCCGAAATCATCAAGGAGATTACCGTGGCCTCTGCATATGCGGTCCTATACGACGAGGAAGGCTGGTTCATCATCGCCAAGAAGAGAACCGAGGGTTTCTATTTTGGAAACGGCCGCAAGGGAGATGCCTACCATAAAGGAATACGCATAACGAACGGCCCCGGGCAGTACGCGCTTCCCGGCGGCGGGATACACAAGAACGAGGGGGCCGCCGCGGCCGCCGAACGCGAATTCATCGAGGAGACCGGTGTCAACCTACCTGCTCATAAACTCATCAAAGCGCAATCCTTCAGCGACCGAGGTTCGTTCACAGGGGCGTACTTCAAAGCGAACAATAAAAATGATGTGGCACGTACCGGCGCGACCATATACGGCACCAGCCTGAAGAATGCGGAAAAACTAATTATCGAAATCAAGGAAAATAAATGGGAAGGCGAGATCGGCTACTCAAATACCGTGTCGTATGCCGTGCGCAATAATTTAATCCCCTGGCCATACGACAACGAACTTGAACATGTCGCCGTCTGGAACATCACGCTGGCCGACAACTGGAATACCATCAAGTCATGGAAGGGACGAGATGACATCGGCTGGTATTACATCGTCCTTAAATATCTGCGCGTCGATCTTTTCGGACTGGCCGAATAGGCGACCAAGACACAGGGCCGAGGGCCGGCCGATGCCTGGCCGAATACGGTTGGCCGGAGGTGACGGCAAGCAAAGCGCGCGTTTGAACCGCACCGGGAATCGTGGAGGCTGGTTGGTTTAAGTTAATGCGGATGACCTGCCTGATTTCTTCGGGCCATTTCAAGCTTGGGGAACGGCCTCGTTTGATCCGCTTGGGTTTCCCGGACCAGATCTAGAGCGAGTTTTCCGGCGTTTCGGGTCTGGTTGAACCCGGCAAAGGCATCAGCTGACGGGCGAATTCAGCTGGTGCCAACTCTTTGAGAGCAGAGTGAGGACGGCTCTCGTTGTAATCCCGGCGCCAGGCCTCGACGATCGCTTTGGCTTCGCCCAACGTCTCGAACCAATGTAGGTTCAAGCACTCATCGCGGAATGATCCGTTAAACGTCTCGATGTGGCAATTGTCCGTCGGCTTGCCCGGTCGGCTGAAGTCGATTTTTGCTTGGTAGTGGTACGCCTACATATCGAGCAGGCGCCCGGAAAACTCGCTGCCGTTGTCGACAAACAGATGCCGCGGAGCGCCGCGCCGAGCGGCGATTCGGTTCAATGCGGATACCACGTGTTCGCCTTTCAAGCGTTGCCCCACTTCGATCGCCAACGCCTCCTTCGTGAACACATCCACGATCGTCAAAGTGCGAAATTTCGAGCCATCAGCAAGCTGGTCAGCC
>NZ_JBXAPG010000041.1:0-73170 GCF_058803765.1 Burkholderia sp. GW821-FHT14F03
GGTCGCGGCGGGTCGCGGCGGGTCGCGGCGGGTCGCGGCGGGTCGCGGCGGGTCGCGGCGGCCGGCGACCCACGGGTCGCCGGCCGGCTCCGGCGACGCGCGGATGCGCCCCGCCCCCGCCGCCACATCCACCGCCCGCCGCGGGCGACGCCGCCCCTCAGGAGCCGCCGAACCAGTTGTAGCCCTGATCGACCCAATACCCGCCCGGAAAGACATCGGTCACGAAGATCTCCATGATGTGCTTCGGATTCTTGTAGCCGAGCTTGGTCGGCATCCGCAGCTTCATCGGGAAGCCGTACTCGGCCGGCAGGCGCGCGCCGTCGTACTCGAACGCCAGCAGGGTCTGCGGATGCAGCGCCGTCGGCATGTCGATGCTCTCGTAGTAGTCGTCCGCACACTTGAACCCGACGTACTTCGCGTTCAGGTCCGCGCCCGCGCGCCGCAGGAACGCCCCGAACGGCGTGCCGCCCCAGCGGCCGATGGCGCTCCACCCTTCCACGCAGATATGGCGCGTGATCTGCTCCGCGTGCGGCAGGGCATACAGCTCGGGCAGCGTCCACACCCGCTGCCCGGTCACGCGCCCGGACAGCATGAGGCGGTAGCCGGCCGGATCGACGCGCGGCACCTCGTCGATGCCGTAGAACGCGTTGAACGGAAACGGCCGCGTGAGATCGGCCTCGGTGTAGGTCGGCGCGAGCCGCGTGGGCCCGAACAGCCAGGCCTGCACGCGATCGTTCGCGCGCGACACCTTGTCGAGAAAATCGTTGACCGACGCGTCGTCCTGCAGCGAGCAGCCGGTCAGCATCGCGAGCCCGCCCAGCGTCAGCACGCGCCGGCCGAACAGCCGACGGGCCGGTTGTTCGAGCGTCTTGCGCACGTCGATCTCGAGCGCGGCGCGATCGATCCGCGGCGCGGCCTTGCGCGCGGGTGGGTCGTCCTGGATGGACATGATCGGAACTCCTTTCAACGGCCGCGCAGCATCGCGAGGAGCGAGCGCGGCACCAGCAGCGCCATCGCGACGTGCACGACGAAAAACGCGACGAGAAACGCCATCGCCCAGAAATGCACGACGCGCGCGCGGTCATAACCGCCGAATGCCTCGCGCAGCAGCGGAAACTGCACCGACTTCCAGATCACGAGCCCGGACAACACGAGCAGCGTGAGATCCGCGAGCGCGGCGACATAGGCGGCGCGCTGCACCGCGTTGTAAACCGACAGATCGTCGTGCGACAGCCGTCCGCGCAGCGCGGCCCACGCGTCGCGCAGCACGGCGCGCGGCGACAGCGGCCAGAACTTGCGGCGCAGGCGTCCCGTCGCGACGCCCAGCGCGAGATCGCCGAGCCCGTTGAGGAACAGCAGCCACATCGCGGCGAAATGCCATTGCAGCGCGCCGCCGAGCCAGCCGCCGAGCGTGAGCCCGTGCGGAAACGTGAAGCCGGCGTAGATCGGCGAGGCGTCGTAGATGCGCCAGCCGGACAGCACCATCGTGACGGCCGCCAGCGCGTTCAGCCAGTGGCAGACCCGCACCCAGACCGGGTGGACGACGCGTTCGCGGCGCGCCGCGGGCGGCCGCATGGGGGAATGGGAAACATGCATCGCGTGACCTCCTGGCTGTCACGGCGGCCCCGCGCGCCCCGGCCCGAAAAAGCGCCGCCCGCGCGGGGGCGCGGACGGCCAAGGCCAAGCGGGGAGCGCGCGGGCGCTCAGTTCGACATCGGGCTCATCTTGTCGTCCTTCATCGGCTTCTTCATGCCGTCCTTCGACATCGCATCCTTCTTCATACCGTCCTTCGACATCGCGTCTTTCTTCATACCGTCCTTGGACATCGCGTCTTTCTTCATGCCGTCCTTGGACATCGCGTCTTTCGCCATGGCGTCCTTCGCCATCGCGCCGTTCGACATCGCATCGTTCTGCGCATGGGCGACGCCTGCGGCAGAGAACGCGAACGCGGCGAGGCAGGCGGCCAACAGGGAATGTTTCATGGGATGACTCCGTCATCTTGTTAGAGGAGTCGATTGGTCGGCGCACACCGCGCGATCTGACAGCCGCCCATGAAATTATTTTCGCGGCCGCACCCCGCCGCCGCACTTAAGATCTGTCCCCGGTTGAAACCGCCGCCGACCCGGTGTATCTTGTGCGCTTGCTAACGCGGGGGTCCTGCCTTGCGCCAGATCAGACATTTGGTGCGCGGCGGGTGAGAAATACCCTTTGAACCTGATCTGGATAATGCCAGCGCAGGGAAGCGTCCGGGTTTCACCGTCGTTCTTCAGATGAATCCCGTCGCGTCGCGAGTCTCGTCTCCTGCTTAGCGCCCCACATTCGCTTTGCATGGGATCCGGGCAAGTACTGAAGCGCCGGCCCGGGTCCTGCACCCGAGCCAGCGCCCAGCGCTCGATCGGATCGACACAGGAGATCGCATGAACGCCAACCCCAAGTTCCTTTCCGCCGATGCGCGCGTCGACGCCGCCGCCATTGCCCCGCTGCCGAACTCGCGCAAGATCTACGTGGCGGGCTCGCAGCCGGACATCCGCGTGCCGATGCGCGAGATCACCCAGGCCGACACCCCGACCGGCTTCGGCGGCGAGAAGAACCCGCCGATCTATGTGTACGACACCTCCGGCCCCTACACCGATCCGGACGCCAAGATCGACATCCGCTCGGGCCTGCCCGCGCTGCGCCAGGGCTGGATCGAGTCGCGCGGCGACACCGAGGCGCTCGACGGCCTCACGAGCGAATACGGCCTCGAACGCGCGCAGGACCCGAAGACGGCCGAGCTGCGCTTCCCGGGCCTGCACCGCAACCCGCGCCGCGCCAAGGCGGGCAAGAACGTCACCCAGATGCACTACGCGCGCCAGGGCATCATCACGCCGGAAATGGAATACATCGCGATCCGCGAGAACCAGCGCCGCGCCGAGTACCTGGAAAACCTGAAGGCAAGCGGCCCGAACGGCGCGAAGCTCGCCGCGATGATGGGCCGCCAGCATCCGGGCCAGGCGTTCGGCGCCGCCGCCTACGGCACGGGCGCGCCCGCCGAGATCACGCCGGAGTTCGTGCGCGACGAAATCGCGCGCGGCCGCGCGATCATCCCGGCGAACATCAACCACCCGGAATCGGAGCCGATGATCATCGGCCGCAACTTCCTCGTGAAGATCAACGCGAACATCGGCAACTCGGCCGTGACGTCGTCGATCGGCGAGGAAGTCGACAAGATGACCTGGGCGATCCGCTGGGGCGGCGACACGGTGATGGACCTGTCGACCGGCAAGCATATCCACGAAACCCGTGAATGGATCATCCGCAACAGCCCGGTGCCGATCGGCACGGTGCCGATCTACCAGGCGCTGGAAAAGGTCAACGGCAAGGCCGAGGACCTGACCTGGGAAATCTTCCGCGACACGCTGATCGAGCAGGCCGAGCAAGGCGTCGACTACTTCACGATCCACGCGGGCGTGCGCCTGCAATACGTGCCGCTGACCGCGAACCGCATGACGGGCATCGTGTCGCGCGGCGGCTCGATCATGGCCAAGTGGTGCCTCGCGCACCACAAGGAAAGCTTCCTGTACGAGCACTTCGAAGAGATCTGCGAAATCATGAAGGCCTACGACGTGAGCTTCTCGCTCGGCGACGGCCTGCGCCCCGGCTCGATCTACGACGCGAACGACGAAGCGCAGCTCGGCGAGCTGAAGACGCTCGGCGAGCTGACCCAGATCGCGTGGAAGCACGACGTGCAGGTGATGATCGAAGGCCCGGGCCACGTGCCGATGCAGCTGATCAAGGAAAACATGGATCTGCAGCTCGAGTGGTGCAAGGAAGCGCCGTTCTACACGCTCGGGCCGCTCACGACCGACATCGCGCCGGGCTACGACCACATCACGTCGGGCATCGGCGCGGCGATGATCGGCTGGTTCGGCACCGCGATGCTGTGCTATGTGACGCCGAAGGAGCACCTGGGGCTGCCGAACAAGGACGACGTGAAGGAAGGGATCATCACGTACAAGCTCGCCGCGCACGCGGCCGACCTGGCCAAGGGCCATCCGGGCGCGCAGGTGCGCGACAACGCGCTGTCGAAGGCGCGCTTCGAGTTCCGCTGGGAAGACCAGTTCAACATCGGCCTCGATCCGGACAAGGCGCGCGAATTCCACGACGAGACGCTGCCGAAGGATTCGGCGAAGGTCGCGCACTTCTGCTCGATGTGCGGCCCGCACTTCTGCTCGATGAAGATCACGCAGGACGTGCGCGAATTCGCCGCGCAGCAAGGCATGTCCGAAACCGATGCGCTGAAGAAGGGGATGGAAGTGAAGGCGGTCGAGTTCGTGAAGAGCGGCGCCGAGATCTACCACCGCCAGTAAGCCGCGCGTCCGGCTTTCCGGCCTGGTCAAGAGCCCGCCTCGCGCGGGCTTTTTTACGTCGTCGCGTCAGTGCGGCGCGCGCGCAGGCCCGCCAGCAGGTGATCGAGCGCGACGCGCGCGGCCGCGAGCCGCTCGGCGCCCGCCTCGCCCTCGCCTTCCGCGATCCAGTGCGCCGCTTCGGTCAGGCTGCCGTGGACGAGCCGCGCCAGGGCCGGCGCGGGCGCGCCCGCCAGGCAGCCCGCGTCGATCAGCGCCGCCACCCGGCGCTCCAGCGACGCCACGCATTGCCGCTGCGCATCCCGCGTCGGGCCGCCGAGCGCCGCGCGCGCGTCGCGCAGCACGATGCGCTGGATCTCGGGCTCCAGCGCCATCTCCAGATACGCATGGCAGCGCGCCCGGAAACCGCGCCAGCCGTCCTGCGCGGCCGCCTCGACGGCCGCGAGCCGCGCATCCGATTCCGCGTCGATCTGCTCGACCACCGCCGCGAGCAACCCGGCCTTGTCGCCGAAATGATGGTAGAGCGCGCCGCGCGTCAGGCCCGCGCGCGCCGTCAGGTCGTCCATGGACGCCTCGGCGTAGCCCGCTTCGCCGAACACGCGACGCGCCGTCGCGAGCAGCGTCGCGCGGGTCGCCTCCATCTCGACGCGGGTTCGTCGCACCATGCCTGCTCTCCTTCCTGTCCGTCGGCGCCTGCGATTGTTTACATTCAGCGCGTAGGTATATACGATCATTATTCATACGAACTGTACGTATTATTCCACGCGCCCCGCAGCGGGCACAATCCGCCCGACCACGAGGAACCCGCGACGATGCCCAATCCCTACCGTGAACTGTTCGCGACGCCCGGCGCGCGGGGCTTCTGCGCGGCCGGCCTGATCGCCCGCCTCGCGCTGCCGATGATCGGCATCGGGATCATCACGATGCTCGTGCAACTGGGGCGCGGCTACGGTCTCGCGGGCGCGGTGGCGGCCGCCTTCATGCTGGCCTATGCGGCGCTGTCGCCGTTCACGTCGCGGCAGGTCGACCGCTTCGGTCAGCGCCGGGTCCTGCCGTTCGCGGCCGGCATCGGCGCGAGCGGCCTCGTCGCGCTGGTCGCCTGCGCCGCCTGGCGCGCGCCGGCGTGGACCCTGTTCCCATGCGCGGCGCTCGCGGGCGCGATGCCGAGCATGGGCGCGATGGTGCGCGCGCGCTGGAGCGCCGCGCTGCGCGAGCGCCCCGCGTTGCTGGCCAGCGCGTATTCGTTCGAGACCGTCGTCGATGAAATCACCTACATCGCCGCGCCGCCGCTGTCGGTGGGCCTGTGCGTCGCGCTCGCCGCGCCCGCCGGCCCGCTCGCGGCGGCCGCGCTGCTCGTCGGCGGCGTCGCGGCCCTGGCCGCGCAGCGCGGCAGCGAGCCCGTGCCCGGCGCGCGCGATGCGGCCGCGCACGCGGCCGGCTCCCTGCTGCGGCTCGGCGACGTGCGCCTGCTGCTCATGCTGATGACCGCGATGGGCGTCATTGCCGGCACGGTGGACATCGCCAGCGTCGCGTTCGCGCGGCAGGCCGGCAGCCCGGCCTCGGCGAGCCTCGTGCTGTCGGTCTACGCGACCGGCTCGTGCCTGGCGGGCCTCGCCTTCGGCACGCTCGGGCTCGCCACGCCGCTGCCCCGCCTGCTCGGCCTCGGCGCGCTCGCCACCGCTGCCGCGACGCTGCCGCTGCCGTTCGCGACCGGCGTCGCGAGCCTCGCGGCGATGGTGTTCGCCGCCGGCCTGTTCTTCGCGCCGACCGTGATCGTCGCGATGTCGCTGATCGAACGCGCGGTCCCGGCCGCGCGCCTGACCGAAGGCATCACCTGGCTGCTGGCCGGACTCAACACCGGCGTCGCGCTCGGCGCGGCGCTCGCCGGCCAGGTAGTCGACCGCTTCGGCACGCGCGCGGGCTTCGGCGTCGCGCTCGGCGCGGGCGGCGTCGCGCTGCTCGCCGCGCTGTGGAATCAGCGCCGCACGCGCGACCCGCTCGCGTGCAACGCCTGACGCCGCGCCGCACGGGGTCGGATGCGCGACGCCCGATCGAAACGAAACATTTGATTACGAAACCCACAGACGCTCACAAGTCCTTACAGCAGCCTCTCGATGCGCCGCGTAGATTGGTCTGCATGGGCGCGGCGTCGCCGCGCCTGCTTCCCATCCTATGAGGACGGCATCATGAACTCGATTCGACGCATCGGAGCCTGTGCGCTCATCGTCGCCGCGATGGCGAGCCTGTCGGCCTGCGACAACATGACCACCCGTCAGCGCGACACCGCGATCGGCGCAGGCGTCGGCGGCGTCGCCGGCGCGGCGCTCGGCGGCAGCGCCCTGTCGACCCTCGGCGGCGCAGCCGCCGGCGGCCTGATCGGCAACCAGGTCGGCAAGTAAACGCGGCGGGCGCGCCCCCCCGCGCCCGGTTCGCGCTTCGCCCGGCGCACGCCGGCGAAATGATCCGTTACCGTTTCACACAGCCTTTCATATGCCCCCCGGCTAAGCTCCAACGCATCGACGCCTCACCGCGCCCCTCGCATCGGGGAATCATCATGATCAGGACTTTCGCCACGGTCGCACTCGCGAGCCTCGCGCTCGCCGGCTGCTACTACCCGTACGGCTACTACCCGACGGGCTACTACGCGGCCGCGCCCGTGCAGACCGAGCAGACCCCGTACGCGTACCCCGCCTATCCGGCCTATCCCGCCTATCCGACCTACTACCCGGCCCCGGCCTACGCGCCCGCGTGGGGCTGGTGGGGACCGTCGGTGTCGCTGAACTTCGGCTATCGCGGCGGCTACCGGCGCGGCTACTGGCATCACTGACCGTCAATCGGAGCACGCCCGGCGCGTACTCCGATTGTTGCGGTCTCATCGTCTTTTCTTGCCATTTCATCGCAGCGTGAAACGTTGCGCGCAGGCGCGGAGGTAAGATGCACTCGCCTCTTCTCTCCACCGCTCGCCATACCTCCGATGAATGCCAAGAACATCTCGCTGTTGATCGTGCTCGCCGCGCTGTGGGGCGCGTCCTTCCTGTTCATCCGCATCGGCGTGACCGATTTCGGCGTCGCGCCGCTGATGCTGCTGCGCGTCGCGATCGGCGCGCTGTTCCTCGTCGGCCTCGCGCTCACGCGCTATCCGCCGCGCGCGCTCTACGCGCAGCTGCGCGAGCGCGCCGGCCCCTTGTTCGTGGTCGGCGCGCTGAATTCCGCCCTGCCGTTCTGCCTGTTCGCGTTCGCCGAACTGACGCTGTCGGCGGGCGTGACCTCGGTGATCAACGCGACCACCCCGCTGTGGGGCGCGCTCGTCGCCTACCTGTGGCTCAAGGACAAGCTCTCCGCCGCCCGCGCGCTCGGCCTCGCGATCGGTTTCGCGGGCGTGCTCGCGCTGGTGTGGGACCAGGTGTTCGCGCCCCACGGCGCGCACGCCGCCGCGCCGGGCCCGACCCTGCTCGCGTCGGGCGCCGCGCTCGGCGCCACGCTGCTGTACGGGATCGCCGCGAACTACACGAAGCGCAAGCTGACGGGCGTCGACCCGCTGATCAACGCCACCGGCAGCATGATCGGCGCCACGCTGCTGCTCGCGCCGTTCGCGCTCGCCACCTGGCCCGCCGGCCCCGTGTCGGCCGGCGCGTGGGGCGCGGTCGCCTGCCTCGGCGTCGCCTGCACGGGCGTCGCGTATTTCATCTTCTTCTACCTGATCACGCATATCGGGCCGGCGCGCGCGATCACCGTCACCTTCGTGATCCCGATCTTCGGGATCCTGTGGGGCGCGCTGTTCCTCGACGAACGCGTGTCGCCCGGCATGCTCGAAGGCTGCGCGATCGTGCTGCTCGGCACCGCGCTCGCCATCGGCGTGATCAAGCGCGTGCCGGGCCTCGGCGCGCGCCGTTCGACCTGAGCGCCCCCCTGCCTTCATTCATTTGACCCGGTCCCCGGCGAACGATGCGCGCGATCCGCGCATCGTTCGCGCCCGCGCAAATCCGCCCGCCCCCGTATCGACCCCGATTCATCGGACTTGAGTCTGGAGTTACCCTGATACGCGCAGCGTGTCGACTTTCGCTACACTCGACTGCAATCCACCCGCCGGAGGCAAGCGTGACCCGCTTCGTTTCTCCCGACGTCGCGCGTCCGCCACGCCGCCGCCTTGCGCCGCACTGACATCGTGCCGGCCCGCCCTCTCCCGCTCGACAGCCTGCTGCCGCTCCTGGTGCGCGGCCCGGACGGCTGGTGCGCGGACTATCACGGCGCGACGCTGTCGAGCGTGTTCCAGCCGGTGCTGTCGATCACCCATCGGCGCGTGGTCGGCTACGAGGCGCTCGTGCGCGCGACCGACGCCACCGACCGGCCGGTCTCGCCCGGCGCGCTCTTCGCGCGCGCCCACGCGCGCGGCGAGGCGGTCGTGCTCGACCGGCTCACGCGCTGCATGCACACCGCCAATTTCGCCGCGCAGGGGATCCCGGTCGGCTGGCTGTTCCTCAACATCCTGCCGCTCGTGCTCGATTCCGGCAGCGCGCAGCGCGAATTCATCGAGGCGCTGTGCGCGCATTTCCAGCTGCCGCCCACGCGCATCGTGCTCGAAGTGGTCGAACAGCCGTCGCGCGACGAGGAGGCGCTGGGCCGCACGATCGACCTGATCCAGCATCGCGACTTCCTCGTCGCGATCGACGACTTCGGCACGGGATTCTCGAACTTCGACCGCATCTGGCAGATGAAGCCCGACATCGTGAAGCTCGACCGCTCGCTGGTCGAGCGCACGCTGAGGGCCGACGACGCGCACCGGATCATTCACCACCTGGTCACGATGCTGCACCAGTCGGGCACGATGGTGCTCGCGGAGGGCGTCGAAAGCGACGAGGCGCTGCAGATCCTGATGGAGGCCGACGTCGACTTCGTGCAGGGCTTCCACTTCGGGCAGCCCGACGCATCGATCGCGCGCGGCTGCGCGGGCGCGCCCGCCCTGCTCGACGACGCGTGGCGGCAGTTCGCCGCGCGACGCCAGGCGCGCGCGCACTGCGCGCAGCCGTGCTTCGACGTGCTCGAACGGCTGGTGCGGGCGGCGGCCGCCCACTACGCGCGCGACCGCGACCTGCACGCCGCCGCGCAGCAGGTGCTGGCCGAGCCGAGCGCGCGCCGCGTGTTCATCGCGGATGCGAGCGGCGAGCAGCACGCGCCGTCCGTGACGTCGCCCGCGATCGCCGCCGCCGCCGCCCACGGCCGGCTCGCGCCGCTGTTTCCGGAAACCCACAGCAATTGGTCGCGCCGGCCGTACTTCCAGCGCGCGCTCGCCGCGCCGGGCCGGGTCGCGCTGATGGGGCCGCACTTCTCGCTGACCGACGGGCGCGACTGCTACACGGCGGCCATCGCGATCGAGGTCGAGGGCGAAACCATCGTGTTCTGCGCGGATTTCGCGCTCGACGGCGCGAGCACGATCATGCGTTGAGGCGGCGCGCGCCGCCGATCCCGGGTTCGGGCCCGCACGCGAAGCGGCCGCCCGGCTCGACGCGCCGCCTTACTCGACGATCCTGCCGCGCCCGGCCTTCACGTTCCCGCGCCGGCTCTTCGCGTCGAGACGACGCTCCTTGGCGGCGCGCGTCGGCCGCGTCGCGACCCGCGCGCGCGGCGTCACGCAGACGCTGCCGATCAGCGCGTCGAGGCGCGCGAGCGCCGCCTCGCGGTTGCGCTCCTGGGTGCGGTGCTCCTGCGACTTCAGCACCACCACGCCCTCGCGCGTGATGCGCTGGTCGGACAGCGCGAGCAGGCGCGCCTTCACGATCTCCGGCAACGACGATGCGCGGATGTCGAAGCGCAGATGGATCGCGCTCGACACCTTGTTGACGTTCTGTCCGCCCGCGCCCTGCGCGCGCACCGCCGACAGCTCCACTTCCTCGGGTCGCAGCGTGTAGCGGATCATGCGTCCTCCCGCGCGGCGCAAAGCGCCTCGTCGATCCGCGCGGCCAGCCCGGAATCGCGCTGCGTGCGCGTCGCGATCGCCTGCGCGAGCACCGCGCGCGGGCCGATCACCTCGACCCGCGCGCGCGCGCGCGTGATCGCGGTATAGATCAACTCGCGCGACAGCACGCGGCTGAACGAGGCCGGCAGGATCAGCGCGGCCTCGTCGAATTCGGAGCCCTGCGACTTGTGCACGGTCAACGCGAACGCGCTGTCGTGCGGCGGCAGCGCGGCGGGCGACACCGCGCGCGCGAGGCCGTTGGCGCCCTTGAACCACACGCGCAGCGCGCCCTGCGCATCGGGCAGCGCGATGCCGATGTCGCCGTTGAACAAGCCGAGCGCGTAATCGTTGCGCGTCACCATCACGGGCCGCCCCGCGAACCACTGCGCGCCGACGCCGAGCGACACCCGCACCGCGCGGCGCACCTGCGCGGCGACGAGCGCGTTGACCTGGTCCGCTCCGCGCGCGCCCGCGCGGGTCGCGCACAGGATGCGGAACCGGTTCAGCGCATCGAACAACGGCAAGGGGCCGGGTGCGGGATCGGCGAACGCGGCACTCAACGCCTCGACGTAGGCGGCGAACCCGTGCGCGAGCCGCTCGATCATCGCGGTCGACAGGGTGTCGCCGGCATCGTCGTGGAAACGGGCGGCGGCGTCCGGAGCCGTCGACAGCGCATCGAGCGCCTCGCTCGCCGCACCCGCGCGAATCGCGAGCGACAGCCGGCCGATCGGCGAATCGAGCCCGAAGCGGTAGTTGCGTTCGAGCCAGACGACGCAATCGGTCAGGGGCGCGGCGGCGGAATCGACGGGCGACGCCGCGACAGTTGCCTGCATGCGCGCCTCCGCGGGCACCGACGCGCGCGCGGCCACGTCGCCCGCCGGATGGGAGGCGAGCGCGACGGCCAGCGCCGCGTCGTCGGCATCGAGCCGCATGTCGTCGAGCCACGCCAGTTCGCCCGCGTCGATCCACGCATCGGGGGATTCGTCCGGGGTGGGCGGCGGCGGGTTTTCGATCGGTGTCGAAACAAGCGCTGGCGCTGGAACGGATGCGGGCGCGGACGCGCCCGCATCGTCATCGAAATCGAACAACGAAGCCTGGGCCTCATCGACGCGCTTCGCGCGCCGCCGACCGCCGCGCGACGACGTGGACGCGGCAGGCGTCACGGGCGCAGCAGATGTCGCGAGCATCGCGGATGTCGTGGGAGAAGCAGACGTCATGGAAGGCGGCGTCGCCGCGTCGGGCGCCGGCGCGGCGGCCCCCGTCTCCACACGCGCCGCCGCCGGCAGCGCCGCCTCGAACGCCGCGACCTCGACGCCGAGCGCCCCCGCGATGCGCGCCCGCCCGGCCGCGCTGTACGCGGGCCGCGCGCTGAGTTCCGCGAACACCGCGCCGGCCTCGACCGCCGCGAGCTGATCCTTGTCGCCCAGCATCACGAGCCGCGCCCCCGGCGCGAGCGCATCGAGCAGATGCGCGGCAAGCGCGACGTCGATCATCGACGCCTCGTCGACCACCACCAGGTCGTAGGGCAGCGGATTGTCGCGATCGTGCCGGAAGCGCCCGCCGGGCCCGCCGCCGAGCAGGCGGTGCAGCGTATAGGAAGTCTGCGGCAGCCGCGCGGCCAGCTCGGCCGGCAAGTCGCCCGCGCGCGCATGCAGCGCTTCCTGCATGCGTTGCGCGGCCTTGCCGGTCGGCGCCGCAAGCGCGATCCGCAGGTCCGGGTGGAGGTCGAGCAGGCAGGCGATCACACCGACCACCGTGGTCGTCTTGCCGGTGCCCGGGCCGCCGCTCACGATCGTCACGCGGCCCGTGAGCGCGACGATCGCGGCGACGCGCTGCCAGTCGATGCCGTCGTCGCGCGGCGGCCCGAAATAACGCCCGAGCCGTTCACGCAAGCCGTCGGCCGCGACGTCCCCCGCCTCGCCCGCGTGCGCCTGCGCGACGAGCGCGCGCGCGAGCCGCCACTCGTAGTCGAAATAGCGCGCGAGATAGAGCCGGTCGTCGCGATCGACGACGAGCGGCCGTTCCGCGCCGCGCGCGCCGTGCCCGAAGGTGGTCACGCCGCTGGCCGCGAGCGCCTGCCGGACCTCGTCGGGCTGCGCGTCGTAGCGCTGCGCGAGCGCGCCGAGCGCCACGCACACGTGCCCCGCCGCGGTTGCCCGGCTCGCCGCGAACGCGGCGCGCGCGGCCCAGCGCGCGGCCTCGGCGGACGCGCCGCCGCGCCGCGCGAGCAGACCGATGCGGCGCGCGAAGCCTTCGGCCAGCGCGAGCCCGAAATCGGCGGGTTCGGGCAGCCGGGCAGCCAGCCCGCCCGTGAACGGATACAGTTCCGGCGCCGGATTCACGCGGCCTCCCCGCGCATCAGCGCGTCGAGCGCCTCGACCAGCGCGCGCGCCGGCCGCCGCGCGTGCACGCCGGCCGGCGCGCCGCCGCTGCGCCAGCCGGGCCGCACACCGCGCACGAACAGGTACAGGTAGCCGGCGATATGCGAGTCGTAGTCGTAGTCGGGCAGCCTGCGCGCCAGGTAGCGATGCAGCGCGACCGTGTAGATCAGGGCCTGCAGATGGTATGCGTGCTGCGCCATCGCGACCTCGAGCGCGCGCGTCCCGTAAGCGTCGGGCGTCGTGCCGAGATGGTTGGACTTCCAGTCGATGATCCAGAAGCGGCCATCGTGCTCGACGATCATGTCGATGAATCCCTTGATGAAACCGGCCAGCGTGCCCGCGTCGAACGCGACGTCCGGATAGCCGTGCGCCGCGAGCAGGCGGCGCAGTGCATTGAAATCGAGCGCGGGCGCCGGAAACAGGAATTCCATTTCGGTCAGGCGGCGCGCGGGATCGAGCGCCGCGAGCCGCATGCCGGGCACCAGCTCGGTCGCGGCGAGATCGGCGACGAGCGCGTCCATCATCGCGGGCAGGCGCTCGGCCAGCGCCGGCTCCGCCTCGACCGGCCGCTCGTGCAGCGCGCGCCGCGCCGCCTCGGGCCAGCCGTCCGGCGCGGAGAAATCGCTGAGTTCGAACAGGCGGTGCAGGCATTCGCCCGCCGCCGCCCCGCGCGGGAACGCCAGGATGTCGTGTTCGGCCGGGCCGGCGGCGTCGGGTGCGCCGTCGGCCGCCGGCGCCGCGGCGAGCGCGTCGTGATCGGGCCGCAGCGCGTCGTCGGGCGGCGGCGCGACGCCCGCCTCCTCGCGCGCCAGCGACGCCGTCAGCGAACTGAAGCTCGCGATCCGCCACGCATCGCGCAGCACGCGCGACGCGCGACGCGCGCCTTGCAGTTGCGCCGCATCGTGACCCGCCGCGAGCGGGGTGCGCGCCGTCGCGCCGGGCAAGGGCGCGAGCGTGATCGGACCGTTGGCGAGCGCGCCCCAGCGCTCCGCCAGCGCGGCCTCCTCGGGCGGCTCCTTCAGCCAGTCGTCGAACGCCTGCCCCGCGCCCGCGACCAGCCAGTTCAGCACGCTGCGGCGCGACTCGCGCGTCGAGCGCGACGACAGGTACGCGCCCGCGACCACGTAGCAGCGGTATACGGCGCGCGTCAGCGCGACATACACGAGCCGCGCGCGCTCGGCCGCCTGCTCGCGCTGCGCCTGCCGCGCCGCATGCTCGGCGGCCGCGTCGTCGCAGCCGTAGTGCAGCACCGCGTCGCCCGCGTCGTCGTGATACTCGCGCGCATCGGGCAGGCCCGACGCGGGCGGCTCGCGCAACGCGCCGTCGTTCAGGAACGGACAGAACACCAGCGCATATTCGAGCCCCTTCGACTTGTGCACGGTGACGATCTGCACCAGGTTGCGATCCGATTCGAGCCGCAACTGGGCCTCCTCGCCGCCGCCGTCGATACGCTGCGCGGCCAGCCAGCGCAGCGTCGGCGCGATGCCCGGCTGCGCGGCCGCGCGCGCCTGCGTCAGCTCCGCGAGATGATTGACGTCGGTCACGCGGCGCTCGCCGTCCGGCCCGGCCATCAGACGCTCGGCAATCCTCAGCTCGCGCGAGAAGGTGCGCCACATCACCGCGAAGCCGCGCTCGCGCCACAACAGGCGGTAGCGCGAGAAGCGCTCGACCCAGCCCATCGCGTCGGCAGCCGATGCTGCGGCAGCCGATGCCGCGGCCGTCCCGGCGTCGGCCGCCGCCTCGTCGCTCGCATCGGCCTCGCCCTGTTCGAGCCGCCACAGCGCGGCCGCGTCGAGCCCGAACCAGTCGGCCGCGAGCGCGGCGCGCAGGCGGCGCAAGTCGCCGGGCGCGTCGACCGCCGCCAGCACGCGTTCGAGCTGTTCCGCGTCGACCGTCGCGAACACCGACGCCTGCGCGAGTTCGACGGCGCCGATCCCCCAGTTCGCGAGCACGCGCTTCACGAGGCTGCCCTGCTTGTGGGTCTGCACGAGCACCGCGATGTCGCCGGGCGACAGCGGCACGTCGCCGAGCCGCACCGCGCCCTCGCGCGCGCCGCGCATCAGGCGCGCGATCTCGGCCGCGCAGGCCTGCGCGGACTGGCGCTGCGCGTCGCGCTTGGCAAGCGCCGCCTCGCCATCCGGCAGCCACCACACGCGGAAATCGCCCGCGCCGCCCGACGGAGCGCCGCCCGACGGATCGCCGCCCGACGGATCCGTACCGTCGTACAGCGGCGGGCGAACCCGCGCGCCCGCGCGCACCGGCTGGTAGTCGAGGCCGTCGAGCACGAACGCGCGCGGATTCGCGCCGAACACGCGATTGCATGCGTCGACGATCGGCGGCGTCGAGCGCTGGTTGACCGCGAGCGTGTAGCGCGCGGTCGCGCGGTCGCGCGCCGCGAGATAGGTATGCAGGTCCGCCGCCCGGAAGCTGTAGATCGCCTGCTTCGGATCGCCGACCAGGAACAGCGGCCCGGCCGGCGCGAAGATCCGGTCGAAGATCGCGAACTGCAAGGGATCGGTATCCTGGAATTCGTCGATCAGCGCGGCCGGATAGCGCGCGCGCAGCGTCTCGGCCAGCCAGGGGTGCGCATGCAGCGCGCGGTACAGGTTCGCGAGCAGATCGTCGAACGACACCACGCGGCGCGTGCGCTTGCGCTCGGCGAGCGCGGCCGGCGCGTAGTCGAGCCACTGCGCGAGCACGCTCAGCCAGCGCGCGCGCTGCGCGGCCTCGGCCGAGGCGAGCGCCGCGTCGAGCGCGTCGAGCTGCGCGAAGAACGCATGCTGCGGCGTGGCCCCGCCCTTCTTGGTGGCCTTCGCGAGCGCCGCCTGGGTGAGCCGCAGCGTCGCGCGCGGCAAGCTCGCGGGCGGCGTGGCCTGCGCGGCGCACGCGGCCCACGCGTCGAGCGCCTCGGCCACCGCGTCCGGCTTGTGCGAGCGCTGGTTCAGCGATGCCTGCGCGGCGGCCAGCAAGCCGGCGATCGCGTCGCGCTGCTCGCGCCACAGCGCGGCGGCCGCCGCGAAGCACGCATGCGCGGCCGCCTCGGGATCGGCCTCCGGCAGTTCCAGCCCATCCCAGCGCAGCCGCGCGAGCGGCTTCTTGAGCCGCCGCGCGAGCTGCGCGTTGAGCGCCTCCGGCCCCGCGCCGCGCTCGACGAGCCACGCCGCGAACGCCGGATGCGCGGCCGCGAGCGGTTCGACGCGGGTGCGCCAGAACTCGGCCGCCAGCTCGAAGCGCAGGCCGGCGTCGTCGGCCTCCATCTCGACCGCGAACGGCATCGCCGCCGCGAACGGCGCTTCCTGCAGCGCGCGCTGACAGAACGCGTGGATCGTGTGGATCGCCGCCTGGTCGAACGCGCGCAAGGCGCGCCGCACGCGCTTCGCGGCGGTTTCCGCGTCGAGCCCGTCGGCCGAGAGCGTCGTCTCGAACAGCTGCGCGATGAACGGATCGCCATCGTCGTCGCCGGTCTCGAGCGCGTGCGCGAGTTGCGCGAGCCGGCCGCGGATGCGCTCGTGCAGCTCCGCCGTCGCGGCCTTGGTGAAGGTGACGACGAGGATCTGGTCCGCGCTGAAATCCTGTTCGAGCAGCAGCCGCACATAGAGCGCGCAGATGTTCCAGGTCTTGCCGGTGCCGGCCGACGCCTCGATCTGGTTGACGCCGTCGAGCGCGCACGCGAAGACGTCCAGCTCGCGCGCGAAGGGGGGCGTCGCGCTCATGCCGGCCTCCGCAGATGCTCGACGAGCGGATCGAACACCGCATGCGCGAGCACGCCGAACGGCGCGTCAAGCGACAGGTTCGCGCCGCGCCACGCGATCGCGAGCGCGGGATCGTCGGCCTCGCTCGCGACCCGCTCGTTGATCCACACCCCCGCCGCCTTCGCCTCGCCTTCCGAGACGAGCGCCCAGGCGCTGCGCGGGAAGAAGCGCAGCGGCATGCGACGGCCCGCGCGGAACAGCGCGGCAAGCGGCGCCAGCTGCCCGCCCGGCGCGGCGACCGGCGCGAATTCGAATGTCTCGCCGCTGCCGAACCACAGCGTGCGGCGCGGGCCGTCGGGCGCGACCGCGCAATACACGAGATGCGCGAGCCAGGCCGACAGGTAGTCGCGCGCGCCCGGCCGCGCGTAGCGGTAGATCACCTGGCCGGCCGGGGTCAGCCGGTTCAGCGTGCCGTGCAGCCGCAACGGCGCGGCCGTCGCGTCGCGCGCGAGCGCCGCATCGTGCACGCCGAACCACGCGGGCTCGCCGTCCGGCCAGCGCGGCGTCACGTCGAGCGTGAACGGCAGGCGCGTCGCACCGTCGGCGAGCGCGTGCCGCACCTTGCCCGCGAGCTGCGTGAGCGCATCGAGCGCCTGGTCGCGCCATACCGCGCCCGTCGCGCCGCCCGGCAGTTCCGGGCTCGCGTCGGCCACGCGCAGCGCATGGTCGTGCGCGACCGCGTCGTCCGTGTCGACGAGCAGCGGCAGCACGCGCGCGGCGAGCGCGTCGCTGCCCGCGTAGTCGAGCGCGAACGGCTCGGTGTCGAGCAACTCCGCCTGCGCGTCGGCCAGCACGATGCCGAGCCGCTCGCGCAGCAGCGCGCGCGCCGGGTGGCGCCAGAAACGCTCGAAATCGCCGAACGCGACGGGCGTCGCCGGCTCGGCCGGCAGCGGTGCGGGGAAGAACGGCGCGACCGGCCGGGCGTCGTCGAGCGCGAGCTGCGCGGCGAGCGTCGCGCGTTCGCTGTCGTAGCTGAACAGCGCACGCGCGCCGCCGCGCGCGCCGCTGAAATAGTCGGCCGAGAACGGCTGCAGCGGATGCTCGACGATGAAGCCCGCGCGCGCGGCGTCCACCTCGGCCGGCGACGCGCCCTCGCCCGCCGAGATCGCCGCGAGGTGGTCGAGCAGTTCATCGACGAGCGCGGCCGGCGGCAACGGCGCGTTGTCGCGGATGCTGCGCCCCGTATAGGCGATCAACAATCGATCGCGCGCCGCGAGCACGAGGTCGAGGAACAGGTTGCGCTCGTCGTCGCGGCGCTGGCGGTCGCCGAGCTTCGCGAACACCGCCATCAGGTCGAACTCGTCCGCGCGCGTGAGGCTCGGCAGCACGCCGTCGTCCATGCCGAGCAGGCACACGACACGATACGGCAGGCCGCGCAGGCTCGTCAGCGACGAGAACGTGACGCCGCCCCACGGCACCCCGCCGCGCGCCGGATCGTCGAGCGCGGACGCGAAGCCGGCGCGCACCACCGCGGCCGGCAGCGGCGCGTCGAGCGCGCCCTCCGCCATCGCCGCGAGCATCGCGTCGAGCGCGTCGCGCACGCCCGACAGCGCGTCGGCATAGGCCGGCCCCGAATCGAAGAAACGCGCGAGGGTGTCCGCGAACAGCTCGCTCCAGCCCTGCGGCGCATGGCTGTCGGCGAGCCGCCGCGCGAAGCCGTCGAGATCGTCGGTGAAGCGCGCGAGCCGGCCGAGCAGCTCGGCCTCGCTGCCCTCCGCGCCCTCGACGGGCAGCCAGGACTCGACGGGCGCCGCGCCGTCGGGCATCGCATAGCCGAGAAACAGGCGCGTGAGCGCATCGGCGAAAGTGTGGCGCGGCGCGGGCACGGCGGGCGCCTCGCCCGGCTCGGCCGCGAGCCCGCGTCGCGCGCCGGCGGCCGCGAGCCAGGTCTGCACGGTTTCGAGCGCGGCCGCGTCGATGCCGTAGCGGGCCGCGACCGCGTCGACGCGCAGCCATTCGATCAGCTCCGGCGCGCCGACGCTGCGCTCGGGCAGCGCGAGCCAGTCGAGCAGCACGCGCGCGACCGGGTTCGCCTGCGACGGCGGCAGCCCCGTGATGCGATAGGGAATGCGGCGCGCGTCGTGCGGCGCCGAGGTGCCGAACACGGCGTCGATCAAGGGCCCGGCCGCCGCGAGATCCGCGACGGCGACCAGCACGTCGGCGGGCGCGAGGCCGGGATCGGCGTCGAACCACGCGAGCAGCCGGTCGTGCAGCACTTCGAGCTGGCGCGCGAGGCTGTGGCACACGTGCACCTCGACGCCCGCCTCGGCGGGCGGCGGCCCGAGTTCCGCCTCGGGCTGCAGCGCGAGCATCGCGTTCTGGACCCGCGCGAGCCAGGTCGGCGCGGGATTGTCGACGTACAGCGACGCATCGCCCGCCGCCGCGCTCTCGGTCAGCTCGTGCAGCATGTGCAGCTGCGCCTGGGCCTGCCGGCCCCACTCGGCGAGGAGCGGATGGCCGACCTGCTGGTAGTCGAGCTGGTCGGCCGCGTCGAGCGATTCCGCGCGCGCGGCCGTGACGATGTCGAACCAGAATTCGCGGCACGGATTGAGCGCGTAGATCCGCACGTCGATCCAGCGCGACAGCTCGCGCAGGAGCGCCACGTGCAGCGGCGGCATGGTCGGCAGCGCGAACACGCTGACCGACGCCGGCCAGCACGGCGCGCGCGCGGCCGGATCGCGCGTCTTCACCTCGTCGAGGAAACGGTGCGCGGGCGGCACGCCGCTGTCGCTCAGCTCCGCGAGCAGCGCGCGCCACAGCGCGCCCTGCCACGCCTCGTCGTCGCGCGCGGCGTCCGCGCCGTGGCGCGGCGCGCCCTCGCGTTCGAAGATCGACGCGCCGTCGCGCCACAGCGCGAGCCACTCCGGCCGGTACGTGAGGTAGTGGTCGAACACCATCGCGATGCGCTGCGCCAGCTCGTGACGCATCGGCGCATCGGCCGCCGCGAGGTAGGCGGACAGTCGCGGCGACGCGCGCCACGGCGCGTCGGCCTCGTCCGACAGCAGCCGGTAGCAGCGCCACACGAGCCGGTCGGGCGCATACGGCGAACGCGGCGGCACGGTCAGCACCTCGCCGATCCGCGCCCACAGCCATTGCGCGAGATAGGTGAACTGCACGTTCGCGCAGACGCCGTGCAGGCCGGCGATGTCGAGTTCGAGCCGCCGGCGCAGCGCCGCGCTCGGCACGATCACCTGCTGCGCGGCCCACGGCCCGCCGGGCGCCGACTCAAGATCGGCGAGCAGCGCGGCGGCGAGCGTCTCGTGACGGTTCGAATAGAAAAGGTGGAGCATGAAACCTGCGCGAAAGTCTCGCGCGGGTGGGCCCGCGCGGTCGAAGCGCCAAGGATAGCAAACGCATCGGACGGCGAGAACCGGCGCGCGCCGGGTTGACGCCGATTGCGTCCGGCGCGGCCGTGGAAATACGATAGACTCCTCGCCAATCGGCGCGCGCACGCGCCCCTCGTCTGCCATTCATCCCATCGATGCGCTATTCCGTCGAACTCCGGAAGTTTTTCTACAGCCAGTATTTTTTCGGCGGTCTGCGGATCGCGGTCGGGGTGTCGCTGCCGGCGGTGCTGTTCCTGATCATATTTGACAATCGCGAACTCGGCTTCACGATCGCGACGGGCGCGCTCGGCGCCTGCGTGGTCGACATGCCCGGCCCGCTGAAGTACAAGCACAACGAAATGCTCGCGTGCAGCGTGATCGGCTTCTTCTCTGCGCTCGCGACCGGGCTCGCGACGCCGAACATCTTCGCGCTGTGGTTCACGATCGTGCCGCTCACGTTCGTGCTGTCGCTGATCGTCGTGTACGGCAACCGCTGGCCGCAGATCAGCTTCGCCACGCTGTTCATGATGGTGATGACGCTGGAGGAACGCTTCACGCCGCTGCAGGCGCTCGTCAATGCTTCGTGGATCCTCGTGGGCGGGCTCTGGTACACCTACTGGGCGACCCTCGTGTCGCGCTGGCAGGCGCACCGCATCGAGCAGCAGGCGCTGGCCGAGAGCCTGTTCGCGTGCGCGACCTACCTGCTCGCGCGCGCCGATTTCTACGATCTCGATTCCGATCTCGACGAGTGCTACCGCAACCTGGTCGCGAAGCAGATCACCGCGGTGGAGACCCAGGAAACCGCGCGCGACATCGTGCTGCGCAACCTGCCGAAACTGCGCCAGGGCAAGCTCGACCCGAGCCGCACGATGATGTTCAACCTGTTCATCAACAGCGTCGACCTGCACGAGCTGTTCGTCGGCGCGCACACCGACTACCCGCTCGTGCGCAACACCTTCGGCGGCTCGGACCTGATGATCTTCTACCGCGACCTGATCCGCAAGGCGGCCTCCGACCTCGAGGAAATCGGCCTCGCGGTGCTGGAGAACCGCCGGCCGCACACGCGCATCAGCGTCAAGGCGGAACTGCGCGCGATCGAGTACGAGATCGAGCTGATGCGCAAGAAGAACTTCCCGGCCGGCAACGCGGAAGCGTACGCGGCGGTGCTCACCACGTTCCGGCGGATCTGGAGCGCGACGCGCCTGATCGACAAGATGCGCCGCAGCCTGTCCGAGCGCACCGACGGCCAGCAGACCGAGCTGAAGATCGACAAGACGCTGACCCGCTTCCTGCAGCGCCGGCGCATGTCGCCGCTGCTGCTGTTCTCGAACCTGAACCTGCGCTCGCCGAGCTTCCGCCACGCGCTGCGCATGACGATCGCGGTCGCGGTCGGGTTCTGGGTCGGCCGGCTGCTGCCGCTGACCAATGCGTACTGGATCGTGATGACGACCATCATCATCCTGAAGCCCGGCTATTCGCTGACCAAGCAGCGCAACGCGCAGCGGATCATCGGTACGCTGATCGGCTGCGCGGCCAGCCTCGCGCTGATCTACACGGTCCAGGAGCCGCACCTGCTGATCATCATCATGTTCGGCTCGATGGTGATGAGCTACAGCCTGCTGCTGTTCAACTACGGCGCGAGCGTGGTGTTCACCTCGGCCTACGTGCTGCTGATGTTCCACCTGCTCGCGCCGGGCAACATGCGGATCATCGGCGAACGCGCGATCGACACCGTGGTCGGCTGCATGATCGCGATCGCCGCGAGCCGGCTGTTCCCGTACTGGGAATACCGCGCGATGGGCAAGCTGGTCGGCGACATGCTCGCGACGCTGCGCAAGTACTTCGAGGCCGCGTCGCGCATCGGGCGCGGCATGCCCGCGCCCGTCGTGCCGACGGCGGACGGCGCGGCGGCCGTGCCGGCGGTGGCGGTCGCGATCGAGGCGGCGCTGCCGCCGCTCGAAGGCGACTACCCGTACCGGCTCGCGCGCAAGAACGTGCACATCGCGTTCGCGAACCTGGGCCAGGCGTTCCAGCGCATGATGATCGAGCCGAAGGCGCACCAGAAGTTCGTGCCCGAGCTGAACGACCTGCTCGTGCAGACCCACGTGCTCGGCGCGCAGATCACGGCCGCCGCGCCGCTGCTGCGCCATGCGTATACGCAGGACGCCCGGGTCGATCTCGACGCGCTCGAGCGCTGTCTCGCCGCAATCCGGGATAATCTCGAACAGGCGGAGGCCGGTTCGCCCCCCGCCGCGGACCACCTGGACGCCGGCAAGCGCGTCACCCGCGACCTCGATGCGATGGTGGTCGCGGCCGAGCAGTCGGACGCGGCGAGCGCCGACCTGACCCACGACCTCAAGGTGCTCGCGCACCAGTGCAAGCAAATGCTCGCGTCGTCGCTGCTGATCCGCAAGGACGCCGGCGTGATCCGCCTGCCCGAGTAAGGCTCCGCGGGGCGGCCATCCGTGGCGTGCGGATCGCCCCGCCCAGGCCGCCCACCTTATCCCTGTTAGCCCTGCGCGCGTCCGGTTGCAGTCGGGACATTCCCGACTATTGTCGGCGCGCCCCGATTGATATGATCATTCCCGCATCAAGTTGTATAGACAACTCGAACGAGGCACCCGCCGCGCGATGGCGCGCGGCGCGCGATCCTCGTCATCAGGAGACACCATGAAGAATTTGCAGCGCCACCTGAGCGCGCGCCATATCCGCTTTCTCGCGCTCGGCTCGGCGATCGGCACCGGGCTGTTCTACGGGTCGGCGACCGCGATCCAGCTGGCCGGCCCCGCGGTGATCCTCGCGTACATCCTCGGCGGCGCGGCCGTCTACATGGTGATGCGCGCGCTCGGCGAGATGGCGGTGCGCGAGCCCGTGTCGGGGTCGTTCGGCCAGTACGCGACCGACAACCTCGGCCCGTTCGCGGGCTTCGTGACCGGCTGGACCTATACGCTCGAAATGGTGATCGTCGCGATCGCCGACGTCACCGCGTTCGGCATCTACATGGGCTTCTGGTTTCCGGACGTGCCGCAGTGGATCTGGGTGCTCGCGGTGGTCGCGCTGATCTGCGGGCTGAACCTGTGCCACGTGAAGGTGTTCGGCGAGCTGGAGTTCTGGCTGTCGATCGTGAAGGTCGGCGCGATCGTCGCGATGATCGGCGGCGGCGTCGCGATCCTGGTCGCGGGCGTGGCGCTCGGCGGCCGGAGCGCGCCCTCGCTCTCGAACCTGTGGAGCCACGGCGGCTTCCTGCCGAACGGCATGGGCGGCCTGATCGCGGCGCTGTCGGTGGTGATCTTCGCGTACGGCGGGATCGAGGTGATCGGCATGAGCGCGGGCGAGGCCAAGGATCCCGAACGCGTGCTGCCGCGCGCGATCAACGCAGTGCCGGTGCGCATCCTGCTGTTCTACGTGCTGACCATGGTCGTGCTGATGTCGATCTTCCCGTGGACCGGCGTGGGCTCGAACGGCAGCCCGTTCGTGCAGATCTTCTCGGCGCTCGGCGTGCAGTCGGCCGCGAGCATCCTGAACCTGGTCGTGATCAGCGCGGCCATCTCGGCGATCAACAGCGACATCTTCGGCGCGGGCCGCATGATGTACGGCATGGCGCGCCAGGGCCAGGCGCCGCGCGCGCTGGCCGCGACCTCGCGGCACGGCGTGCCGTGGGTCACGGTGCTCGTGATGGCGGGCGCGCTGCTGATCGGCGTCGTGCTCAACTACCTGATGCCGAAGGACGTGTTCCTGATGGTGGCCGCGATCGCGACCTTCGCGACCGTGTGGGTGTGGCTGATGATCCTGCTGTCGCAGGTCGCGATGCGGCGGCGGCTGTCGCGCGCCGAGACCGCCGCGCTCAAGTTCAAGGTGCCGTTCTGGCCGGTCGGCCCGGCGCTCACGATCCTGTTCATGGTGTTCGTGATCGCGATGATCGGCTACGTCGAGGACACCCGCGTCGCGCTCTACGTCGGCTTCGCCTGGCTCCTGCTGCTCGCGCTCGTGTACGCCACGCGGATCCGGCCGAAGCTCGCGGCCGCGTCGTCCTGATGCCGCGCCGGACGGGGTCGCCCGGTCCGGCCGCTCAGTTGCCGTTGCCCTGCGCTGCCGACGCGCTCGCCGCGGGCGCCGGATGCGCCTCGTCGTAGTCGCGCTTCTGCGAGATCGCGTTGTACAGGATGGTGCCGATCACCAGCACCACCGCGACGACGATCAGGATGGATACGCCGAATACCGGATTCTTCTTGCGCTGATCGTTCATGGTCGGGTCTCGCTTCGTCAAAGTCATCGAAGCGGGCATTCTACGCGCAAGCCCGCGCGACGCCCCCCATCCCCCGCGCATTTCTCCCCCGCCCCGCCGCCGCGCCCCAAAGTTGATTCGCATTCGCATTCAACTTACAATCCGATTTCTTTCATTTTGTAATGTTCAATGCGCCGAGCCGGCGCGTCGCGGCCGCGCGGCCGATCCTCCGGAGGTTCCATGTACCCGACTCGCATCCCCCTGGTCCCGTTCGCCCGCACGCTCGCGCTGGCGGGCGCCGTCGCCGCGCTCGCGCTGCCCGCGCACGCGGCCGACGAGGTCAGCCTCTACACCACCCGCGAACCGAAGCTGATCCAGCCGCTGATCGACGCGTTCACGCGCGACAGCGGCGTCAAGGTCAACACCGTGTTCGTGAAGGACGGCCTGCTCGAACGGGTCAAGGCGGAAGGCGCGAAGTCGCCGGCCGACGTGCTGATGACGGTCGACATCGGCAACCTGCTCGATCTCGTCGACGGCGGGCTCACGCAGCCGGTGCGTTCGAGCACGCTCGCCGACGCGATCCCCGCGAACCTGCGCGGCGCGAACGGCGACTGGTACGCGCTGTCGCTGCGCGACCGCGTGCTCTACGTAGAAAAGGATCTGAAGCTCGACGCCGTCCGCTACGAGGATCTCGCCGATCCGAAGTGGAAGGGCAAGGTGTGCATCCGCTCGGGCCAGCATCCGTACAACACCGCGCTCGTCGCCGCGATGATCGCGCACGACGGGGCGGCCGCGGCCGAGCAGTGGCTGCGCGGCGTAAAGGCGAACCTCGCGCGCAAGGCGACGGGCGGCGACCGCGACGTCGCGCGCGACATCCTCGGCGGCATCTGCGACGTCGGGCTCGCGAACGCCTACTATGTCGGCCACATGAAGCACGCCGAGCCGGGCACCGACGCGCGCAAGTGGGGCGACGCGATCAAGGTCGTGCGCCCGACCTTCGCCAATGCAAAGGGCGGCGGCACCCACGTGAACATCAGCGGCGCGGCCGTCGCGAAGCACGCGCCGAACCGCGACAACGCCGTGAAGCTGCTCGAATACCTGGCGTCCGCGCCGGCGCAGGCGCTGTATGCGCGCGCGAACTACGAGTATCCGGTGCGCGCGGGCGTCACGCTCGACCCGGTGATCGCGAGCTTCGGCCCGCTCAAGGTCGACGCGCTGCCGCTCGCCGAGATCGCGAAGCATCGCAAGCTCGCGAGCCAGCTGGTCGACAAGGTCGGCTTTGACAACTGAGGCGCTTGCGCCCCGCCGCCCTGCGTCGCGCGTCCCTCGCGTCGCGCAGCGCGGCTGGCTCGCGGCCGCGGCGCTCGTCGCGGCCGCGGTGCTCGCGCCGCTGCTCACGCTCGCCTGGGCCGCGCTCGACGCGGATCCCGCGCACTGGCGCCATCTCGCCGCCTTCGTGCTGCCGCGCGCGCTCGCGAACACGCTGCTGCTGCTCGCGGGCGTCGGCGCGATCGTCACGGTGGTCGGCACGGGCGCCGCGTGGCTCGTGACCGCCTATGACTTCCCGGGCCGGCGCATGCTGAGCTGGGCGCTGCTGCTGCCGCTCGCGGTGCCGACCTACATCGTCGCGTTCGCCTATCTCGACCTGCTGCACCCGATCGGCCCCGTGCAGGGCGCGCTGCGCTGGCTGCTCGGCTTCGACAGCCCGCGCCAGTTCCGCCTGCCCGACCTGCGCTCGCTGCCCGGCGCGATCCTCGTGCTCGGCTTCGTTCTGTATCCGTATGTGTACCTGAGCACCCGCGCGATGTTCCTCACGCAATCGGCGAGCCTCGTCGAGGCGGCCCGCACGCTCGGCGCGGGGCGCATCGAAACCTTCGCGCGCGTGGTGCTGCCGCTCGCCCGCCCGGCGATCGCGGTCGGGCTGAGCCTCGCGCTGCTCGAAACGCTGAACGACATCGGCGCCTCCGAATTCCTCGGCGTGCAGACCCTGACCGTCTCGATCTACACCACCTGGATCACCCGCTCGGATCTCGCCGGCGCCGCGCAGATCGCGGTGACGATGCTCGCGATCGTGGTCGCGATGATCGCGCTCGAACGCCACGGCCGCCGTCGCCAGCGCTACGCGCACGGCCGCCGGATGCGCGCCGCCGCGCCGCGGCGGCTGCGCGGCGCGGCGGCCGCGGGCGCCGCGTGCCTCGGCTGGCTGCCGGTGCTGCTCGGCTTCGGCGCGCCAGCCGCCTATCTGGTCGCGGAAACCGCGAAACGCATGCATCAGGTGGGCGGCGTGTCCGGCCAGTTGCTCGCGAGCCTCGGCAACACGCTGCTGCTCGCCGGCGGCGCGACGCTCGCGACGCTCGCCGGCGGCCTGATCATCGCGTGGGCCGCGCGCAACCGCCGCGACAGCACGCCCGAGCGCGCGGGCCGCGCCTGCGCGCGTATCGCGAGCCTCGGCTACGCGGTGCCGGGCACGGTGCTCGCGATCGGCCTGCTCACGCCGCTCGCGCTGGCCGACCGCGCGCTCGCCGGCCTGCTCGGCCGCGACGGGCTCGTGCTGATGGGCTCGCTCGCCGCGCTCGTGCTCGCCTATACGATCCGCTTCCTCGCGATCTCGGCGGGCAGCATCGAGGCCGGGCTCGCGCGCATCCCGACCGCGCTCGAACAGGCTTCGCGCACGCTCGGCGAAAGCGCCGGCATGACGCTGCGGCGCGTGCACCTGCCGCTGCTGCGGCCCGCGCTCGTCGCAAGCGCGCTGCTCGTGTTCGTCGACGCGATGAAGGAATTGCCCGCCACCCTGCTGCTGCGCCCCCTCAACTTCGACACGCTCGCGACCTGGCTCTACGCGGAGGCCGCGCGCGGCACCTATGAGGAAGGCGCGGTGGCCGCGCTCGCGATCGTGCTGGCCGGGCTCGCGCCCGTGATCCTGCTCGCGCGCACCCCACTCAAGCCTGGACCCTGATGCCCGCTCCCCTGCTCGAACTGAACGCCATCTCGCTCGCCTACGACACGCCGGCCGGCCCGCGCGCCGTCGTCGAGCGCCTGAGCCTGTCGCTCGCGCGCGGCGACATCGGCTGCCTGCTGGGCGCGTCCGGCTGCGGCAAAAGCACCGTGCTGCGCGCGATCGCGGGCTTCGAACCGCTGCGCGACGGCACGATCGCGCTCGACGGCGCGGTGCTGTCGACGCCCGCGGGCGAGGTGCCGCCGGAACGGCGACGGGTCGGGATGATGTTCCAGGACTACGCGCTGTTCCCGCACCTGAGCGTGCAGGACAACGTCGGCTTCGGACTGCGGCGCGAGACGCGCGCCGCGCGCCGCGCACGCGTTTCGCAGATGCTGGCGCTGGTCGGGCTCGCGGATGCGGCGCGCGCCTATCCGCACGAGCTGTCGGGCGGCCAGCAGCAGCGCGTCGCCCTGGCGCGCGCGCTCGCGCCGGCCCCGGAGTTGCTGCTGCTCGACGAACCGTTCTCGAATCTCGACGTCGATACGCGCGAGCGGCTCGCGTTCGAATTGCGCGACATCCTGAAGGCGACCGGCCACACCGCGATCCTCGTCACGCACAATCAGGCCGAGGCGTTCGCGATCGCGGACCGGATCGGCGTGATGCGGGACGGCGCGATCGCGCAATGGGACACGCCGTACCGCCTGCATCATCATCCGGCCGACGCGTTCGTCGCGGACTTCGTGCGGCGCGAAACGCTTGCGGAAGAACGGCAGCGCGCGCTCGCGCGCGGGCGCTAGGCCCCGCGCGCCGGCCGCTCAGGCGCCCTTGTCCGGCTCGGCCGGCGGCGCCGGCTCGACGCGCCGGAGATCGAGCCGCACGCCGCGGCGCAGCGCCTCGCTCAACGCGCCGTCCGCCGCCCCCGTCTCCACGCTCCGGAGTTCGAGCCGCACGCCCTGCCGCAACGCGTCTTCCGCCGCGCCGCCGCCCGCTGTCCCGGGCTTCTCCGGATGCGCGTACCCGAGCGGCAAGTCGCCGCCCTGGCGCAGGAATTCGCTGAGCGCCGCGTTGCGCCTGCGTTCGTCCGCCAGGTCGGCCGGCAGCGGCAGATGCAGCGCATCGAGCAGATCGAAGCGCCGCAGGTCGATCGCCGCGTTCATCATCGCGCCGAACGCGACCGCCGCCTCGACCGCCGCCCGATAGGCCAGCCGCGCCACGCCCGCGAACGCGATCGGCATCAGCCACCACCACCCCTTGTCGAACAGCAGCGCCAGCGACACCAGCGCGCACAGCAGGAACGTCACCACGAGCCGCACGGACATGTCGAGCTGGTTGCGCGCGCTGTCGACGAGGCCGCTCAGCGCATCGCCGAGGTACGGGTAGAGACGCGGCCAGATCACGATGCTGTCGAGCCCGTAGCGGTACGTGGCCAGATCCTCGGCCGCGCGCAGCGCGTTGCCGAGCCGGGTCGGCAGCACGCGCGACGCATCCGCCGGGTAATGGGCGGCGAAGCGGCGCGCCGCCGAGTCGAGCGCAAAGGCATCGGCCGTCCCGGGCTGCCCGTCATGCTGCATGTCGGCCAGCAGTTGCGCGCGCGCTTGCCGTTGACGCGCCACGCACCAGCGCCCCGGCCGCGTCGTTGCCAGCTTGCCCCAGTAGCCCTCGAACACCCGCACCAGCGCATCCTGCAACGGCATCGAGACGAACGCGAGCACCAGCACCGCGAACAGCAGCCCGGCCCAATCGGCGAGCGCGGCGGCGTCGAGCGCGGCCACGAAGCCGCGCCACGACGGCGTCGCGGCGGGTGCACCGGCCGCGATCAGGCTCGCGCCCACCAGCGCCACCACCAGCATCGGCAGGAACGCGACCAGGAAGAAGCGCGCCCCAAGCTCCTTGAAACCGGCGTCGAACAGCGCGTCGAATTTCATTGCGCCACCGGTTCCATGTGACGCGGCGGATGGTTGCGCATGCAGTTCGGCGGCGGCAGCCCGTCGAGCGGAATCGCGCTGACCGTGTGGCCGCACGCCGGGCACCGATATTCGCGCAGCCGATAGTGCGACTGTCCCGGCAAGCTGCCCAGGCCCGCGCCGCCGAATCCCGGCCGCGCGCTTTCGATCGCGCTCGCGGCGTCGTGCTCCCCGGCGCCGGGCATGTCATCGCGCCGACGGAGATCGAACGCCCGCAGGACATCCGCCCTGACGATCTCGAGCACGTCCGGCCCCAGTATCGGTTCGAGCGCCGGCGAGTCGAGCGCGCGCACGAGCGACGCCTGCGTCACCGGCGTCACGATGCACGGCAGGTCGGCGCGCGCGCGGTAGAGGTACAGACCGAGCGTGTCGTCCGGGTGATCGACCAGGTAAGCCCCCACCCAGCTCAATACCGAGGTGATCCCGGCGCGGCGCGGCAGCGCGACGGGCAGCGTCGGCGGCGTGGCGAAATCGGCCGGTTCGACGCCAATCGCCTCGATCAGTTGCGAGAGTGCTTTCATCACTGCCTCCGTCCGCCCACGGGCCGGACGCCCGCCCGACCCGCGGCCGGCCCGGCGCGCGACCCTGTCTCAACGATAGGCAACCGTGCGCGACATGCAATCCGGGTTCGCCGCGCCCGCGCGCTCAGGCGTCAGACGCCGTCACGCACCGGCAGCGCGGTCGAGTACTTGATCTGCTCCATCGCGAACGACGAACTGACGTCGAACAGCGGCACCGCGCGGATCAGCTGCTTGTACACGCGATCGTAGTCGTCGATGCCGGACACGACGACGCGCAGCAGGTAATCGGTCTCGCCGCTCATCCGGTAGACCTCGACCACCTCCGGGATGTCGCGCACCGCCTGCGTGAAGCGCGCCGCCCACTCCTCGGTGTGCTGGTTGGTGCGCACCGCGACGAACACGGTCGTGCCGACGCCCAGCTTGCGCGGATCGCACAACGCCACCTGCGCGCGGATCGCGCCGGTTTCCTTGAGCCGCTGAATCCGCTTCCAGCACGGCGTCTGCGACAGGTTCACCCGTTGCGCCAGCTCGGCGATCGGCAGCGTCGCGTCTGCCTGAAGGAGTTCGAGCAATTTGCGGTCGATCGCATCCATTTCCCCAACCTCGTGTGGATAGAATTTTTTTCTATTGAAAAAGTAGATGGGGGAACAGTATGGAATCCCTTTCTCCGCGTCGACCGGTATAAATACGTATCCGTCCCATTGATCCCGGCGGGCGCTCCACGACGCGCCGATTCACCGATTTGCCGATGAATCCAGACGCCCAGCTTGCCCCGTTCGCCCCGGCCCGCCGACGGCCGGCGCGCCGGCCGCGCCGCGCATCGTCACGGCGCCGCTCGCGCGGCTGTGCGCGCGGCTCGATGCGGCGCTCGACGCGACCGCGCACCGCGCGGAACCGGCGCGGCATGCGCGCTTCGCGCGCGCGGCGCTCGCGGAGGCCGCCGCCGCATCCGGGCTCCTCGCGCCCGGGCAGCGTGAAAGCAGTGCGCACGCGTACCGCCGTCACCTGCTTGCCGCCGATCCGCTCGGCCGCTACGCGATCGTGTCGCTGGTCTGGCGCCCGGGACAATGGAGCCCGGCGCACGGCCATCGGACCTGGTGCGGTTACGCGGTGCTCGAAGGCACCCTGAGCGAAACGGCCTATGCCTGGCACGAAGCGGCCGGCCGTGCGAGCGCACTGCGCCGTCGGCCGCGCGCGCCGGGCGCGGTATCGTTCGTGCGCGCCGGCATGACGGGCATCCATCGGCTCGGCCACGGCGGCGAACCGCACGAAGCGCCCGCCGTGTCGCTGCACGTGTACGGCGTGTCCGGCGAGCGCATCGCCACCCACGTCAACGCGCGTGTCGACGCGGACGCCTGACGCGCCGCGCGGAATCACCGGATCATCCCGGCGGCGGAAAGCGAAGGAGACGCGCGAGGCCGACGCATCGGCCGCCGAGCGGCCCATGCGTCCGCGCGATCCTCCGCGCACGCACGCCCCCCGCCTCGCCCGGCTTGCACGACCGCCATACAGCAACCCGACCTGCACATGAGGCAGCGCGCACGCCTGGCGCGCTGCGGCGCCGAACCGCCGCCACGTCCCCTGCGTCGGGAGGCACCATGCGCGATGCCGACATGGCGGCCGTCGGGCCCCCTCTGCGAACAGCTGGTCCGCCAACACGCTCCCACGCCCCGCCCCCCGCCTCGCACGACCGTCACACGCCCCCCTGACTGTAGACAAGGCAGCGCGCGCGCCCGACACGCCGCGCGATCGGCGCGCCGGCTTGGTCTCCCGCGCCGGGAAACACGACGCTTGATGCCGATGGGTCGACCGGCCGGCGTCCCGTGCGAGCGCGCGGCCGCACCGTGCGTTCGACACGCGCCAACCCGACCCGCCAATAGACACTGCGCGGGCGCATCGATGCATGCGCCCGCGCAGCATGTCCCATGATCGGACCCGCGCGGTCCACGGGCCTGCCGGCCCCACGCGCCGGGCCGGCGCCGCCACGCGTCAGTAGGCGGCCGTCGCGATCCGGCGCACGAACGCGTCCTGCTCGAGCGCATCGACGAACGCGACCGCATAGTCCTCCGCCGAGATCTTGCTGTTGCCGTCCGCATCGGCCAGCAGCGCATCGACGCCGGTGCGGAAGCGACCCGTGCGCTCGCCCGGCGCGATCATCGCGGCCGGCGCGAAGAACGTCCAGTCGAGATCGTCCGCCGTCTTCAGGTACGTGAGCGCGTCGCGATGCGCGAGCGCGACCGCCTTGTACGCGTCGGGGAACCCTTCGGTGTCGACGAGCTGCTTGCCGGGCGCGACTTCGAGCGAGCCCGCGCCGCCCACCACCACCAGGCGCTTGAGACCGGCGCGGCGCGCGCCCTCGACCAGCGCGCGCGTCGCCGCGCCGACCTGCGCCGCATCCTCCTGCTTCGGACCGTAGGCGCTCGCCACGACATCCTGGCCGGCCAGCGCGGCCGCGACGCTCGCCGCGTCGAACAGGTCGGCCGCGCGCGCGGTCACGTTCGTCGCGCCCGCCGCGCCCGCCTGACGCGACAGCGCGGTCACGCGATGGCCGCGCCGAGCCGCTTCCGCGGCGATACGCGAACCAATCATGCCGGTGGCGCCAAACAAGGCGATGTTCAAAGTACGTTGGGTCATGCTCGTTCTCCGGTGAAGTCAATATGTAATCGCATTGATTACATTTAAAGGTAAAAAAAGCGGGGGGTTCCCCCCACGACTGCCTGTCCGGCCGGCGTCGCCGGCCCCATCCTGCTCACCCGCCGCGCGCGGCCGCGGCGGATGCTCCGTCTTGCGCCTCGGCGTCGAGCACGTCGGCCGTCACGTCAGCCAGCGTGCGCTGCGCGAGCGCGGCTTCCATCGCACGCTGCGCATCGCCGATGTACCCGGTCAACGCGCCCTGGATATGCCGCCCCACCATGCAGTCCGGGTTCGGCGCTTCGCGATGCAACGCGAACAGCTGCGCGTCGTCGACCGCACGGTATACGTCGAGCAGCGTGATGCTGCCCGGCTCCCGCGCCAGCAACGCGCCGCCACCCGCGCCGAGCTGCGAGGTGGTCATCCCGGCCGCGGCCAGCATCGACAGCAGGCGGCGGATCAACGCCGGATTGGTGTTGACGCTGCCCGCGATCACCTCCGACGACAAGGGCACGCCTTCCTGCATCGACAACAAGGCAAGCACATGGACGGCGAATGCGAAGCGACTGCTCGTGTTCATGACTCACCTGTCCGGCGACGCGCCTGCGCCACCGCTCGACGACAATATGTAACCATATTAATTACATTTAATTGGAAACGCAAGTCCGTCATCCATCGGAGCGGGTACCGCTCGCGGCGCTGGCCGGCGCGGCCTGCTGGCTCCATTGCTGGAGCTTGCGGCCGGCGGCCTCGAGCTGAGAGCCGGCGGCCGCGGCGGCCTGCCCGAACACGGCCGAGGCCGCGCCCTGCAACTGCGCCTGGGCGGCCGCGGACACCGTGCTCGCGCTCAGCGGCGGCACCGCGGAAGCGGCCGAGGCGACGCCCCGCTTGGCCGCATCGAGCTGTTGGTCGACGAAGCCCGCGACCTGGTCGAGCTTGCGCGACGCCTGGGCGGCCGCCTGCGCGGCGGCGCTGGCCGCGGTGTCCGGCGGCGTCGGGGTGTCGGTCTTGTTGCAGCCGGCGAGCAGGCCGGCCGCGAAGGCGGCGCACAACGCGGCGCGCGGCCAGCGGCGAGGAGAAAGGGTGGACATCGTCATCAGCTCATGCGCCGCGCGCGGCGCTTCCAGGCAAAAAAACATCATACGACGGCCGGCGGGGCCCGCCGGCCGGGCGTGGGCAATTTTTACATCTCGCCGCGCGCTCGCGCCGGCCTCGAATCGGGTCCGGCACGGCCAGCTCGGCGCGGCCAGCTCGGCACGGCCAGTTCAGCACGGCCGGTCGGTCGATTCGGCGCTCGATCCAGAAACAGCGGCGGCGATTGTCGAATCATACGGAATCAATTCAAAAAACTTTCATCTTCCATCCCTACACTGCGAACAAATTTTCAAACAGCCTGCTTGTTGCTTTCGTTTTCATAGAGGCCGGCGCCCACCCACGCTCACGATACTGGAACCCACGATGCCCGCGCAGCCCGATTCTTCCCGCCGCCACGTCCTGAAACTGCTGGCCGGCGCGCCGATGCTTCCGTTGAGCGGGCTGGCGCTGCCCGCGCTGCTGAGCGGCTGCGGCGGCGACGACGCGGCGACGCCCACGCCGACGCCCGCCGCGTTCGCGGCGGCGACCTTCGCGTCGATGGCCGCGCCGTCGCTCGACAATCCGGCCGCGATGGCGCAGACGACGGTCGGCTCGACGCTGTCCGTGTCGTTCGCCGACGGCAGTACGCGCCAGTACAAGCTCGCCTACCGGCCGTTCTTCATGACGGGCGACCTCGTGCCGGACGGCCGGGGCGGCGCGATCCTCGCGGGCGGCTACTACGACATCCGCAACCAGCCGATCCGCGACACCTCGGTGGCGGGCAAGGAACGCCAGTTCTTTTCCGACTGCCCCGACGGCAGCTCGCTGCTGACGCTGCCCAATGCGCGCGTCGCCGGCGTGAAGGGCAACCCGGTGTTCGCGGTCGTGCAGTTCGAATACACGACGCGCGACCAGAAAGGCACGTCGGTCTACGGCCAGCTGCCGTCGCCGATCGCGGTGCTGACGCTCGACCAGGATCCGGCCACGGGCGCGCTCGCGCTGGTCAAGTATCACAACGTCGACACCTCGTCGGCGCACGGCCTGTGGATCACCTGCGGCGCGAGCCTGTCGCCGTGGAACACCCACCTGTCGAGCGAGGAATACGAACCGGATGCGACCCGCGCGGCGACCGATGCGCAGTTCAAGGCGTTCAGCCTCAACACCTTCGGCAGCGAGACGACGGCCAACCCCTACCACTACGGCCACCTGCCGGAGATCACCGTGAATCCGGACGGCACCGGCAGCATCAAGAAGCATTACTGCCTCGGACGGATTTCGCACGAGCTGATCCAGGTGATGCCGGACCGGCGCACCGTGATGATGGGCGACGACGCGACCAACGGCGGCCTCTTCATGTTCGTGGCCGACCGCCCGGCGGACCTGTCGGCGGGCACGCTGTACGTCGGCAAGTGGAACCAGACCGCGGCGGCCGGCGCGGGCGCGGCGACGCTCACGTGGATTCGCATCGGCCACGCGACGAGCGACGGGATCGAGGCGCTCGCGAACCGCCTGAAGGCGTCCGACATCCTCGACGTCGCGACCAGCGATCCGGCGGATCCGAGCTTCACGAAGATCCATTTCAGCGGCAAGTTCAACTGGGTGCGCGTGAAGCCGGGCATGGAGCAGGCGGCCGCGTTCCTGGAAACGCACCGCTACGCGGCGCTCGTCGGCGGCAGCATGGCGTTCACGAAGCTCGAGGGCACGACCGTCAACGCGAAAGACAAGGTCGTCTACATGGCGATGTCGCGCATCGAGACCTCGATGGTCAAGGGCAATGCGGTGTCGCGCGACGTCGCGCTCGAGCGCAAGATCGCCGCCGGCGCCGTCTACGCGCTGAACCTCAAGGGCGGTCAGCGCGACCTCGCGGGCGGCGCGATCGACAGCGACTGGGTGCCCGTCGACATGAGCGCGCCGGCCGCGCTGGTCGGCGAGGATCTGGCGGCCGCCGACACGCTCGGCAACCTCGCCCACCCGGACAGGATCGCCAACCCGGACAACCTCAAGTTCTCCGAAAAGCTGCGCACGCTGTTCATCGGCGAGGACTCCGGGATGCACGTGAACAACTTCCTGTGGGCCTACCACGTCGACCAGAAGACCCTCGCGCGCGTCCTGTCGTGCCCGGCGGGCGCCGAGTCGACCGGCCTGCACGCGGTGGACGAGATCAACGGCTGGACTTACGTGATGAGCAACTTCCAGCACGCGGGCGACTGGGAAAGCCCGCTGCACGACAAGGTCAAGCCCGTGCTCGATCCGCTCATCAACGGCAACTACCGGAGCCGCTTCGGTGCGAGCGTCGGCTACCTGACGGCCGAGCCGTCCGCGATCCGCCTCAAGAAGGGCTAAGCCCGCCCACCCGCTTCATCACGTTTCATTCGTCGGCGCTCCACGCCGGTTTGCGCGCGTGGCTCCTCGGAGCCGCGCGCTTTTTTTTTTGCGCGCCGCCCCGCCCCAGCCCCGCCAGACTGATATCTCAGATCGCTATTTTGTCTCATATATTGGGATAGCAATTTTCCGCGTGCCGCCCGGGATCGATCGAAAAAGGCAAAAAAAAAGCGCCACGGAGACCGTGGCGCTAAAAAAGTTCTAGCCATTCCGAGGGCCGTGCTAGAACCTGAGAGACTGCATGAAACGTCGTTTCCATCTAAACAGCGAAACGATGTTTCGGAATTGAACGCATTCTTTCCTTTTCCGCAGGACAAGTCAAGCGAAAAATTATGATGTACGGTCTAATTTGCTGCACTGCGTGATTAAGTATTTCCCTAACAGACCAAGGGCAAGACGATATAGTTGCATGTGATGCGCATGGTTCCGGAAATCCGCGCATCACTCGCATTTATCATACAAATTATATAATCTGAAATTACGTTTCGGAAAAAAGAGAGAAATCCGTGCCGACACCGACCACCGCTCAGATCCATTCCCGGGAACGCGACGCCGCGCCCGACGAAATCACCGCGCTGGCCCGAGGGCTCTCGGTCCTGCGGCGCATCGCCGCCGCCGACGCCCCGGTCAGCAACCGGGAACTGACAGAATTAACAGGTATCCCGAAGCCGACCGTTTCCCGCATCACCGCGACGCTCGTCAGCGCCGGTTTCCTGTTCCAGCTGCCCGACAGTGAACGCTTCGTGCTGACCGCGTCGGTGTTGGAGTTGAGCAACGGCTTCCTGCGCAACTTCGACATCCGCGCGCGCTCGCGGCCGTTCCTCGCCGAGCTGGCCGAGCGCACCTCGCTGTCGGTCCACCTCGCGGTGCGCGACCGGCTCGACATGGTCGCGATCGACGTGATCCGGCCGCGCTCCGCCGTGCTGGTGACCCGGCTCGAAATCGGCTCGCGCATGGAGATCGCGCGCACCGCGGTCGGGCGCGCCTACCTCGCGGCGCTCGAACCGGACGAGCGGCGCGGCCTGATCGGCGCGCTGCAGGCCGCCGCGGGCGACGACTGGCCGCATGTCGTCGCCCGCCTCACGCCGGCGCTCGAGGAGGCGTCGCGGGACGGCTACGCGCTCGCGCTCGGCGAGTGGCGCGAAGGCCTGAACGCGATCGCGGCAGGCTTCGTCGGCCCGTCCGGGCAGCGCTACGCGGTCAATTGCGGCGGCGCCGCGCACCAGTGCCCGCCCGAATGGCTGCTGTCGACCGCCGTGCCGGCGCTGCGCGCGTGCATCACGCAGATCACGCGCGAGATCGGCGGCTCGCTGTGGCCCGCCACGGGCGACGCCTGAAACACCCCGGACGGCGCGCGCAACCTGACGCGCGCGCCAGCCCGATGTCACTTGACAGCCATCTGTAACGCACGTAACCCGATGAAAGATTGGATCGCTGGACGCTACCTGCCGGCGGGACGTAGCATCATGCAACTTCGCGCCGCCCGTCCGCGGCGCATCCCGCTCTTTTTCGCAGCGCAGGCCGGCCCACGAGGCCGCGCCGCTTCCGCGCGCCGCGCGCCCGCCAGCCCAATCGAACGATGGACAATCAACAAAAGCAATCACCCGCCGCTCCCCGTCCCACGGACACCCCGCGCTCCCGTCGCAAGCTGATCGCCTTTGGCGTACTCGCCGCCGTCGTGGCGGGGGGGCTGCTGTGGTGGCATCCGTGGAGCCGCGGCACCGGCGCGCCGGACAACGCGGCGAGCCAGGGCGGCGGCCGCAAGCGCGGCGGCCCCAGCGCGCTGGCGGGCCTGCCGCAGCCGGTGCAGGTCGCGAGCGCCACCCAGGGCGACATGCCGATCGTGCTGAACGCGCTCGGCACCGTCACGCCGCTCGCGAACGTGACCGTCAAGACCCAGCTGGCGGGCTACCTGCAGTCGGTGGCGTTCCAGGAAGGCCAGATGGTGCACAAGGGCGACGTGCTCGCGCAGATCGACCCGCGCCCGTACCAGGTCGCGCTCGCCAATGCGCAAGGCACGCTCGCGCGCGACCAGGCGCTGCTCGCGACCGCCCGCCTCGACCTCAAGCGCTACCAGACCCTGGTCGCCCAGGACTCGATCGCGACCCAGACGGCCGACACCCAGGCCTCGCTCGTCAAGCAATACGAAGGCACCGTGCAGACCGACCAGGCGGCGATCGATTCCGCCAAGCTGAACCTGACCTACGCGCGCATCACCGCGCCCGTGTCGGGCCGCGTCGGCCTGCGCCAGGTCGATCCGGGCAACTACGTGACGCCGTCCGACGCGAACGGCATCGTCGTGATCACCCAGCTGCAGCCGATGAGCGTGATCTTCACGACCTCGGAAGACAACCTGCCGTCGATCCTCAAGCAGGTCAACGCGGGCAACGCGCTGTCGGTGACCGCGTACAACCGCAACAACACCACGGCGCTCGCGACCGGCTCGCTCGCGACGCTCGACAACCAGATCGACACCACCACGGGCACGGTCAAGCTGCGCGCGAGCTTCGCGAACGCGGACAACATGCTGTTCCCGAATCAGTTCGTGAACACGCGCCTGCTCGTCGACACGCTGCGCGGCGCGACGATCGTGCCGACCTCCGCGGTGCTGACGGGCTCGATCGGCCAGTTCGTCTACGTCGTGAAGCCCGACAACACGGTCACCGTGCGCAAGGTCACGCCGGGCCCGGTGGACGGCGAGCGCACCAGCATCGCGGCGGGGCTCGCCGTCGGCGAGCGGGTCGTGACGGACGGCTCGGACCGGCTGCGCGAAGGCTCGACGATCATGATCCCGGCCGAGCGGCCCAAGCATGCGTCCGGCGCGCGCGGCGCATCGGCCGGCCACGCGGGCCATCACAAGAAGGGCGCGTCGCAAGCCCAATCGCAATGAGCGCCGCCTGAGCAATGAATCCGTCCCGTCTTTTCATTCTCCGCCCGGTCGGCACCGCATTGCTGATGGCGGCCATCCTGCTGGCCGGCCTCGTCGCGCTGCGGTTCCTGCCGCTCGCCGCGCTGCCCGAGGTCGACTACCCGACGATCCAGGTCCAGACCTTCTACCCGGGCGCGAGCCCCGAGGTGATGACCTCGTCGGTGACCGCCCCGCTCGAACGCCAGTTCGGCCAGATGCCGTCGCTGAACCAGATGTCGTCGCAAAGCTCGGCCGGCGCCTCGGTGATCACGCTGCAGTTCAGCCTCGACCTGCCGCTCGACATCGCCGAGCAGGAAGTGCAGGCCGCGATCAACGCGGCCGGCAACCTGCTGCCGTCCGACCTGCCCGCGCCGCCGATCTACGCGAAGGTGAACCCGGCCGACGCGCCGGTGCTGACGCTCGCCGTCACCTCGAAGACGCTGCCGCTCACCCAGGTGCAGGATCTCGCCGACACCCGGCTCGCGATGAAGATCTCGCAGGTCGCGGGCGTCGGCCTCGTGAGCCTGTCGGGCGGCAACCGGCCGGCGGTGCGGATCCAGGCGAACCCGCTCGCGCTCGCCTCGTACGGCCTGAACCTCGACGATCTGCGCACGACGATCTCGAACCTCAACGTGAACACGCCGAAGGGCAACTTCGACGGCCCGACCCGCGCGTACACGATCAACGCGAACGACCAGCTGACGAGCGCCGACCAGTACAACAACGCCGTGGTCGCCTACAAGAGCGGCCGGCCCGTGATGCTGACCGACGTCGCCAAGGTGGTGGCCGGCTCGGAGAACACCAAGCTCGGCGCGTGGGTCGACTCGGAGCCCGCGATCATCCTGAACGTGCAGCGCCAGCCCGGCGCGAACGTGATCCAGACCGTCGACAGCATCAAGGCGATCCTGCCGAAGCTGCAGGAAGCGCTGCCCGCCTCGCTCGACGTGCAGATCGTCACCGACCGCACCACGATGATCCGCGCCGCCGTGCGCGACGTGCAGTTCGAGCTGGCGCTCGCGGTCGCGCTCGTGGTGCTCGTGATGTACCTGTTCCTCGCCAACCTCTACGCGACCATCATCCCGAGCCTGTCGGTGCCGCTGTCGCTGATCGGCACGCTCGCGGTGATGTACCTGTCGGGCTTCTCGCTGAACAACCTGTCGCTGATGGCGCTGACCATCGCGACCGGCTTCGTGGTCGACGACGCGATCGTGATGATCGAGAACATCGCGCGCTACGTCGAGGAAGGCGAGGCGCCGCTCGAGGCCGCGCTCAAGGGCTCGCGGCAGATCGGCTTCACCATCATCTCGCTGACGGTGTCGCTGATCGCCGTGCTGATCCCGCTGCTGTTCATGGGCGACGTGGTGGGCCGCCTCTTCCACGAGTTCGCGATCACCCTCGCGGTGACCATCGTGATTTCGGCGGTGGTGTCGCTCACGCTCGTGCCGATGATGTGCGCGAAGCTGCTGCGCCACACCCCGCCGCTCGAAAGCCACCGCTTCGAGACCCGCGTGCACGTGCTGATCGACAAGGTGATCGCGCGCTACGGCGTCGCGCTCGAATGGGTGCTGAACCGGCAGCGCGCGACGCTCGTCGTCGCCCTGCTGACGCTGGTGCTGACGGGCGTGCTCTACGTGGTGATCCCGAAGGGCTTCTTCCCGGTGCAGGACACCGGCGTGATCCAGGCGATCACGCAGGCGCCGCAGTCGGTGTCGTATCAGGCGATGGCGGAGCGCCAGCAGGCGCTCGCGGCCGAGATCCTGAAGAACCCCGACGTCGAGAGCCTGACCTCGTTCATCGGCGTCGACGGCGCGAACATCACGCTCAACAGCGGCCGGATGCTGATCAACCTGAAAGCGCGCGACGCGCGCAGCGAGACGGCGAGCGAGATCATCCGCACGCTGCAGCAGCAGGTCGCGCACCTGCCCGGCATCTCGCTGTACATGCAGCCGGTGCAGGATCTGACGATCGACTCGACCGTCAGCCCGACCCAGTACCAGTTCATGCTGACCGACCCGAATCCCGACGAATTCGCGACCTGGGTGCCGAAGCTCGTCGACCGGCTGAAGAAGGAGCCCTCGCTCGCCGACGTCGCGACCGACCTCCAGCAGAACGGCCAGTCGGTCTACATCGAGATCGACCGCGCGACCGCCGCACGCTTCGGCATCACGCCCGCGACGGTCGACAACGCGCTCTACGACGCCTACGGCCAGCGCATCGTGTCGACCATCTTCACGCAGTCGAACCAGTACCGCGTGATCCTGGAATCCGAGCCGCAGATGCAGCACTACACCACCTCGCTGAACGGCATCTACCTGCCGGCGGCGGGCGGCGGCCAGGTGCCGCTGGCGGCGATCGCGACCTTCCACGAGCGGCCCTCGCCGCTGCTCGTCACGCACCTGAGCCAGTTCCCGGCGACCACCATCTCGTTCAATCTCGCGCCCGGCGCGTCGCTCGGCGAGGCGGTCAAGGCGATCGAGGCCGCCGAGAAGGAGATCGGCCTGCCCGGCTCGTTCCAGACCCGCTTCCAGGGCGCGGCGCTCGCGTTCCAGGCCTCGCTGTCGAACCAGCTGTTCCTGATCCTCGCCGCGATCATCACGATGTACATCGTGCTCGGCGTGCTGTACGAGAGCTACATCCACCCGATCACGATCCTGTCGACGCTGCCCTCGGCGGGCGTCGGCGCGCTGCTCGCGCTGATGATCACCGGCCACGACCTCGACATCATCGGCATCATCGGCATCGTGCTGCTGATCGGCATCGTCAAGAAGAACGCGATCATGATGATCGACTTCGCGCTCGAGGCGGAGCGCGTCGAGGGCAAGTCGCCGCGCGATGCCATCTACCAGGCCTGCCTGCTGCGCTTCCGGCCGATCCTGATGACCACGCTCGCGGCGCTGCTCGGCGCGGTGCCGCTGATCGTCGGCTCGGGCTCGGGCTCCGAGCTGCGCCAGCCGCTCGGGATCGCGATCGCGGGCGGCCTGATCGTGTCGCAGGTGCTCACGCTGTTCACGACGCCCGTGATCTATCTCGGCTTCGACGCGCTCGCGCGCCGCCTGCGCGCGCTGTTCCACCGCGACGGCAACGCGGCCGGCGCCCATCCGGATGCGTAAATGAACCTGTCGCGTCCGTTCATCACCCGCCCCATCGCGACCGCGCTGCTCGCGCTCGGGATCGCGCTCGCCGGGCTGTTCGCGTTCATCAAGCTGCCGGTCTCGCCGCTGCCGCAGGTCGACTTCCCGACCATCTCGGTGCAGGCCTCGCTGCCGGGCGCGAGCCCGGAGACCGTCGCGACCAGCGTGACGAGCCCGCTCGAGCGCCACCTGGGCTCGATCGCCGACGTCACCGAGATGACCTCGTCGAGCTCGGTCGGCAACGCGCGCATCACGCTGCAGTTCGGCCTCGACCGCGACATCGACGGCGCCGCGCGCGACGTGCAGGCCGCCATCAACGCGGCGCGCGCCGACCTGCCCGCGAGCCTCAAGAGCAATCCGACCTATCGCAAGGTGAATCCCGCCGATTCGCCGATCATGATCGTGTCGCTGACCTCGAAGACCGCCTCGCCCGCGAAGCTGTACGACGCGGCCTCGACGGTGCTGCAGCAGTCGCTGTCGCAGATCGACGGGATCGGCCAGGTCAGCGTGAGCGGCTCGGCGAACCCCGCGGTGCGCATCGAACTGGAGCCGCACGCGCTGTTCCACTACGGGATCGGCCTGGAAGACGTGCGCGCCGCGCTCGCCTCGGCCAACGCGAACAGCCCGAAGGGCGCGATCGAGTACGGCCCGAACCACTACCAGCTCTACACCAACGACCAGGCGTCGCAGGCCTCGCAGTACAAGGACCTCGTGGTCGCCTACCGCAACAGTTCGGCCGTGAGCCTGTCGGACGTGTCGAGCGTGGTCGACTCGGTCGAGGACCTGCGCAACCTGGGCCTCGCGAACGGCCAGCGCGCGGTGCTCGTGATCCTGTACCGCACCCCGGGCGCGAACATCATCGAGACCATCGACCGGGTGCGCGAGGCGCTGCCGCAGCTCGCGGCCGCCCTGCCCGCCGACATCCAGGTGACGCCGGTGCTCGACCGCTCGAAGACGATCCGGGCGTCGCTGCGCGACACCGAGCACACGCTGCTGATCGCGGTCGGCCTGGTCGTGATGGTGGTGTTCCTGTTCCTGCGCAACTGGCGCGCGACGCTGATCCCGAGCATCGCGGTGCCGATCTCGATCGTCGGCACCTTCGGCGCGATGTACCTGCTCGGCTTCTCGATCGACAATCTCTCGCTGATGGCGCTGATCGTCGCGACGGGCTTCGTGGTCGACGACGCGATCGTGGTGCTCGAGAACATCTCGCGTCATATCGAGAACGGCAAATCGCGCATGCAGGCCGCGTTCGACGGCGCGCGCGAGGTGGGCTTCACGGTGCTGTCGATCAGCCTGTCGCTGGTCGCCGTGTTCCTGCCGATCCTGCTGATGGGCGGCATCGTCGGGCGGCTGTTCCGCGAATTCGCGCTGACGCTGTCGCTCGCGATCGGCGTGTCGCTGATCGTGTCGCTGACCCTCACGCCGATGATGTGCGCGCGCCTGCTGCCGGAAGCCCACGACAAGCGCGACGAAGGCCGCCTCGCGCAGTGGCTGGAACGCAGGTTCGAGGGGCTGCAGCGCGGCTACGAGCGCACGCTGTCGTGGGCGCTGCGCCATCCGCTGACGATCCTCGTCACGCTCCTGCTGACGATCGTGCTGAACGTGTGCCTGTACATCGTGGTGCCGAAGGGCTTCTTCCCGCAGCAGGACACCGGGCTCCTGATCGGCGGGATCCAGGCCGACCAGTCCACGTCGTTCCAGGCGATGAAGCTCAAGTTCTCCGAGATGATGCGGATCGTGCAGGCGGACCCGAACGTCGCGAGCGTCGCGGGCTTCACGGGCGGCGCGCAGACCAACTCGGGCTTCATGTTCGTGTCGCTGAAGGACAAGAGCGAGCGCAAGCTGTCCGCCGACCAGGTGATCCAGCAGCTGCGCCCGCGCCTGTCCGACGTCGCCGGCGCGCGCACCTTCCTGCAGGCGGCGCAGGACATCCGCGTCGGCGGCCGGCAGAGCAACGCGCAGTATCAGTTCACGCTGCTCGGCGATTCGACGGCGGACCTCTACAAGTGGGGGCCGATCCTGACCGAGGCGCTGCAGTCGAAGCCGCAGCTGACCGACGTCAATTCCGACCAGCAGCAAGGCGGCCTCGAATCGATGGTGACGATCGACCGCGCGACCGCCGCGCGGCTCGGCATCACGCCCGCGCAGATCGACAACACGCTGTACGACGCGTTCGGCCAGCGCCAGGTGTCGACGATCTACAACCCGCTCAACCAGTACCACGTGGTGATGGAGGTCGCGCCGCAGTACTGGCAGAGCCCGGAGATGCTGAACCAGATCTACATCAGCACGACGGGCGGCAGCGCGACCGGCTCGCAGACCACCAACGCGGCGGCCGGCACCTTCGTCGGCGCGGGCGCGGCCGGCACGAGCGCGACCAGCGCCGCCGCGATCGCGTCCGATTCCGCGCGCAACCAGGCGCTCAACTCGATCGCGGCGAGCGGCAAGTCGAGCGCGTCGTCGGGCGCGGCGGTGTCGACCTCGCAGTCGACCATGGTGCCGCTGTCCACGATCGCGACCTTCGGGCCGAGCACGACGCCGCTCGCGGTCAACCACCAGGGGCTGTTCGTCGCGACCACGATCTCGTTCAACCTGCCGCCGGGCGTGTCGCTGTCGGACGCGACCCAGACGATCTATCAGACCATGGCCGAGATCGGCATGCCGCCGACCATCACGGGCAGCTTCCAGGGCACCGCGCAGGCCTTCCAGCAGTCGCTGAAGGATCAGCCGATCCTGATCCTGGCGGCGCTCGCGGCGGTCTACATCGTGCTCGGCGTGCTGTACGAGAGCTACATCCACCCGGTCACGATCCTGTCGACGCTGCCCTCGGCGGGCGTCGGTGCGCTGCTCGGGCTGCTGCTGTTCCGCACCGAGTTCAGCATCATCGCGCTGATCGGCGTGATCCTGCTGATCGGGATCGTGAAGAAGAACGCGATCATGATGGTCGACTTCGCGATCGACGCGTCGCGACAGGGCAAGTCGTCGTTCGACGCGATCCACGAGGCGTGCCTGCTGCGCTTCCGGCCGATCATGATGACCACCATGGCGGCGCTGCTCGGCGCGCTGCCGCTCGCGTTCGGCAACGGCGACGGCGCCGAGCTGCGCGCGCCGCTCGGGATCGCGATCGCGGGCGGCCTGATCGTCTCGCAGTTGCTGACCCTCTATACGACGCCCGTCGTGTACCTGTACATGGACCGGATCCGGCTGCGCTGGGAGCGCCGCCACGGCGCCGGCACGCCGGCCGGCGCGAGCGAGTAAGCGCCCGCCCCCGTCGCCCGACGCGGCGACGGGGGCGCACACCACCCATCTTCCCTGCGCGTCACCGACGCCGCGCCGATTCGGCATACACTTGTAGGCTGCCCGTTCGCCCCCATCTCGGTTTGAACGCAGGGTATCCAAGGCAAGGAGTGGCTTCATGGCGATGAAGGTATTGCTGATCGGCGCGACCGGCCGCACGGGCGTCGCGCTCGCGGACCTGCTGCTCAAGCAGCAGGATTTCGAGGTGACGGCGCTGGTCCGCCAGCCCGATTACGCGCTGCCCGGCGCGAAGGTGATCGTGGCCGATCTCACCGGGGATTTCTCCGGGGCGTTCCAGGGCGTGACCCACGCGATCTACGCGGCCGGCTCGGCCGAATCGGAAGGCCCCGCCGAGGAGGAGCAGATCGATCGCGACGCCGTGGCGCGCGCGGCCGAGTACGCGAAGGCGCACAACGTGCAGAAGCTGGTCGTGATCAGCGCGCTGTCCGCGTACCACCCGGAACGGACGGACGCAGCGCTGCGCCACTACGCGCAGATGAAGCGCGAGGGCGACGACCGCGTGATCGCCTCCGGCGTCGACTACGTGATCCTGCGGCCGGGGCCCTTGTCGGACGGCCCGGGCGTGGGCAAGATCGCGCTCGCGGAAGCGCGGCCGGACGATCCGGTGCCGGTGGCGCGACAGGACGTGGCCTGGGCGGCGATCGAGGCGATCAAGCTCGGCATCTCGCGCAAGACGATCGGCTTCGTCGGCGGCACCGTGCCGATCGAACAGGCGCTGCGCGCCTGACCCGGCGGCGGCGCGCGCCGCCGCCCGCCCCGCTTACTGGCGATGGGCCGCGGCCCAGGCCTTCACGGCCGCCAGCGTGTTCTCGACGTGCTTGTCCGGCGACATGCTCGTGTACTCATACAGGATCTTCCCGTCCGGCGCGATCACGTAGGACACCCGGTTCGCCTTGTCGACCATCGGCAGCTTCGCGTCGTACGCACGGATGATCTTCGCATCCGGGTCCGCCGCGACCGGGAACTTGCTGCGGCACTCGCTGACCGAGAACTTCGTGAGCGTGCCGATATCGTCAGCCGAAACGCCGATCACCGTCGCGCCGTATTGCTTGTACGAATCGACCGCTTCCGCGAACGCGTGCGCTTCGATCGTGCAGCCCTTGGTGAACGCGGCCGGATAAAAATACAGCACCACCGGCCCCTGCTTCAGCGCATCGGCGAGCGCATACGTGTAAGTCTTACCGCCCAGCGATGCCTCGGTGCTGAAATCGGGCGCGGCGTCGCCCGTCTTCAGCACGGCCTGGGCCGTCAGCGCGTGGCCCGCGATCAAGGTTGCCGCGACGATCATTGCAAGTTTTCGCTTCATCTGCGTCCTCATTTCTAATAAAGTCAGGCTCGACCCGCGAGCCGATCACGTTCGCATCCCGAACGCCCGAGTCATTCGGGCACCGCTTTCATTCTCAACGCTAAAGAATCGGCCCAAAGCGCCGTTATTGCATCCGGACAACCGGTTCCAGCCTTTTCACGCCAGCGAGAAACATGGAAGCCAACAGGAACAAGATGCCCCGCAAGGGCTCCTGGCGCACCGCCCTTCACACGCTCCGCCGCCTCGCCTGGTCAGGCGGCGCGCTGATGCCGGCGCGCGCCGGCTCCGGCGCGCCGCGCGACGACGATACGGTTCGCAACTGGCTGGAGCAGACCGTGGGCGCGGTCGATTTTCTCGCGCATGTCGACCGCGACCTGCGCTTTCTGTATGTGTCGGATGCGAGCCTGCGCTTCATTGGTTACCACCGTGATTACCTGCGCACGCTGACGCTGCGCGACCTGATTCCCGATCAGGATACCGCGACGCTGGAAGCGCTGCTTGCGCGCGCGTCGCACAGCGGCGCGGTCGAGAAGGCGACGATGTGCATCGTCAAGTCGCTGACCTACCCGCTCGACGTCGAGTTGCGGGCGGTGCGCAGCCGCCACCACGGCATCGAGGGCTATGCGATCGCGGCATTCGACGTGTCGTCGTGGCGCGCGATCGAGGCGCGGCTGACCTACGAGCTGCATCACGACCCGATGACGGGGCTCGACAATCTGTCGGCGCTGATTCCGGCGCTGATGCAGGCGCAGCGGATCGCGGACGAGCATGGCACGTGCGCGGCGCTGCTGCTGCTCGATCTCGACGACTACCAGCGGATCAACCGCGCGCTGGGCTACGACGCGGGCGACACCCTGCTGCGCGACACCGCGCAGCGCCTGCAGGGGATGATCGCGCCGGGCGAACGGCTGGCGCGGGTGGCGAGCGACAAGTTCGCGGTGGTGTTCACCGCGCCGACACGGACGCGCGCGGCCGACACGGCCGAATCGCTGGCGCGCCGGTTGCAGACCGCGATCCAGCAGCCGTATGCGTACGAGGGGCAGCCCGTGCATCTGTCGGCGAGCATCGGGATCGCGCTGTACCCGGAAGAGCGCAGCGCGTCGAAGCACGCGCAGCACCACAGCCCGCTCCTGCGGCGCGCGGACCATGCGCTCGCGCAGGCGAAAGCGTCGGGCGGCAATGCGCTGGCGTTCCACCTGCCGGCCGACGATCCGGCGGATGCGGAGCGGCTGAAGCTGGAGGCGGACCTGTACGACGGGGTGCGCAACGGCGAGTTCTCGCTGCACTTCCAGCCGATCACGAAGAGCCGCACGGGCGGCGTGGTCGGGGTGGAGGCGCTGATCCGCTGGCACCATCCGGTGCACGGCCTGGTGCCGCCGGCGACCTTCATCCCGCTCGCGGAATCGATCGGGCTGATCAACTACCTGGGCAACTGGGTGTTGAAGGCGGCGTGCATGCAGCTGGTGTCGTGGGACCGCCAGGGGATTGCGTTGCAGTACGTGGCGGTGAACGTGTCGCCGCAGCAGTTCCGGGATCCGCGCTTCACGCAGAGCGTGCGGGACGCGATTGCGCTGACGGGCATCGACCCGAAACGGATCGTGCTGGAGATCACCGAGAGCCTGCTGATGCACGACCCGTCGCATGCGAAGGCGCTGCTCGAAGAAGTCACCGACCTGGGGATTCGTTTCGCGGTCGACGATTTCGGCACGGGCTATTCGAGCCTGGCGTACCTGCAGCGCTTCCCGCTCGCGAAATTGAAGATCGACCGGAGTTTCGTCGAGAACCTGTTGACGTCGCGCAATGACCGCGCGATCGTGTCGGCTGTCGTCGGCATCGCGCAGACGCTGGAGCTGGAACTGGTCGCCGAGGGCGTGGAGACCGAAGCGCAGCGGGTGCTGTTGACCGAAATGGGCTGCAACCACATACAAGGCTGGCTCGTTTGCCAGGCGCTGCCGTCCGAGGAATTGGCGCAGCGCTTCGAGGCACGGGAGCTGCGCCTGCACGAAGCGGCGTGACGACAGGGTCCGGCCGGCCAATACACACACAGATACGAATGTCTATCACCGAACACATGCCCAAGACAGCATTGCTCGACAAGCTTTGGGCGCGGATGAACGAACGAGGCGATTTCCCGCTGTTGTCGGAGTCATTGCGCGCGACGATGGCCGCCATGAAGAACGACGATCTGGATTTCACGGCGCTGGTGCGGGTCGTGCTGTCCGATTTCGCGTTGACGCAGAAGGTATTGCGGCTGGCCAATTCCGCGATGTACATGGCCTTTGGCGGCAACATCACGACCGTGACGCGGGCGCTGATGGTGCTGGGCATGGATGCCGTCGGTCATCTGGTGGTGGGGCTGAAGCTCGTCGACCACTTTCACCACAGCGCCCCGCGGCGGATCGAGGCGAAGCTGGAGTTGAACCGCGCCCTGCTGTCGGGGTGCGTGGCGCGCAAGCTGACGGCGCAGACGGACTTGCGGGCGGGCGAGGAGGCGGTGGTCTGCACGCTGATGCGCCAGGTGGGCAAGCTGCTGGTGGTGTGCTATCTCGACGGCGAATGGGACGCGATCCAGCGCCGCGCGGCGGAATTGGACGGCGACGACGAGACCGCGTGCCAGGAGGTGCTGGGGGTGGGATTCGAGGAGATCGGGCTGGAGGCCGCGGCGCGCTGGCGGCTGCCCGAGCTGATCCGCTCGGGGATGACGCACTACGACGCGGACGAAGAGGTGTCGCCGGACGTGCGCTGGCTGCGGGCGGTGAGCCATTGCTCGACCGACATGGCCGCGGCGCTGACGGCGCCGGCGGGCGCGCAGCGGGACGCGCGGATCGCCGCGTTGGCGCATCGGTTCGGCGACGTGCTGAACTTGGAGCCGGAGCGGCTGGAGGAGATGGCGGCCTCGCTGGCGGATGAAGAGGCGAGCGACACGATGATGCGGGAGATCGTCGAGTTGCGGGCGAATGCGGATGCGATCGCGCGGGCGGCGCCGAATCCCGAGGCGCGCCTGGAGGCGGGGCTGGCGGATTTGCGGGCGCTGCCGTCGGAGCACGTGCTGGGGCCGGTGCTGGCGCTGGCGTCGGAGAGTGTGCTCGCGGGGCTCGCGTTTACGCGCACCGTGATGTTCGTGCGGCGGGAGGATGGGGTGTTCGCCGCGCGGCTCGGGTTCGGCGCGGATGTCGACGCGGTGCTCGGACGGCTGGCGTTTCACGAGGCGTTCGAGCCCGACGTGTTTCATCTCGCGATCAGCAATACGGTCGGGATCTTCATCGAGCACGCCCAGGATCCCAAGATGCTGAAGCGTTTGCCCGGGTGGTATCGGGAGGCGTTCGACGACGCCCGGTCGTTCGTGCTGTTGCCGGTGCTCGTCGAGCAGCAGGCCGTCGCCCTGCTCTATGCCGATTGGACCGGGGGGCAGGCGGCGCGCAAGATCTCCCAGCAGGAGATGGCCGTGCTCAACGAGCTTGGGCGGGAATTGGGACGGTTCTTTCGCGGGGCGATGGACGAGGTCCGCTGACGTTTCGCGCGTCGCCTCGACGCCGCAAGGCGGACGACGACGCTGAATATCGCAATCAGATCGTGACGTTAAGTCGAGGTTGGCGAAAACGTCACGCATCCGGGCCGCCCCTCGGCGGCGGGACATCGAACGAGCATGGCCGCCTCTTGTCGACCTCGACGCGGCCGATCAGCAGGGCCCGAGCATATCGCGTCGGGCCAGCGCAAAGCGCCTGCACTCCTCCTTCAGCCAGGTTGAAAACGCAGCGGTACGCGGCTCGTTCGGCTCCTGGCACAACAGCACATAGCGCGCCGGTGCGCGAGCCGTGTGCTCGAATGCCTTCACGAGCCGTCCGCTCCGGAGTTCTTCCTGAATCAATACGGTGCGGCTCAGGACGATACCCTGATGATTCAGCCCGGCCGAAATCGCCAGGCTCGACAAGTTGAATTGCGGACCGGCCCCGCGCTCGGACCAATCCGGGAAACAAGCCGTCGCCCAAGCTCGCCACTCGATGTATTCCGGGGCGCCCACCCACGGCTCCGCATCATGCAGGAACGTGAGATCGTCGGATAGCTCGCCGGCCGCCAATGAAGGATGGGCCGCGACGTAATCGGGCGTCGCCACCGCCACCAGGTATTCATCCAGGATCGCCTCCTCCGACGCCTGCCGATGGCTGTCCGGGTTATACCGAATCGCAACGTCGATGTCGTTCTCCATCATCAGGTGCCGGTCCAGGGGGTGAAACTCGGCCTGCAGGCGCACCGAAATATCCGGCTGATCCCGATGGAACTCGACCAGCCGCGGCATCAGCCACTGCAATGCGAACGACGGCAGGCAATTCACCTTGAGCGGGGTACCCGACAGGCTGAGGCGATGCACGGTGCGGCTGATTTCCGCGAACGCCTCCGACGTCGTTTCGTAGAGCTGCACACCTTTCTCGGTGAGCACGAGCCCTCTTCCCTGACGCTTGAAAAGCGGATATCCCAGCCTTTCCTCGAGGTTGCGAATCTGCTGGCTGATCGCGCTTTGCGTGAGATTCAGCGCCGCTGCGGCCTTGGTGAAGCTCAAGTGGCGACCGGCCATTTCGAAGCATCGCAGCGCGCCGAGAAAGGAAGAGTCCAGAGTCAGCTTCATAAGTCAGCCTAATGCCTCGATTAGAACAATTCGCTATTTTGATCACCTCGCGTAGTCTACGATAGGTTCGTCGGATATAGCACGGAGTCGATCAGGAGACGCATCGTGGAGGATTGCTTGGCACCCCCGATCCATTATGCAAACTAACAGGCACGCGACCGTGCGGCTCGATGCATCAAGGGGGGCGAACCCGAGCCGCGCACACACCGGGACGCGGCTCCTGTCTTGCGGGCGAGCAAGGCATGAGGGCTCGCCATTGCCGGGCGCCCGTCAGGCGCGATCACGACGGATGATCGTGCCAATCGCCTGATTCGAAAGACGCGAAGCGACTGTTCGAACACCACCTACCGACAACGGGCTGCCGGGTAGAGATCGCTCATGGCGCGGGCTTCAGAAACACATTGATCCTTGTTCATGAGCAGCGCAACGCAACATAAACGCCACATGAATCGACCAATCATTTCGCATGGCTGATTTTCCGGATTGAAATAACGGCCTCGAAGTTATTCCGAGCAGGAACCCATTATCGAATCGATAAATCATTACCAAACAGGGAGCAACCCGCATCGAATCGGCGGGTGCTCGGCGCAATCCACGAATACTTGATCGACATGAACGAAAATCATCCAAATTCCAAATCACCGCGCCTGTACGAGCAGGAAACATCGCTCGAGCTTCTGGCGAATCGATATGGTCTGAGTCAATCCAGCATGATCGATTTCTCGCTCAATGTTAACCCGCTCGGCTGCTCGCCGGCGGCTATCACGGCTGCGCGCGAGGCGATGGGAAACGCAAATTTTTACCCGGACATCAACTTGTCGGCATTGCGCGCCGCTCTTTCGAATAAATATCGGCATGCCAAAGGGAAGTTTCTCTTTGGCGCCGGCCTCGATGACGTGATCAAATTGCTGATACATGCCTGGACCGCGCCCGGGGACACGATCCTCATCCATTTGCCAACCTTCCCCCGCTACGCCCTCGAGGCGCAATTGCACGGTTGCGAGGTCATTGGTGTAAAGGGCGGAGCGAACCAGCGGTTCGATGCCGATCGCTATACCGAAGCCTTGCGAAGCAACCGAATCTCGATGGCTTTCATCTGCTCGCCAAACAATCCGACGGGGGAGTTGATCGACATCGGCGTTATCGAGGAAATGGCCCGATCCTTTCCTCAAACGATTTTCATCGCGGATGAGGCATTAATCAATCCCAAAAAGGAAGGGTGCCTCAGATTGCCGGACAAATTGAACAACATCGCCGTCATGCGGACCTTTTCCAAGTTCTTCGGCTTGGCGGGAATGCGTGTCGGCTTTGTCGTGGCCGCTGAAAAACTCATCGATACCGCCGAGATGACGCGTCCGCCGTTTAATGTATCGCGCCCGGCTGCCGCCGCGGCGGTTGCCGCGCTTGAAGACGAGGAATTCATAGCAAGATGCGACCGCACCTTTCTGGAGGAAAGCAATTACTTCCGCGAAAGAATCAGCCAAAAATTGGATATCGGCGTGCTTGGATCGCACGGCAATATGATGCTGCTCGAATTGCAATCACAATCTTCCGCGCAAGCCGCGGCGAAAATCGCGCGCAAGGGAATCGTCGTTGCGGACGCCACTTCATTCGACGGTTTGCAGGAAACGGCAACGCTGCGCGTTTCCCTTAGAAGCAGAAAAGAAAACGAGAAACTCATTTCCGCGCTGCTGACCCTCTGAACGATCGGAAAAACCCGGTTATCTCCCCTGCCCGACTCACAGGACGGCCCGCGCGACGCGTCAACCCTCACCCATCTATCACGAGACCATGGACAAGACTGCCCAACACATTTTGACCCCCGGCACTGTGACGCTGCGCCAGTTGCGCTCGATCCATGAGCAGGGCTCGCCGTTCCTGATCGATCCGGCGGCCTTGGCAGGCGTCGCGCGCGCTCAGGATGTCGTCGCCACGCTGATCAGCGAAGGCAAGACGGCTTACGGCATCAATACCGGTTTCGGCAAGCTCGCCCATACGATCATTCCGACCGACAAGCTGAAGCAACTCCAGGAAAACCTGGTGCTCTCTCACAGCGTCGGAACCGGCGAATGCCTCGACGACAAGACCGTTCGTCTGATCATGGCGCTCAAGGCCGTGAGCCTCGCCCGCGGCTACTCGGGTGTCCGTCCCGTCGTCATCGAGCGCATCGTCCAACTCGCGAACCACGGGTTTTATCCGCGCATTCCTTCGAAGGGGTCGGTCGGGGCGTCGGGCGACCTCGCCCCGCTGGCCCACCTGGCCGCCGCGCTCATCGGCGTGGGGCGCGTGAACTATCGCGGAACCGAGATGAGCGCGCTCGACGCACTCGAACTCGCCGGCGTCGCGCCGCTGGAACTCGGGCCCAAGGAAGGTCTGGCGCTGCTCAACGGCACGCAAGTGTCGACGGCGCTCGGCCTCGTCGGCCTGTTCGGCGCCGAGCGCGTATTCGCCGCCGCCGTCACGACAGGCTCGCTGTCGCTGGAGGCCATCATGGGCTCCAAGGTGCCGTTCGACGCGCGGATTCATGCAGCACGCGGACAGCAAGGTCAAATCGACGTGGCGGCTATCTACGCCGACATGCTCGACGGCAGCGCCATCCTTGATTCGCACGCCGATTGCGGGCGCGTTCAGGACCCCTATTCCATTCGTTGTCAGCCTCAGGTGATGGGCGCGTGCCTCCAGCAGATCCGCAACGCGGCCGAGGTGTTGCGTGTTGAATCGAACGCGGCCTCGGACAATCCACTGATTTTCTCCAACGAGGGCGACATCCTGTCGGGCGGCAATTTCCACGCCGAGCCGGTGGCCTTTGCGTCGGACGCGCTGGCGATTGCGATCGCGGAAATCGGCGCGATTTCGGAGCGACGCATCGCGTTGCTTCTCGACACCCACTTGAGCGGACTGCCCGCGTTTCTCGTCAAGGAGAGCGGCCTGAATTCCGGATTCATGATCGCGCAAGTCACCGCGGCAGCGCTCGCGTCCGAAAACAAGTCATTGGCCCATCCGGCGAGCGTCGACAGCCTCCCGACTTCCGCCAATCAGGAAGATCACGTCTCGATGGCAACCTTCGCCGGCCGGCGGCTGGCGACGATGGTCGACAACACGGCCGGGGTGGTTGCGATCGAAGCGCTGGCGGCCGCGCAGGGTGTCGAATTCCGCCGACCGCTGCGCTCGGCGGAAAACATCGAAGCGGCAATCGACGAGATCCGCGCTCGCGTGCCCGCTTACGACGAGGATCGTTTCTTCGCCCCTGACTTGCAGGCCGCGAAGGACTGGGTCATGACATACCACTTGCCGCATCGACATCAAACCACGCTCCCCAGCTACACGGAGTGAACGCTCCGAGGACTGCTTCATATTGAATCATCCAGCCAATCCCGTTTCATTTACCCCCTTCGTGCCTACCGCTTGACGCATTCGATATCGCGAAGTCAATCCATGGAGAATTTATGAAAAAGCTTGCCCTGTACCTTGCTATCGTGGCCAGTTCCACGACTGTCTATGCGAAAGATTGGACAGTCGTCCGGTTTGGCGTGGATGCCAGCTATGCGCCGTTCGCATCGAAGCGCGCCGACGGCGGCCTGGTCGGCTTCGACATCGATCTCGGCAACCAGATCTGCGCGCGCCTCAAGGCAAAATGCGTGTGGGTCGAGAATGACTTCGACGGGATGATTCCCGCACTGAAGGCAAAGAAATTCGACGGCGTGCTGTCGTCCATGTCGATTACGCCGAAGCGCGCCGAACAGATCGACTTCTCCGACAGGCTTTATAAGGAGCCGAGGCGCCTTGTCGCGAAGAAGGGCTCAGGGCTGCTTCCGACACCGGAGTCGCTGGCCGGCAAGGTGGTCGGCGTCGAGCAGGGCTCGACCGAGGAAACCTACGCGAAGACCTACTGGGAGCCGAAGGGCGTGAAGGTCATGTCCTACCAGAATCAGGACCAGGTCTATACCGATCTGCTTTCGGGCCGATTGGACGGTGCGTTGCAGGATGAGGTCCAAGCCGATATTGCGTTCCTGAAAACGCCGCGCGGCGCCGGCTTCCAGCTCGTCGGGGCGGAACTCGTCGACGAGAAGATCCTCGGCAGCGGCACCGGCATCGGCCTGCGCAAGGAGGACGTCGATCTGCGGGTAAAGATCAATAAGGCGATCGCCGACATGCTCAAAGACGGCACCTACAAGAGTCTCGAAAAGAAGTACTTCGATTTCGATATTTACGGAGGCTAGGCGCCCGTGGTCGATGGGCCCGCAAGTTGCCCGGAGCGTGCGCCGGCAGCTGGCGGAAAGGTCGTGCGATCACGTGCGGCCCGGGACGTTCGAGCCGACCACATTCGTCTCGCCGTCGCCGAGAAGCGTCACGCTGCTCGCGCCTGTCCTCTCGGTGATTCATGGATATCGCTTCAACCCCCATGAGGCGATGGCGCGCGGATACCGATGCGATGGCGGCGAGTACGCATGTATCGGGAGACCGGCAACGCCGGTCTCCCGTGCACGCCTTCGGTATCCCTGGGTCAACACGTCGCAGGCGGCTGCGGCGCCACCCGGAAGCGGGAAAAGCAGGCCGTCGCACTCGAAGCCGTGCTTCCCGCAACCCGCCCGGATCGTCTTCGCCTGCGGGCTGAACGATCCTCCGCCGAATCCACGCAGCGGGCGCCTGCTGACCGGGTGCATCACATCCAGCCCAATTCCGCTCAGTTCTGGAACCGCCCCAACCCCACCGCATCGAGCGTGTAATCCGCACTGGCGGCCCAGGCGGCAGCCTTGAGCGCGACCTTGCCCGCCTCGGCGGAGGAGAAGCCCACGAGCCTCCCGCACCCCACCTCGACCGCCGCCCAATCGGCGCGCTCGATCCCGACGATCACGTCGAGCAGCGCGCCCAGCGCCCCGTCCCGGGACAAGATCGCCGCGCGCACCGTCGGCGACACGGTCAGATCATCGAGCGTCACCGCGATCGGATCCCCAAACACCGCATCGATCAACGACAACGCCCCCACCAGAAACGCCGCCTCCACGGTCCGCCGGTCCGCGTCCGGCAACGCCATCGCCGCCAGTTCCATGAACCGCGCCCGCGTCGCCGCCAACTGCACCAGCGGATCATTCTCCAGCGCGACCTTGCGCCCATCCGCATACAGCAGGATCTGCGTCCAGCGCGCAATCCGGTTGGTCCCGGTCGCCGCAATCGCCTCGCGCAAGGTCGTCGCCTGACGCCCGATCCCCGCTTCCCCGGTATTCGCCAGCCGCATCAAATGCATCACCAGCACCGGGTTCAGCTTCAACTCGACTTCGAGCTGCGCGACGTTCGGATCGGTCGCCAACAGCTGCATCAGGTTCAGCAACGCATGCCGAGGCGCACTCACCCGCCGCGACGGGCTCACATGCCGATGCGCGAAACAGTAGCCCTGGAACTGCACGAAACCGAGCGCCTTCGCCTGCTCCTGCCGCTCCGGCGTCTCCACGTTCGTCGCGATCAGGCGCTTGCCCGCCGCCTTCATCGCGTCCACCAGCTTGCGCAGCATCGGCCCCGCGATCCGCTCCAGATCCAGCTTCACCGCCTCCACATACGGCAGCAATTGCGCAAACCCCGGGCCCGGCTCGGCCACCCCGTCCAGCACGAACCGGTATCGCCGCCGATGCAACGCCACCAGCCGCGCAATCAAATCACCGTCGATCTCCATCTGCGCCGACAACTCGAACGTATAACGCTCGGGCGTCAACGCCTGCATCGCGTCCGCGAACAGCAACGGCCGGGTCGCCGCGAGCAGCGCCTTGTGCCCGCCCAGCGACGCCCGCACGCCCGCTTCACGGATCCCCGCCACCAGCGCCTCCGGCCACTCGCCGAGATCCTCTCGCACCCGCAGCGCAAATCCGTTCAACAATCCGTCGCGATCCACCAGCGGCTGCCGGCTCACCAGCAAGGCCAACGCCTCCGGCGCATCCGTCCCCTCGTCCCCCGCTCCGTCCTCGGCGCCTAGCCCCGGCACGGTCCTGTTCTCCATCTCTGTTCCCCGGTTGCAGATTTCTCGTAGGCTGATTTCCGGCCGCTGCGGCTCTCGTCGTCCGCCATTCTTATCTCAATAATTAAGCGGGTGATGATACACCGGCAAATTGACGCCTGTCGCTCGCGAATCCGCGCGCGTTTGATCCTCCAAAACAAAACCGGCCGCATAAGCGGCCGGTTGCTCGATCGTTGCGCGGCCCCGGGCCGCGCGCGGATCACTTCAGCGTGACGGGCACGCTGAAGTACTGCTTCGCCAGGCCGTCGATCGTGCCGTCGGCCTTCAGATCCTTCAGCGCCTGGTTCAGCGCGGTCTTCAGCTGCGCATCGCCCTTGCGCAGGCCGTAGCCCACGCCGATGCCGAGGATCTCGGTATCCGACACGTGGCCGCCCGCGAACGCGAAGCCCGCGCCCTGCGGCTTGCTCAGGAAGCCCTTCGCGCCTGCCTCGGAATCCTGGAAGGTCGCGTCGAGCCGGCCCGACTTCAGGTCTTCATACGCCAGATCCTGGGTCTGGTAGGGCACCACTTCCACGCCCGCCGGCGCCCAGCGCTTCTTCGCGTACGCTTCCTGGATCGTGCCCTGCAGCACGCCCACCCGCTTGCCCTTCAGCGAGGCCGGCGTCGGCAGCAGCGCGCTGCCCGCCTTCGCGATCAGTTGGTTCGGGATCGTATAGATCGGATCCGTGAAGTCGATCGCCTTGCGACGCTGCTCGGTGATCGTCATGTCCGAGTTGATCGCGTCGAACTTGCGCGCCTGCAATGCCGGGATCAGCCCGTCGAATGCATTCTCCACCCACACGCACTTGACCTTCAGCTTCGCGCACACCGCGTTGCCGACGTCGATGTCAAAACCGGCGAGCTTGCCGTCGGGCGTCTTGTATTCGAAGGGGGCATACGACGCCTCGACGCCGAAACGCACTTCCTTCAGGTCGGCGGCAAACGCACTGCCCGCCGCCAGCGCCGTGGCCGTCACCACCGCATGCGCGGCCATCTTTCGCCAGTTCAACTTCATCAGGGGGTTCTCCTCGTACGATGGAACAGGTTCGATCAACAATCGGTCCGGCGCATCTTTGCAGCGCCGGTATTCCCGGACAAATGGCCGGGCTCCTCGTGATGCGGCGCAACAGCCGCGAACCCGCGATTGTACCGCCCCGCGCCCGCCGTTCCGGTCGAGCGCCGCTTCGGTCCGCCTGTTGCAGTGCGCGCAACGGTCGCCGGCCCGGCTCGGCCGATTCCGCAAATCCGTGTCGCACGCGCGCAAGCGGGCGGCGTCAATCGGCCGCGCCGCCCGCCTCGGCCAGCGCGTCGGCCAGATGCGCGTACACCGCCGACACACGCGGCAGATGCCGCGCATCGGGATGCGCGAGCACCCACACCACAGCTGCGATTCGTCCTCGTCGAGCCGCGGGCTCACCTGGGCCAACCCGGGCCGGCCGCGCGCGAGGAAGACCGGCAGCACGCCCATCGCGAGCCCCGCCTCCACCAGTTCGCATACCGACATCACGCAGTTCACCCGGTAGCGCGGCTCGATCTCGGGATGGCGGCGGCGACGCCAGGCCACCGAGGGCTGATGCGACAGCGCCAGGTCGGGCGCCGCCCAGTCGCATTCGCGCCGGGCGGCGGGGTCGCGCAGCCGCGCCGCCTGCGCGGCCGGCGCGAACACCGCGATCCGCAGCGCGCCGACCGCGCGGCCGATCAGGTGTTCCGGCGCGCGGCGCGTCGCGCGCACCGCGACACGATCGCGAACTGGTCGAATGTCCTGCGGATTCCGCTCGCGCCGTATCCGCATCTGCTCGCGTTCATGGCGCGGATCGCCGAGCGCCCGACGGTGCGCGACGCGCTCGCGGCGGAAGGCCTCGGGCGCTGACGCATACGCGCCGCGCGCGCCGCGCCTGCATCACGCGAGCGCGGCGTGCGTGGCGTCGGTCGTCTCGATCACCATCAGCCCGGCGCGCAGGCCCGGCTTGACGGTCGGATTCGGGAACACGATGCGCTCCTCGTCGTGCCGGACTTCGTAGCGGTAAGCGCCGTCGCGCGCGAGCAGCGCGCCGCGCGCGAACGGCGTGAAGTTCGGCACGTCCGTCGCGACGAACAGCTCGAATGCGTCGCTGTGCTTCGTGATCTGGTCGATCACCGTGAACACGCGCGGCAACGCGCCGCCCGCGGCGGGCATGCCCGCCGCCAGCCGTCGCACCGCGTCGTCCGCGCCCGCGAAACGCGCGAGGTCGTTTTGGCCGAACGGCATCACCTTGCCGAGTTCGAGCGTGCAGGCGAGCGCGCCGCACCGCTCCGCACAGAAGTGCGAAAACGTATTGCCCTTCGCGGTATGCAGCAGCACCGCCATGATCTGCGCGCCGCCGAGCCATTCGAACATGGCGCGGGTCGGCGCCGCGCCCGTATGCGGCAGCAGCGCGAAACGCTCGAACACCGACGCGCGGATCGCCGTATGCATGTCGACGTGCCAGCGCGCCCCCGCCGCCACGTCGAAAAACGCGCGCGCGGCCGCTTCGAGCCGCGCCGCGCGCGGCGCTTCGCGACTCGTCGCATGCTGCGCGTGGCGGCCGCTGAACAGACGGTTCAGATCGTCGTCGAGGTAGCGTTCGCCCGCGCGCATCGCAGCCGGATTGCCGAGCGCGACGAGCAGGCGGCACGCGAGCGGCAGCGCGCCGCGCGCGAGATCGCGCACGAGCGCCGACAGCAATTCGATCGGCGCGGTCTCGTCGCCGTGCACGCCCGCCGACACGAGCACGCTCGGCAACGCGGCAGCCGGCGCGGCCGGTTCGAACGCGAACAGCCCCTCGTCGAGCCAGGTCCAGCGCACCGCGCCGTTCGCGCACGGCCCGCTGCGCGGTTCGGGCGCCGCGCCGCCCAGCGTCAGCGCGAGGCAGTCATCGAGCCACGCGCCGCCCGCGTCAGCGCTGGAAGTCATACAGGGACCCGAGGCCGAGGATCTGCGTGAGCGCGTCGAGCGCAGTGCGCGATTCGTCGAGCAATGCCGGATCGGCGAGGTCGGCCGACGCGAGCCGGTCGCGGTAGTGGCGCTCGATCCAGCCGTCGAGCGACGCGAACAGCGTGTCGTTCATCCACACGTTCGACGTGACGGCCGCCCGCTCCGCCTCGCTCAGCACGACGCGCAGCCGCAGGCACGCAGGCCCGCCGCCGTTCTTCATGCTCTCGCGCAGATCGAACACCAGCACCTCGTTGATCGGGCCCTTGCCGGCCGCGAGCTGATCGAGATAGGCGGCGACGTTCGGATTCTCGCGGCACTCCTGCGGCACCACGAGCACCTGCCGGCCGTCGGCGCCCGACAGCAGCTGGCTGTTGAACAGGTACGACGACACCGCATCGGCCAGGCTGACCGCGCGATCCGGCACCTCGATCACGTTGAGCGCCGCGCCGTGCGCGCCGAGCGAGGCGCGCAGCGTGTCGTAGACCGCCTGCTGGTCGACGAACGCGCGTTCGTGGCAGAACAGCGTATCGCGGTTGCCGACGGCGATCACGTCGTTGTGGAACACGCCCGCGTCGATCACGTCGGGATTCTGCTGCGCGTAGATCGTCGCGGTCTCGCGCAGGCCGTGACGCTGCGCGACCGCGCGGCTCGCCTCGAAGGTCTGGCGCGCCGGGAAGCGTTTCGGCTCCGGCCCGCGTCGATATTCGGCGCGGCCGTACACGAAGAACTCGACGCCCGGGTTGCCGTAGGCCGAGCAAAAGCGCGTATGGTTGGCCGCGCCCTCGTCGCCGAGCGCCGGCGTGCCGGGCAGCGCCTCGTGCACGACGAAGCGCGTCTCGTCCGCGAAGATCGCGGACAGCGTGCGACGCGTCGCCTCGTGCTCGATCGCGCGATGCAGCTTGCTGCACAGGTTGGCCGGCGTGAAATGCACGCGGCTGTCGCCGGTGTCGGCGGACGGGCTCACGGTGGCCGCGTTCGCGGTCCACATCGCGGAGGCGGAGCTGGCCGCGGCGAGCAGCTCGGGCGCCTGCGCGGCCGCCTTCGCGATCACGTCGGCGTCCTTGCCGGAAAAGCCCAGCTCGCGCAGCAGCCGCAGCGACGGCCGCTCCTGCGGCGGCAGCACGCCCTGCGCGAAGCCGAGGTCGGCGAGCCGCTTCATCTTGCGCAGCCCCTGCTTCGCGGCCGCCTTCGGATTCGCGGCCGACTTCTCGTTGTTCAGCGACGCCACGTTGCCGAACGACAGCCCCGCGTAGTTGTGGGTCGGGCCGACCAGCCCGTCGAAATTCGCTTCAGTTGCGTTCATGGTCGCTTCCTGCTCAGAAATGAAGGCCCGGCGACACGTTCGCGGGCATCTGCAATTGCGCGCTCTCCACCGAGGCCATCGGATACGCGCAGTAGTCGGCCGCGTAGTACGCGCTCGGCCGGTGGTTGCCGGAGCGCCCCGCGCCGCCGAACGGCGCGGCCGACGATGCGCCGTTGGTCGGCCGGTTCCAGTTGACGATGCCCGCGCGGATCGTGTGCCGGAACTGCGCCCACGCGGCCTCGTCGTCGGCAAGCAGGCCCGCCGACAGGCCGAACGCGGTGTCGTTGGCGCGTTCGAGCGCCTCGTCGAAGTCCGCGTAGCGGATCACCTGCGCGAGCGGGCCGAAGTGTTCCTCGTCGGGCAGGTCGCGCACGGCGGTCACGTCGAGGATCGCCGCGTTCACGAAACCGAGCGCGGGATCGCGCTGCGTCATCGCGACGAGCGGCGTCGCGCCGCGCGCGAGCAGCGCGTCCTGGGCGGCGACGAGGCGCGACGCCGCGCGCGCGGAGATCACCGCGCCCATGAACGGCTGCGGCTCGGCGTTGTAGACGCCCGCCTCGATGCGCGCCGTCACGTCGACGAGACGCGCGAGGAAACGATCGCCGAACGCGCCGCGCGGCACCAGGATGCGGCGCGCGCAGGTGCAGCGCTGCCCGGCCGACAGGAACGCCGACTGGATCGTGTGATGCACGGCCGCGTCGAGATCCTCGACCTCGCCGATCACGAGCGGATTGTTGCCGCCCATCTCGAGCGCGAGCACGATCTCGGGGCGGCCGCCGAACTGGCGATGCAGCAGGGTGCCGGTATCGGAGCTGCCGGTGAAGAACAGCCCGTCGATCTGGCGATGGTTGGCGAGCGCGACGCCCGTGTCCTTCTCGCCCTGCACGAGGTTCAGCACGCCGTCGGGCAGGCCGGCGTCGCGCCAGGTCTCGACCGTCGCGCGCGCGACCGCGGGCGCCAGCTCGGACGGCTTGAACACCACCGTGTTGCCCGCGATCAGCGCCGGCACGATGTGCCCGTTGGGCAGATGGCCCGGGAAATTGTACGGACCGAACACCGCGACCACGCCGTGCGGCCGGTGGCGCAGCACGGCGACGCCGTCGGCCATCGGCGCGCGCTTCTCGCCGGTGCGCTCGTGATAGGCCTGGATCGAGATGTCGACCTTGGCGGCCATCGACGCGACCTCGGTGCGCGCTTCCCACAGCGGCTTGCCGGTTTCGCGGCCGATCAGCGTGGCGATCGCCTCCTTGCGTTCGCCGAGCAGCGCGGCGAAGCGCTTGACGATCGCGCAGCGCGCGTCGAAGCCGAGCGCCGACCACGGCGCGAACGCGCGGCGCGCGGCGGCCACCGCGCGCTCGACGTCGGCCGCCGCCGCGCCCGCGCCTTCCCACACCGTTTCGCCCGTGCCCGGATTGCGCGACGCGAAAACCGGCCCCGTGCCCGCGGCCCAGGCGCCGTCGATAAAGAGTTCTGTCATGACTTATCCCTGTTTGGCTTTGAGCGGCAGCACGCGCACGAGGTCGCCGGCTGCCACGTTGAGGGCGGCTGCGTCGGCCGCGTTGAGCGTGAATACCCCGTTCTCGATCGCGCCCGGCGCGACGCCGACGCGGAAATCGCCGAGCGAGGTGTTCGACACCAGCGCGCGCGGCGCAGCGACGCCCGGCGCAGCGGCGCCCGGCTCGACCACGCCGATCACGACGGGCGCCGCTTCGCTCTCGCGCACCGTGCGCAGGTCGGCGATGTGGCATTCGAGCACCGGGCCGGCGTCGAAGATGTCGACGTGGTTCTGGTAGCGCAGGCCTTCCGCTTCGAGCATCTTGCGCGCGGGCAGTGTGTCGCGGTGCGTGAGCCCGACGCAGTCCTGCGCCTCCTGCGGCAGCAGGTCGACGTAGACGGGAAAGCGCGGCATCAGCTCGGCGAGGAACGACTTGCGGCCGTGCGAGCTCAGATAGTCGGCGGCGTTGAAGTCGATCTGGTAGAAGTGCGAACCGACGGCGCGCCAGAACGGCGAGGTACCGCTGTCGTCGAAGTGCCCGCGCAGCTCGGCGCACAGACGTTCCGGGAAGCGTTCGCGGAACTGCGCGATGAACATGAAGCGCGAGCGCGACAGCAGGCCGCCGACGCCGCCCGTGCGATAGCGCGGGCTCAGGAACAACGAGCAGACCTCGGCATAGCCCGTCAGGTCGTGCGAGATGTTGAGCAGCGACATGCGGGTCCACACGCCGAGATCCTGGCTGGCGTGGACGACCGTGCTGACGCGATAGTTGTAGAACGGCTGCTCGAGCCCGACCTCGGTTTCGAGGCCGCACACGCCGGCGATGTCGCCCGTGGCGGTGTCTTCCATCACGAAGAAATAGCCGGCTTCGGCGGGCGCGGCGCGGCCTTCGAGCGTGCGCCGGGTGCGCTCGACGCGCGCGGCGAGCGCATCGCGATCGGGCTTGAAGGTGGTGAGGCCCGGGCCGGTTTCCCGCGCGAGCGCCACGAGCGCATCGACATCGCCCGTCTGTACGACACGAACGACGATCATCACGCGTCTCCCGGATTGACGGCGGCCGCGCCGCCGGATTGATGCAAGGGCACGCAGCGGACCGTATCGCCTGCGATCACGTCGAGCGCGGCGCGCACCTCGGCGGACAGTGGCGCATCGCCGTCGTGCGCGTCGGGCAGATCCGCGAGCACGCAGCGGAACGCGTCGCCGCGCCCGCTCGACAGCAGATAGGTGCTGTCGCCGCGCGACGCGTCGGCATTGCGCACGGAGCGCAGCACGCCGCGCGTCACGCAGGCGGTGCGATCGACCTGCGCGGTGAGCACCGGGCCCGCATCGAAGATATCGACGTAGCGATCGGGTTCGAAGCCTTCTTCGAGATGGATGTCATAGGCGAGCAGCGCGTGCTGGTTCGGCTCGCCGAGCACGCGCTGGGCGGCCTCGGGCAGGAGCGGCACGTAGAGCGGATAGCGCGGCATCACCTCGGCGATGAAGGTGCGGCTGCGGCCGCCCGACTCGATCTCGACGGCGGCGAAATCGCGGCCGAAGAACTTGCGGCCGACCGCTTCCCAGAACGGCGACATGCCGTGTTCGTCGGTGACGCCGAGCAGCAGCGAGAACACCTCGGAGGTGAAGCGGCGGCGCTGGGCGGCGATGAACATCATGCGGGCGCGCGAGATCAGGTGCGCGGCGGCGTCGCCGCGCAGCGCCGGATCGACATAGAAGCCGGCGAGCCGGCTCTTGCCGGTCAGCTCGTGCGACATCGTGAGCGCGTGGATCTTGCGATTCACGTGCAGCTCGCGCGAGGCGTGGATCAGCGCATCGTTGCGGAACGCGTAGAACGGTTCCGAGTAGCCGGCGGCGGCGACGATGCTGGCCGTGCCGAGCAGCTTGCCGGAGACGCTGTCCTCGAGCACGAACAGATAGAACTCCTCGCCGGGGAAATCGACCTCCGTGCGAAACGAGTCCTCGGACAGCGCGACGCGCGCTTCGAGCGCGTTGCGGTCGTGCGGCAGCGAATGCAGCACCGGTTGCGCGGTGCGCGCCATGTGCGCGAGCGCGTCGAGATCGGCGAGCCTGCCTGGGCGAACGAATAGCATCGTCGCACCCGCTCAGCGTGCGGCGGCGGTGGCCGCGAGCACCTGTTCGACGGCCTTCCCGAAGCGGGCGAGGCCTTCGTCGAGGACTTCGTTGGGGATCACGAGCGAGGGCACGAAGCGCAGCACGCTGGGGCCGGCCACGAGCATGATGACGCCGTGCTCGGCGGCGGCGGACACGAAGTCCTTGGCGCGGCCGTCGAATGCGTCGACGAGTTCGGCGCCGACCAGGAGCCCCTTGCCGCGGATTTCCTTGAACAGGTTGAAGCGTGCGTTGATGCGGGCGAGCGCGGCCATGAGACGCTCGCTGCGGTCGCGCACGCCTTGCAGGAGAGCGGGATCGCTGATCAGCTCGACGACCTTGTCGGCGATGGCCGAGGCGAGCGGATTGCCGCCGTAGGTGGTGCCGTGCACGCCGACCTTGAAGTGAGCGGCGAGTTCGTTGGTGGTGAGCATCGCGCCGATCGGGAAGCCGTTGCCGAGCGCCTTGGCGGTGGTGAGGATATCGGGGGTGACGCCCGAGTCCATGTAGGCGTAGAAATGGCCGGTGCGGCCGACGCCCGTCTGGACCTCATCGAAGATCAGCAGCGCGCCGTGGGCGTCGCAGGCATCGCGCAGGGCCTTGAGGAAGGCGGGATCGGCGGGGATCACGCCGCCCTCGCCCTGGACCGGCTCGACGATGACCGCGCAGGTTTGCGGGCCGATGGCGGCCTGGGCGGCGGCGATATCGTTGTACGGGAGATGCTTGATGCCGGCGGGGATGGGGCCGAAGCCTTCCGAGTACTTGGGCTGGCCGCCGACGCTGACGGTGAAGAGGGTGCGGCCGTGGAACGACTGGGTGAACGAGAGAATCTCGACCTTGTCGGCGCCGTGGCGTTCGAACGCGACGCGGCGGGCGAGCTTGAGGGCGGCCTCGTTGGCCTCCGCGCCCGAGTTCGCGAAGAAGGCGCGATCGGCGAAGGTGAGGGATTCGAGGCGGCGGGCGAGGCGCAGGACGGGTTCGTTCGTGTAGCCGTTGCCGATGTGCCAGAGCTTGCGGCTTTGCTCGTCGAGGACCTTGAGGAGGGCCGGGTGGCTGTGGCCCAAGGCCGTCACGGCGATGCCGCCGGCGAAATCCACGTAGTCGCGGCCGGCCGTGTCCCACACCCACGAACCCTCGCCGCGGTCCGGCACGAACGGCGCGGGGGAAAATACCGGCACCATCACTTCGTCGAAAGTCTGGCGGGTCACGGTCGGGGTGGTCATGGCGGATCCTTTTTTCTCTCAAGAGGTAACAGGGGTAGTTTAGATAACGGAGGGAGCGGTCGTCTTGCGTGTTTGCGACTCGTTCCTCATGGTTTGTTGCTTTGGTTTTTTGTGGATGTCCTGTGAGGGTGTTGGTTTATTAGCGTCGCCCCTCCCGACGCTAATAAACCAACACCCTCACAGGAAATTTACGACACCAGACACAACCCAAACCGCGAAGCAGCACCTCAATCCAAAGGCTCCCTCTCGACAAGCGCCCCCGCCCGCGGCTCCCCCCCACGCCCATGCTGCTTCTCAAGCCAGGCGCGCCGATCCTCTCTCGGCGTCACTCCGAACCGCTCCCGATAGGCATTGGAGAAATGCGCAGCCGACGAAAACCCGCATGCAAGACTGACCTGCACCACCGACTTGCTGGTGCGCTGCAACTGCGTCCGAGCCTTCAGCAGCCGGAGATTCAGGTAGTACTTCGAAGGCATCGCCCCAAGGTACTGCCTGAACAGCCGCTCGAGCTGTCGCCGCGACACGCCCACCAACCCGGCGATCTCGTCGGTCGTGAGCGGATCCTCGACATTCGCCTCCATCAGCTGCAACGCATCGTTCAACCTCGGATGCCGCTCCCCGGGCGCGGTCACGAACGGAATCCGCTGCCGCGCCTCGCCGCTGCGCAGGCTCCCCGCCCCCATCGCATCCGCGATCCGCTCGGCCAGCTCCGGCCCATGGTCGCGCCCGATCACCGCCAGCATGAAATCCACGGTCGCCTGCCCGCCCGCGCAGGTCGCGCGGTCGCGGTCGATCTCGAAGATCTGCTGCGTCACGATCGAGCGCTCGAATTCCTCGGCGAACTGCTGGTAGGTCTCCCAGTTCACGCTCACCCGGTAGCCCGACAGCTGTCCCGCCATCGCCAGCCACCACACGCCGTGGTGGACCCCCGTCACCAGCGGCGTCCGCTGCCCCACCCGCGCCAGGCTCGCCAGGAACATCCGGTAATCGGCAAACTGCTGGAACCGCTCGCTCACCACGATCAGCCAGTCGCACGCAATCGCATCGTTGAACGCCGCATCGGCATGCCATTGCGCCCCGCCCGCCAGCGGCACCGCGCGCCCGTCCCACGAGCACACCTGCCACCGGTACAGCAGCCGCCCGTCGATCTCGTTCGCCAGATTCAATGCGTCGACGATCGGGCCCACCCCCGACATCGACACCGGCGGCAACGCAACGATCGCCACCTGCGCCGTGCGCGCACTCCCCACCGGACGTGTCACCGTGATCCCCACCCGCCCGACCGCCCCGTTACTTCAGGCTGCCCGACAGGAACTGCTTCAGGCGCTCGCTCTGCGGCCGCGCCAGCACCTCGGCCGGATCGCCCTCTTCCTCGGTCCGCCCCTGGTGCAGAAACATCACATGATTCGACACGTTGCGCGCGAACCCCATCTCGTGCGTGACGACGATCATCGTCCGTCCTTCCTCGGCCAGCTTCTGCATCACCTTCAGCACTTCACCCACCAGCTCCGGATCGAGCGCCGAGGTGGGTTCGTCGAACAGCATCACGTCCGGATGCATCGCCAGCGCGCGCGCAATCGCCACCCGCTGCTGCTGGCCGCCCGACAAATGCGACGGATACTGCTTCTCGACGCGCGGCGCCAACCCCACTTTCTCCAGGTACTCGCGCGCACGTTCCTCGGCCTCCCGCTTCGACAGGCCCAACACGTGCACCGGCGCTTCCATCACGTTCTCGAGCACGTTCATGTGCGCCCACAGATTGAAGTGCTGGAACACCATCGCCAGCTTCGTGCGGATCCGCTGCAACTGCTTGTGGTCGGCCACCTCCAGGTTGCCCGCCCTGTCCGCCCGGGTCCGCACCGTCTCGCCGTCGACGATGATCTGCCCCGCATTCGGCCGCTCGAGGAAGTTGATGCAGCGCAGGAACGTGCTCTTGCCCGAGCCGCTCGCGCCGATGATGCTGATCACGTCGCCCGCCTTCGCGTTCAGCGACACGCCCTTCAGCACCTCGTTGTCGCCGTAGCGCTTATGGATGTCCTGCGCCGCCAGCTTGCAGGCGGGGCTCGTGTGCGTGGTCTCTGCCAACTGGCTCTCCCGGTTGTGAAATCAATGTCGGCCGGCCGCGAGGTACGCGAGCCAGTGGCGCTCGGCGCGGCGGAACGCCGCGACGAGTGCGAACGATACCGCAAGATAGATCAGCGCGGCGAGCCCGAACGACTGGAACGCCATGTAGGTCGCCGAATTCGCGTCGCGCGCCACCTTCAGGATATCGGGCACGGTCGCCGTGAACGCCACCGTCGTCGCGTGCAGCATCAGGATCACTTCGTTGCTGTACAGCGGCAGCGCGCGCCGCAGCGACGAGGGCAGGATCACCCGCCAGTACATCGTGAACGGCCGCATCCCGTAGGCCCGCGCCGCCTCCACCTCGCCGTGCGGAATCGCGCGGATCGCGCCCGCGAAAATCTCGGTCGTGTACGCGCAGGTGTTCAGCGCGAACGCCAGGATCGCGCAGTTGAATCCGCTGCGGAAAAACGCGTCGAGCAGCGAGTGCGAACGCACGAATTCCAGGCTGTAGACGCCCGTGTACAGCAGCAGCAATTGCACGTACAGCGGCGTGCCGCGAAACAGGTAGGTGTAGAAGCGCACCGGCGTCGACAGCCAGCGCCGCTTCGACACCCGCGCCACCGCGAGCGGCACCGCGCACACGAAGCCCAGCGCCAGCGACGCGACCAGCAGCCACAGCGTGACCGCCAGCCCCGACATGCGCTGGCCGTCCCAGTAGAGAAACGCGCGCCCGAATTCCTGGAGAATCTCGATCATAGTTCTGCGTGCCTGACACCAAGGGAATAGCGCTTCTCCAACTGGCGCAGCACGAGGTTCGACACCGTCGTGATCGCGAGATAGATGAGCGCCGCGACAAGAATGAAGAAGAACATGTTGAAGGTGCTCTTGCCCGCGTCCTGCGCCGCCTTCACGACGTCGGCGAGCCCGATGATCGACACCAGCGCGGTCGCCTTCACGAGCACCTGCCAGTTGTTGCCGATGCCCGGCAGCGCGAAGCGCATCATCTGCGGGAACATGATCCGCGCGAACACCCGCGCCCCGCTCATCCCGTAGGCGCTGCCCGCCTCCAGCTGGCCGCGCGGCACCGACAGGAACGCGCCTCGGAAGGTCTCGGTGAAGTACGCGCCGTAGATGAAGCCGAGCGTGAGCACGCCCGCCACGAACGGATCGATGTCGATCTGATCCCAGCCCAGCAGGTCGGTCAGCTGGTTCAGCCAGATCTGGATGCTGTAGAACAAGAGCAGCATCAGCACCAGGTCGGGCACCGAGCGGATCAGCGTCGTGTAGCCGGTCGCGATCCCCCGCAGCAGGCGATTGCTCGACAGTTTCGCAACCGCGCCGAGCAGACCCAGCACGACCGCGGCCGCGAGCGACAGCACCGACAGTTCGATCGTCTGCACGGTACCCGCCCAGATCACCGGGCCAAAGCCGTAAAGCATCGCGCGTCTCCGTCAAAGATTGGCAGCGGCGCGCGCCGTCACGGCCCGCACCGATTTGATCCGGATGGTCGCAAGCAAAAAATATCGGTTCAAATAGCGGGACATCGCCGTGTTGCGACGCAGCAAGCCCGCGCGCCGGCGCGCCGCCCGCCCACACGCCTGTTTTATCGAGATAAAGCGTGGACGCCGGTGTTCATTCCACCGCGACAGTGCGCCGCGTTTTTGCAGGTTTCGAGTCGCTTTTTCGATAGACCGCGACGGGCGGCTCTGCTCGGGTTAACCCGGCAAGCGTGGATCGGGCTCGTTCCGCCCGCCCCCGGCAGGCGGGACGCGCATCGCCGGCCGCCTCGCGGCGCGGCCACCCTCGCCGGCCACGCAATGCCTCGGCGAAGGCGAACGGAGCGGGGATGCGCAGTCGGTCCGTGCACTGCGCCTATCGCGCGCAAAGGCGATGACGCGAACGTCGTCCCGTCACGCACCGCCCCGCGGGCGACGCCCAGGCCGCCTGAGTCGCGCCGCGCCTGATCGATCCACGCGCGACGTCACATGGCCTGCCCGTCGGTCCGAGCGCGCGCGCCGCGCGATCGGCCTCGGAAGCAACGCACGCTAACGGCCCTTGAGGAGATCGGAACGGGACGTCGTATACACCCGCCCGTCCGGGCCGAAATGCGCATTGAAATAGGCATCCTGATTGACGCCGTCCTCGAGCCAGCGCCAGCTCCACACGATCTCGGGCTTGAGCGGATAGCGCGCGATCTCGCACGGCTTGCCGAGCAGCCGCCGCACCTCGTCCTCCGTCATGCCCGGCTGGATTTTCGCGAAGTTGGCGGCCGTCAGCACCTGGATCGCGACCATGAAACGGCCGTCGCGATCGAGATCGACCATGTAGGTCTCGTTGCCCATCGGGCCGCGCGGATATTCGAGCCGCTTCGAGCCGTCGGTGAACACGCGCTCGGTCTCGGGGCGCCCCATCTGCGCGCGCACCTCCGCCTCGGTCGAGACGCCGGGCTTGAGCCCTTTCAGCAACAGCGGCGCGGGCTTGATCGCGGTGAAGAAATCCTTGAGTCGTTGCACGGTTTGCTCGCGCTGCTGGTCGTCGCACGCCGACAGGGTAAGCACAACGCCGAGCAGCGCGACAGGTAGCAGCCTGGAACGGACCATCATCATCGGGACGCGGCGCGCGAAGCGCCAAGGGTGAGCCAGCCGCCAGCATACCGCGCGCGGATGCGCGCGGCCATGCACGGCCTACAGCATCCGTTCGGGCGTCTCGACGGCGGGCCGCGCCCCGGCCCCGTCCGCGCGCGCGGCGCGCTGCCCGTGGAGGCGGATCCCGCGACGCGTGCGCGCCAGCTCGACGAGCTGCCACGAGCCCAGCGCCAGCGCGCCGAACACCACCTCGCGGCCGCGCTTCACGATCGCGAGCGAGAGCGCCGCCTCGCGATCGACGCCGAACATCTGCGCGAGCAGCACCACGGTCGCCTCCTGCACGCCGAGGCCGCCCGGCACCATGAAGGCCGCGTGGCGCACGGCCTGCGTCATCGCCTCGATCGCGAGCGCCCCGCCGATCGACACGGGATGGCCGAGCCACGCGAGCGCCCAGTAGATTTCCAGCGCGCCCACCGCATAGCCGAGCAGCTGCCAGAAAAACGCGCGGAACAGCAGGCCCGTGCGCGACATCAGCGCATCAATGTCGGCGTCGAGGCGGCGCCCGTCGATCCCCTGCAGCAGACGGTTCGATTCGCCGAGCATGCGCCCCGCGAAACGTTCGACCGCATGGAACACGCCGCCGCGCCGCATCAGCATGAACGCGAGCACCGGGATCGGCAGCGACAGCACGAGCGCAAGCGCGATGGTCTGCGCGCCGAGGCCGCGCTGCGTGGTGGCGAGCAGCAGCACGAGGCCGAGCGCCGCGAACGCGTACTGCACCACGACCGTGACCAGCACCTCGACGATCACCGACGCGGTCACGCGGCTCGCATCGTCGATGCGCCAACGCGCGAGCCGGATCCCGACGATCTCGCCGCCGATGCCGACCACCGGCAGCAAGCGGTTCACCGCTTCGCGCACGGTCGCGATCCACCACAGGAACATGAGCGGCGCGCGCCGGCCCAGCAGCAGCTTCCACGCATACGCGTCGAGCAGCAGCGGCACCGCATGGAACGGCACCAGCCACAGCAGCACGAAGCCGGCCTGGCCGAGCACGTGCCCGACGTCGCCGACGCCCTCGCGCAGCACGAGCGCGAGCAGGATCGCGATCCCGAGCGGCCAGCCCAGCCATTTCAGCCACTGGCTCATGACGGCTGCGCGCCCGTCCGGCGCGCGCCCGCGCCGCCCGGCCGGCGCGCCGCGCCGAACACGGCCGCGAAGCCGCCGCGCGCGACGCCCGCCGCCTGCAGCGCGGCCGCGACGCGCGGCGACAACAGCGCATCGAGTTCGTCGGCGGGCCGGTAGCCGTGCATCGACGGCGTGATCGGCGCGTCGCCCGGCTCCGCCGGATGGCAGTAGATCTCGCCGACGCCGGCCGGCAAGGCGGCCAGCGCGTCGAGCAGCACGCGCTCGTCCATGCGCCCGGTGTCGCGGATGCCGACCACGTAGTCGTTGTGCGCGATGCCCGCGCGGTCGAGGCGCGCGCGCACGAGGCCGATCCACGGCTTCAGCCACGCGGGCGTCGCGGGCTCGCAGGGCAGCCGCACGGCCTTCATGCCGAACGCGCGACCGATCTCGAGGATCATCGACAGCACGGTCGGATGCAGATGGAAATGCTTGTGGGTGTTCACGTGATCGAGCGCGAGCCCGGTCGCCGCGAACGCCTCGAACTGCGCGCGGATCTCGCGGCGCAGTTGCGCGCGCACCCACGGCAGGAAGAAGAAGCGGCAGCCGTCCTTCGCCATCGCGTCGCCGAAGCGGCCGTCCGGGCCGACCAGCGCGGGGATCTCGCGCGCCGGCAGCGTGGCCGGGCCGTCGGCGAGCACCAGATGCAGGCCGACCGCGAGCGATGGCAGGCGCCGCGCCCGCTCGACCGCATCGCGCGCGGCCGGCGCGCCGACCATCAGGCTCGCGGCCGTGAGCACGCCGTCGCGATGCGCGCGCTCGACCGCCGCGTTCACCCGGGGGTGCAGGCCAAAGTCATCGGCCGTGAAGATCAGCGCACGCGCGGTCACGAATCACGCCTCGTGCGCGCGCAGGAAGCGGAAGAATTCCACGCCTTCGCGCAGGCGGCGCTTCATCATCTCCCAGCTCGTCAGCATCTCGCGCACGATCTCCCAGATCTTCGACGGCCGGAAGTAGAACTCGCGATAGAACTGTTCGAGGTGGTGATAGATCTCGTCGCGCGGCAGGTGCGGATAGCCGATCGCCGCGAGCTGCACGCCTTCCTTGCTCACCAGGTTGATGGTCTTGTTCTCTTCCATCCAGCCGTTCTCCACGGCCTGCTTGTAGAGCGTCGTGCCCGGATACGGCGCGGCGAGCGACACCTGGATCGTGTGCGGATTGATCTCCTTCGCGTATGCGATCGTCTTCTCGATGGTCTCCTGCGTCTCGCCCGGCAAACCGAGGATGAAGGTGCCGTGGATCTTGATGCCGAGCTGCTTGCAGTCCGCGCTGAAGCGGCGCGCGAAATCGGTGCGCACGCCCTTCTTGATGTTCACGAGGATCTGGTCGTCGCCCGATTCGAAGCCGACCAGCAAGAGGCGCAGGCCGTTCTCCTTCATGATCTTGAGCGTCTTGTACGGCACGTTCGCCTTGGCGTTGCACGACCACGTCACGCCGAGCCTGCCCAGCCCGAGCGCGATCGCTTCGGCGCGCGGCGCGTCGTC
>NZ_JBXAPG010000042.1:0-30187 GCF_058803765.1 Burkholderia sp. GW821-FHT14F03
CGCGGCGACCGGCGCGGCGACGCTGAACGGCGGCACCGTGCAGGTGATCGCGAGCCAGGCCGCCTACCAGCCGAACACGACCTACGCGATCCTGCATGCGGCGTCGGTGCAAGGGACGTTCAGCCAGGTGCTCGCGAACTATGCGTTCCTGTCGCCGACGCTGACCTACGATCCGACCCACGTGTACCTGCAACTGGAGTCGAACGGCACCACGTTCCAGGATGTCGGGGTGACGCCGAACCAGCGTGCGGTCGCGACGGCGATCAGCGGGCTGGGCGCGGGCAATCCGCTGTACAACGCGGTGCTGACCGCCGACGTGGCCACCGCGCGCAGCGCGTACGGCCTGCTCGACGGCGAACTGCAGGCGAGCCTGAAGAGCATGCTGCTGGTCGACAGCGGCTATGTGCGCGACGCCGTCACCAACCGGGTCCGCCAGGGTCTCGCGCCCGACTCGGGGACGCTCGCGGCGCTGTCGTCGGGGAGCGATGCGCTGTGCGACGACGGCGCCGGCGCGGCCGGGGCGATGCAGCCGCCGCATCTCGGTTCGCGCAACGGCTGCTACGGCGGCGCGCCGTATCAGCCGGTCGTGTGGGGGCAGGCGTTCGGCGGCCGCAGCCGGCTCGACGGCGACGGCAATGCGTCGACCGTCAACCGCAGCATGACGGGCTTCATTGCCGGCGCGGACATGGCGCTCAACGAAAAGGTGCGCGCGGGTCTCGCGGCGGGCGTCACGCACAGCTCGCTCGACAACGGCGAAAGCTCGTCGGCGTCGGTCAACAGCTACTACCTGTCGCTGTACGGCGGTGCGCAGTTCGGGCCGATCGGCGTGCGGGGCGGCGCATCGTATACCTGGTCCCGGATCAACAGCGACCGCTACCCGGGCTTCGCGGGCTTCTCCGATCACGACTCGGCGGGCTACGACGCGAATGCCGCGCAGGTGTTCGGCGAGGTCGGCTACGCGCTGCCGCTCGGCCCGGTCGCGCTCGAACCGTTCGCGGGCCTCGCGTACGTGAGCGTGCATACCGACGGCTATACCGAAACCGGCGGCGCGGCGGCGCTGCAGACGGGCGGCGAGACCAGCCACATCGGCTTCTCGACCCTCGGCCTGCGCGCGGCCACGCAGCTCGGCGTGGTGGCGAGCAGGACGGTCACCGCGCGCGCGATGGTCGGCTGGCGGCATGCGTTCGGCAACATCCGGCCGTCGTCGACCTTCACGTTCGCGAACGGCGGAACGTCCTTCCAGGTGTCGGGCGTGCCGATCGCACGCGAGAGCGCGGTGCTCGAGGTCGGCGTCGACGCCAACCTCACCAAGCGCCTGACGCTCGGCCTCACGTACAGCGGCCAGTACGGCGGCGGCGGGCGCGACAACGCGGTGCTCGGCAACGTGTTGTGGAAGTTCTGATCCGGGGGCGCCCGGATGGGGTTTTCTGACGGCGCGATCCACGGCACATTCTCCTCGTGCCTTCGTGCCCGCCGGTTCGCGACGACGGAGTCATGGCCGTTGTCCCGAGCCGGCTTTTTTTCGCCCGATCGCGATGCTGGCGAAACGAAAGGAACCGAATTGATTCGGACGACTCACATCCTGGCGCTTCGTTGCGCACGATGGACCGGGACGGCGCCCGCGCGATCGAGGGGTCGCGCGGCGCTGATGCTCAATCAGCGGTACAGAGTCGGAAGACACACACACATGAACGAAGAACAACAGATGCACAGGGTCAACGACGGGCGGCGCGCGTTTCTCGCGCAGTCGTCGCTCGTCCCGGTAGGGATGCTGGCGCTGCCGCTCGTCGCGGCCTGCGGCAGCGACGGCGTGAAGGCGGGGCAGGACGCGAGCGGCGGCGCGGGTTATGCGATCGACACGTCGGTCCAGTCGCCGAATCAGGATTCGCGGGTGCGCACGCTGGTGCTGCACTACACCGCGCAGACGCTCGCGGATTCGCTCGCGACGCTGACCAATCCGCAGAAGCAGGTCAGCGCGCACTACCTCGTGCCGGACACGGCCGACGGCGGCGGCGGCGGCCGCTTCAAGGTGTATCAGCTGGTCGACGAAGCGCGGCGCGCGTGGCATGCGGGCGTCAGCTATTGGCAGGGCGAACGGATGCTGAACGCGAGCACCGTCGGCATCGAGACCGTGAACCTGGGCTTCCCGCCCGAGGACGAGAACGTGCCGCCGATGAACCGGCGCTGGTATCCCTATCCCGACGCCCAGGTGGCGGTGATCGGCGCGCTGGTCGCCGACGTCGTCCGCCGGCACCAGATCCCGCCGCAGAAGGTGGTGGGGCATTCGGACGTCGCGCCCGGCCGCAAGTCCGACCCGGGGCCGCTGTTTCCGTGGCGCAAGCTGTACGAGCGCTACCAGGTGGGCGCATGGCCCGAGGCGGACGCCATCGCCTACTACCAGGCCAACCGGCCGTATCGCGGCGACGTGGCGGACCTGCAGTCGAAGCTGCTCGCGTATGGCTACGATGCGCCGCAGACCGGTGTGCTCGACACCCAGACCATCGCGGTGATCTCCGCGTTCCAGATGCACTTCCGCGCGACGCGCTATGACGGCGCACCCGATGTCGAAACAGTCGCGATCCTCGATGCGCTGCTCGAAAAATACTTCAATCGCGGTCGCGCGTCGATGCAGCGTCAGGTGCTGCCCGGCGCGGGCATGCGCGACGAAGGCGAGAAGGGCGGCGACGTCTGGCCGTTGCCGTCCGCGCGCTGACGCGGCCGGCTGTCCGCCCGCCCGCGCGCGCCGCTGTCGCCCGCGCGGGCGGAGGGTTCCGGGGCCGTATCGCGGCGTCGCGAGACTATCGGCGGCATTGAAAAAGCCAATTGGGGGGCGCGCATGGCACCGCCTAGATTTAAAGGCACGATGCCGGGCGGCGCGCGCCGCGCCGCGCGCATCGTTCCCCACAAACGGTCGTCCAGCCCGGCGCGACCCGCGCCGGTATCAGACGGAGGCGTAGATGGCACAGCTCAAGGGCAGCAAAACCGAACAGAACCTGAAGGACGCATTCGCCGGTGAATCGCAGGCCAACCGGCGGTATCTGTATTTCGCGGCGAAGGCGGATGTCGAAGGGCAGAACGACGTCGCCGCGCTGTTCCGCTCCACGGCCGAAGGCGAAACCGGTCACGCGCACGGCCACCTCGAGTACCTGGAGGCCGTCGGCGATCCGGCGACCGGCCTGCCGTTCGGCACTTCGCGGCTCAATCTGCAGGCGGCGGTCGCGGGCGAGACCCACGAGTACACCGACATGTATCCGGGCATGGCGAAGGCTGCGCGCGAGGAAGGCTTCGACGAGATCGCGAACTGGTTCGAGACGCTCGCGAAGGCTGAACGCAGCCACGCGAACCGCTATACGAAGGCGCTCGACGCGCTCGTCGACTGACGCGCGCCCCGTCCTTCCGATCCGCGGAACGGGCCCCGACGTGTCGGGGCCCGTTCTCGCGCGTGCGCCGCGGCGAGGCCGCGCGCGTTACCTGAAGGAGCTGCCCCATGCCCCACAAGGAAGGCAGTCTGGAGGCCCCGATCCGGCATCCGCTCGATTGGCGCTCGGAGACGTTTTACGACCAGGACGCGATCGATGCGGAACTGACGCGCGTATTCGATATCTGCGCGGGGTGTCGACGCTGTGTGTCGCTGTGCGGCGCGTTTCCCACCCTGTTCGACCTGGTCGACGAGACCGACGGCGGGGAAGCGCACGAGGTCGCGCCGCAGGCGTTCGGCAAGGTCGTCGACCAGTGCTATCTGTGCGATCTCTGCTACATGACGAAGTGCCCGTACGTGCCGCCGCATCCGTGGAACGTCGACGTGCCGCATCTGATGCTGCGCGCGAAGGCGGCCCGCTACCGGCGCGGCGAGGTGCGGCTGCGCGATCGCCTGTTGTCGAACACCGACGCGCTCGGGCGCCTCGCCGGCATCCCGGTCGTGACGGAGACGGTCAATGCGGTCAACCGCAGCGCGCCCGCGCGCGGCGCGCTGGAGGCGACGCTCGGCGTGGACCGCGAGGCCTGGCTGCCGTCGTTCGCCCGCCATCCGTTCCGCGGCGCGGCGCGGCCGTCGCCGGTCGCGCCGCTGCGCGACGGCGAGCGCACCCCGGGGCGCGTGGCGATCTACGCAACCTGCTACGTGAACTACAACGAACCGGGCATCGGCCATGACCTGCTCGCGATCCTCGCGCACAACGACATTCCGTATGAACTGGTGCACAGCGAAGCGTGCTGCGGGATGCCGCAGCTCGAACAGGGCAACCTGGAGGGCGTCGCGCGCAAGCGGGCGCGCAACGTGCCGGTGCTCGCGCGCTATGCGCGCGAAGGCTATGCGCTGCTCGGCGCGATCCCGAGCTGCGTGCTCATGTACAAGAGCGAGCTGCCGCTGCTGTTTCCCGACGACCCGGACGTGCGCGCGGTCGCGGAGGCGTTTTGGGATCCGTTCGAGTACCTGATCGCGCGCCATCGCGACGGCCTGCTCAAGACCGACTTCCAGACGCGGCTCGGCACGGTGTCGTACCACGTGCCCTGCCATGCGCGCGTGCAGAACATCGGCCGCAAGACGGCCGACACGCTGTCGCTCGTGCCCGGCACGCGCGTGAACGTGGTCGAGCGCTGCTCCGGGCACGCGGGCACATTCGGCGTGAAGCGCGAATTCCACGCGGACGCGATGCGGATCGGCGCGCCGGTGTTCAAGGCGATGGCGTCCGACGGGCCCGATTACCTGTCGTCCGACTGCGCGCTCGCCGGCCACCATATCGCGCAGGGCATCGAGGCGGCCGACCTGCGCGACGCGCCGCTGGCCCATCCGCTCACCCTGCTGCGCAAGGCCTACGGCATCTGAGGCCGGCGCAGCCCATTTCCAGGAAATCTGCCCATGACCTTGACCCGCGACTCGCTGCTGACGCTCGAAGCCTATGCCAAGGTGCGCAAGGCCGAGCATGCGCGCCTCGTCGAATACAAGAAGCGCCGCGCGGTGACGCTGGGCGCGCATCTGCGCCTGTTGTTCGAGGACGAGACCACGATCCGCTACCAGATCCAGGAGATGCTGCACATCGAGAAGATTTTCGACGAGGCCGGCATCGCGGGCGAACTCGAGGCGTACCTGCCGCTCGTGCCGGACGGCGCCAACCTGAAGGCGACCCTGCAGATCGAATACGAGCAGGCGGAGGAGCGGCGCGCCGCGCTCGCGCGCCTGATCGGCGTCGAGGATCGGGTGTTTCTGACCGTGGATCGGGGGCCGCCCGTCTACGCGCTCGCCGACGAGGATCTGCCGCGCGAGGACGGCGAGAAGACCTCGGCCGTGCACTTCCTGCGCTTCGAACTCGACGGCGCGATGCGCGCTCGCGCCAAGGCCGGCGCGACGCTGGCCTTCGGCTGCGACCATCCGCACTACCCGGTGCCGGCGGCGCCAGTGCCCGTCGCCGTCGCGGCCGCGCTCGCCGCCGATCTTCATTAGGAATCCGTCAAAGTGTGGGATTGCGCGGCGCGGCGCGCCCGCTTTTATGCACGTATGCGCAATGATGGGATGAATGACGCCGATGCGCCGGATTCGTTATTCTTAAAATAAAACGAAACGAATTTTCCCTGAATTTACCGATTCATTGTCGTAATCGGAAAATGCTTCCGCCGTACCGGAAATGCGCACCGGAACCGGTGCGCCATTCCCATTTCATGTGCTCGTCATGCCCGTGAATAGGGCCTCTCGGGCCGTGCTGCCACGCCAACCGAACGTCATTTACTTATCTGTTGATTACAGCGGAAAACTATCTTGTTTCAGTCCGTAACATAAAGGGATTGTCATATTGAGATAAACCCTGACGGTGGTATGCTTCATGCACGGAAAATGCCAGTTACCCGGGAGACAGGGTGGGCTGCGTGATGGCCGGGAACGGCGGCACGGAGGTGCGCGCGCCGGCATGCACGGACGAACATCGACAATGTGCAACCTGGCCGCGTGCAGGGGCGGTTCGCCACCGCTGCCGCGCCGCCAATCGCAGCCCGGCCTGGCTGCGTGGAGAATGCTATGTCCTTCGATGAGCTAAGCGATGAGGAATGGGATCGCTTGTCGGCGTTGATCCCCGAGGAGCCGATCCGGCTGAACCGGCGCGGCCGACCTCGCGCCGAATGCCGGGTGGTCGCGAACGCGGTGCTGTGGATCCTGACCACGGGCGAGCCGTGGTCGAAGCTGCCGGGGCGCTATCCGTCTGGACCGACGTGCCGAAGGCGCTTCGAGGAGTGGCTTGCGAGCGGCACGCTCGGCGAGATGATTCATTGGCTATCCGAACAGAGCGGCCGCGCGTTCGCCTATGTACCGCCCCCGCCCGAGCCCGTCGCCGCCGTCGCGCACCCGATCGAACCCGCGCCCGAATGCGACCGCTTGCGCGGCGTGTTCTGGCAGAACCCCGAGTCGTGGCGGTTGCCGGCCGGGCGTGACGAGGGCTGGTATGACGGCGGTTTCGGCGCGCTGGCGTCGCGCGAGGCGCGCGTGTTCGAGGTGCCGGGCGCGCCTGTGCACGACGAGCGTGCGCGCGTGCATGCCGGCTCGGTCAGTTTCGCGACCATCGCGCCGCAGACCGAAGCCTATCGCGGCTACACGATCCACGGCATCGCGCAGCCGGTGCAGAACCTCATGTTTCGCGCGTGGGCCGAGATCATGCAGGACGAGCGGCGCGTCGAGCGCTCGGGCCTGATCGGCCCGCGTTTCACCGATGCGGAGTCGGCCGAGCAATACGCGCTCGATTGGGCGCGGCAATGGATCGAGCAGCACGGCGCGGCCGACGCGCCCGCCGTGCGGCGTCCGGCATCCGGCGCAACGGGCGGCGTGCCGACGCTCGCCGTGCTGGCGGCGGACGCGTCGGAGGGCGCGGACGCGGACGTGCCGCGCTTCGCGGCCGAACACCGCTCCGCGCGCGCGGACAGCGGCGACGGCGCGACGCCGGCCGCCGAGCACTACGCATACCGCGTCGGCTGAGTCGCGCGGAAGGACGGGGCGGCGTCAGGGTCGCCCGTAGTGATCCTCGAAGCGCACGATGTCGTCCTCGCCGAGATACGCGCCCGACTGCACCTCGATCAGTTCCAATGGCAGCTTGCCGGGATTCTCCAGCCGGTGCGTGACGCCGAGCGGAATATAGGTCGACTCGTTTTCCGACAGCAGGAAGGTATCGTCGCCGCGCGTGATGCGGGCCGTGCCGCGCACGACGATCCAGTGCTCCGCGCGGTGATGGTGCATCTGCAACGACAGCCGCGCGCCCGGCTGCACGACGATGCGCTTGACCTGGAAGCGCTCCCCCGAGTCGATCGAATCGTAGTGCCCCCACGGCCGATGCACCTTGCGATGCTCGGCCGCCGCCGGGTCGCGCGTCGCCTTGAGGCGGCCGACGATCTGTCTGACGTCCTGCACGCGCGCGCGGTCCGCGACCAGGAGCGCATCCGGTGTCTCGACGATCACGAGGTCGCGCGTGCCCACGCAGGCGATCAGTCGGCCGTCCGAATGCGCATAGGTGTCGCTCGCGCCTTCGAACAGGACGCGCCCGCGCGCGACGTTGCCCGCCTCGTCCTTGAGCGAGATCTGCCACAGCGCATCCCACGAGCCGACGTCGGACCAGCCCGCGTCGAGCGGCACCGCGACCGCCTCGCACGGCGCGGGCGGCGTCGACAGCGGTTCCATCACCGCGTAGTCGATCGAGTTGGCCGGTGTGGCCGCGAAGCTGTCGGGATCGACCCGGAAAAACGGGCCGTCGTCGCGCCCGAGCGCGAGCGCGCGGGCGCAGGCATCGTGGATCGCCGGCTGGTAATGCCGCAGAGTCTTCAGCCACACCGACGCGCGCATGATGAAAATACCGCTGTTCCACCAGTATTCGCCCGACGCGATGTACTGGCGCGCCAGCTCGATGTGCGGTTTCTCGACGAAGCGTTCGAGACGCCGCACCTCGAGGTCGGGCGCGGCGGTGGCCGCGGCGGTATCGACCGCCGCGGTATCGACCGCCTCGCCGATGCGCAGGTAGCCGTAGCCGGTTTCCGCGCGGGTCGGCACGATGCCCAACGTCGCGATGCGGCCGCGCGCCGCGTGTTCGACGCCGGCCGCGAGCGCGGCCTGGAAACGCGCCGGATCCGCGATCGCATGATCGGCGGGCATCACGGCGAGCACGGGGTCCTCGCCCGCGGCGGTCGCGCGCAGCGCAGCGAGCGTCAGCGCGGGCGCGGTGTCGCGCCCGACGGGTTCGAGCAGGATCGTCGCGCGCGCGCCGGCGACGCGCAGCTGCTCGGCGGTGGTGAAGCGATGCGCCTCGCCGCAGACGATGAGCAGTTCGTCGGCGATCGGGCACGCGGACGCGAAGCCGTCGAGGCGGCGGGTGGTCGCCTGCAGCAGCGAATCGTCGCCGAGCAGTCCGATCAGCTGCTTCGGATGATGCTCGCGCGACATCGGCCAGAGCCGCGTGCCCGCGCCCCCCGCGAGCACGACGAGCTGGAGCGTCGGCTGTTGCGCGGCGTGGGCGTCGGGTGCGGCGCTTGCGGCGATGGTCGTGGCATTCATGATCGCACTCCTCGATGACAGGGCGGTGCGCATCGTTGTAGCACGACGTTATTCGACAATTAATGCGCGCGGCTCATGCCGTTTCGCATTCGAAACAATGCAGGCCATGGTTGACGCCCGGCGCATCGGCGTCTGAATAAATAAATGAAAAATTATTCGTGCCGGAAGTCTCGTTCGCCTTGACTGGCAAGCGGCCGAGCGCACGGAATGATTGTTTCGAAATCCTATGGGATGGGCCGATGAGGAAAATCATGCCGGGCTTCGCCGACGCCGGAATGGGAAAATTTGCCGATTAATTTTAGAAATACTTGTGCGCTTGCAGCAGGAATTTTATTGCCGGTTCAATAACGTCATTCAGGAACGAGCGCGGCGCCGGTGCGTCTCGTTCACGATTCGACGAGGAAACGATCATGTTGAGCGTGCTGGCCAGGTTGATCGATATCGCGATGGCTGTGGCCGGCGCCTGGCTGGCCGTCATGCTGCGCGACGGTCGCCTGGCGTGGCTCGACGAATTGCAGCGCACCCTGGTGCTGTTCAACTGTGTGCTGATCGTGGTGCTGTTCCCCGCCTTCGGCATTTATCAGTCATGGCGCGGCAAGCCGGTGTCGGGGCTGTTGTGGCGCGTCGCGCTGGCCTGGCTGTGCGTCGAGGGCGCCGGCATCCTGATGAGCTTCGGCTTCCATCACGCGGGCGACCTCTCGCGGCTCTGGCTCGGCTGCTGGGCGATCGTGACGATCGTCCTGCTGGTCGCGTCGAAGAGCGTGGTGCACGCGGTGCTGCGCCGCCTGCGCCGTGAAGGCTTCAACCACAAGCGGGTGGCGATCGCGGGCGGCACGCCCGCGACGAAGCGCCTGATCGGCCAGATGCGCGCGCGGCCCGAAGCGGGCTTCAGCCCGGCCTGCGTGTACGACGAGCGCGGCGACGCCCCGCACGCGCGGCTCGACGGCGTGCCGGTGGAACGGCGCTTCGCGGAACTCGTGCGGCTCGTGCGCGGCCGCGAGATCCGCGAGCTGTGGCTCGCGCTGCCGATGTCCGAGGAGCCGCAGATCCACCGGATCGTCACTGAGTTCCGGCACGACTTCGTCAACATCCGCTTCATTCCGGACGTGCGCAGCCTGTCGTTCTTCAACCAGGAGGTCGTCGAGCTGCTCGGCGTGCCGGCCATCAATCTCGCCGCCTCGCCGATCACCGACGTGCGGATCCTGCCGAAGTTCGTGTTCGACCGCCTGTTCGCGCTCGCGGCGCTCGCGGCGCTCGCGCCCGCGATGCTGCTGATCGCGCTGCTCGTCAAGCTGACCTCGCCCGGCCCGGTGTTGTTCCGCCAGCGGCGCAAGGGCATCGACGGCAACGAGTTCGAGATCTACAAGTTCCGCTCGATGCGCGTGCATCGCGAGACGCCCGGGCGCGTGACCCAGGCCACGCGCCACGACGCGCGCATCACGACCTTCGGGCGCTTCCTGCGCCGCACGAGCCTCGACGAGCTGCCGCAGTTCATCAACGTGCTGAAAGGCGAGATGTCGGTGGTCGGCCCGCGTCCGCACGCGCTGGAGCACGACGACATCTACAAGGATCTCGTAAAGGGCTACATGTTCCGCTACCGGATCAAGCCCGGCATCACCGGCTGGGCGCAGATCAACGGCTTTCGCGGCGAGACCGACCGCATCGAGAAGATGATGGGGCGCGTGAAGCTCGACCTGTACTACATGCAGCACTGGTCGTTCTGGCTCGACATCAAGATCGTCGCGCTGACGCTGTGGAAAGGCTTCACCGGCAGCAACGCGTATTGAGCGCCGCGGCGCGGCATCCGTATCACCGGGCAGGAGGTCCGACACATGAACCTGACTATCATCGGCAGCGGCTACGTGGGGCTCGTCACGGGCGCATGCCTCGCGGACATCGGGCACGACGTGCTGTGCCTCGACGTCGACGACGCGAAGATCCGCGTGCTGAACGACGGCGGCGTGCCGATCCACGAGCCGGGCCTGCGCGAGGTGATCGCCCGCAATCGCGCGGCCGGGCGGCTGCGTTTCTCGACCGACGCCAAGGCGGCGGTCGCGCACGGCGAAGTGCAGTTCATCGCGGTCGGCACGCCGCCCGACGAGGACGGCTCCGCCGACCTGCGCCACGTGCTCGCGGCGGCGCGCGCGATCGGCCGGCACATGCGCGGCTTCAAGGTGATCGTCGACAAGTCGACGGTGCCGGTCGGCACCGCGCTGCGCGTGCGCGAGGCGATCGCGGACGAGCTGCGCGCGCGCGGCGTCGAGACGATGTTCTCGGTCGTCTCGAATCCCGAGTTCCTGAAGGAGGGCGCGGCGATCGACGATTTCACGCGGCCCGACCGGATCGTGATCGGCTGTGACGACGACGTGCCCGGCGAACGCGCGCGCGCGCTGATGAAGACGCTGTACGCGCCGTTCAATCGCAATCACGAACGCACGCTGTACATGGACGTGCGCTCCGCCGAGTTCACCAAGTACGCGGCGAACGCGATGCTGGCGACGCGGATCTCCTTCATGAACGAACTCGCGAACTTCGCGGACCGCTGCGGCGCGGACATCGAGGCGGTGCGGCGCGGCATCGGCGCGGATCCGCGCATCGGCTACCACTTCCTGTACGCGGGCTGCGGCTACGGCGGCTCGTGCTTTCCGAAGGACGTCGACGCGCTCGCGCGCGCGGCCGCCGAGGCGGGCGAACCGCTGCGGATTCTCGAAGCGGTGGCCGGGGTCAATGTCGCGCAGAAGCAGGTGCTCGCGCGCAAGATCGTCGCGCGCTTCGGCGCGGACCTGAGCGGCCGTCGCTTCGGCGTATGGGGGCTCGCGTTCAAGCCGGAGACCGACGACATGCGCGAGGCGCCGAGCCGTGCGCTGATCGCGGCGCTGCTCGCGCGCGGGGCGCGCATCGTCGCCTACGATCCGGTCGCGCGCGCCGAGGCGGCGCGCGTGTTCGCGCGCGATCTGCGCGACCATCCGGAGCGGCTCGCGCGCCTCGCGTTCGCCGACGATGCGCTGAGCGCCGTGCGCGACGCGGATGCGCTCGTGATCGTCACCGAGTGGGCGGCGTTCAAGAGCCCGGATTTCGCCGCGCTCGACGCGCGCTGGCGGCAGCCGGTGATCTTCGACGGCCGCAACCTATACGAGCCGCTCGCGATGCGCGAGCTGGGCATCGAGTATCACCCGATCGGCCGGCCGGGTGCGCGCGTCGCGCCGCCCGTCGCGCCGGCGGTCGCATGACGGCCGCGCCCGTGCCGATGTTCCGCAACGTGCTGATCGTCTGCCACGCGAACGTATGCCGCAGCCCGGTCGCGGAGCTGCTGTTCCGCACGTTCGCCGCGCGCGCCGGCGAGCGCGCGCGGCTGTTTCATTCCGCCGGGATCGGCGCGAACGACGGTGATGCGCTCGACCCCATGATGGCGCGCCTGCTTGCCGAGCGCGGTGTCGACGGCTCCACGCATCGCTCGCGGCGCGTGAGCCGCGCGCTCGTGCGCGACGCCGACCTGGTGCTCGCGAACGAGCGTGCGCAGTGCGCGGCGCTCGAGGCGCTCGACCCGTGCGCGCGCGGCAAGGTGCACCTGCTCGGCAAGTGGGAGCGCGCCGAGATCGCCGATCCGTACGGCGGCCCCGAGGCCGACTACCGCGCGCGCTACCTGCAGATCGAACGACTGGTTCAAGGATGGTTGCCCAGGATATGCTGATTCGTTCGTCCGTTTCCCGTCTCGCGGCGCTCGCGGCCGCGGCGCTGCTGTCCGCGTGCGCGACCGCGCCCGGCAACCATCTCGACACCTCGCGCTTGCGCGACGACGACGCGGCGCCGACCGCGCAGTATCCGGTGCATCTGATCGACGCCCGGCTGATCGTCGCGCAGGCGGATGCGCAGCGCACCGCGCGGCCCGTGCCCGCCGACCGTTTCGCGGACCCCTCGCAGTACGTGTACCGGATCGCGCCGCAGGACATCCTCGGCGTCACGGTGTGGGACCACCCGGAGCTGACCACGCCGCAGGGCCAGTCGTTCTCGAGCGGCGGCAACACCACGCAGACGGTCGCGGGCGCGCTGCAGCAGCCCTACACGAACGCGCTGCCGGGGCAGGCCGACCCCTACGGCCAGACCGTGAACGCGGACGGCACGATCTTCTTCCCGTTCGTCGGCCGGTTGCGCGCGGTGGGCCGGACGGTCGAGGAACTGCGCGACGAACTGGCGGCGAAGCTCGCGCACTATGTGAAGCAGCCGCAGATCGACGTGCGGGTGCTGTCCTACCGCAGCCAGAAGGTGCAGGTGACGGGCGAGGTGCGCACGCCGGGGCCGCTCGCGATCACGGATGTGCCGCTGCGGCTCGTCGATGCGATCACGCGCTCGGGCGGCTCGACCACCGAGGCCGACTTGCAGCGCGTGCGGCTCACGCGCGAGGGCCGCTTCTACCAGCTCGACGCGAACGGCGTGCTCGATCGCGGCGAGATCGACCAGAACGTGATGCTGCAGGCGGGCGACATCGTCAACGTGCCGGATCGCAGCGACAGCCGCGTATTCGTGATGGGCGAGGTGAAGACGCCGGCGACCGTGCCGATGCTCAGGGGGCGGCTGACGATCGCGGATGCCCTGACGGCCGGCGGCGGCCTGCTCGATACCGATGCGAATCCGCGCCAGATCTACGTGCTGCGCGACCTGCCGGCGCAGGGCGGCACGCCCGACATCTTCCGGCTCGACATGACGCAGCCCGACGCGCTGATGTTGTCGAGCCGCTTCCAGCTGCAGCCGCTCGACGTGGTGTATGTCGGCACCGCCGCATCGGTGCAGTTCAACCGGATCCTGCAGCAGGTGTTCCCGACGATCCAGTCGATCTACTACATGAAGCAGATCACGCGCTGAGCGGGTCGGGCCGGCCGGCCCGACCCGCCCCAACCGAGGCGGAATGCATGGTGAATACGCAGGCGAAACATCCGTACGCGGACCTCGCGACGACGACGGAGGAAGAGGACGTCGTGCTCGGCCGGCTGATCCAGGTGATCCTCGACGACATCTGGCTGCTGCTCGCGATCGCGGCGACCGTGATCGCGCTCGCGGCGCTGTACTGTTATATCGCGAAGCCGGTCTACTCGGCGGACGCGCACGTGCGGGTCGAGGCGGGCGACAACACCTCGCAGGCGCTCACGCAGACCCAGACCGGCGCGGTGATCAACAGCGGCCCGCCGACGCCCGCGACCGACGCGGAGATCGAGATCATCAAGAGCCGCGGCGTGGTGGGGCCGGTTGTCGAGCAGTGCAAGCTCAACTTCTCGGTGACGCCGAGAAGCATGCCGCTGCTCGGCGGCATCGCCGCGCGGCTCGCGACGCCGGGCCGTCCCGCGCGGCCCTGGCTCGGGCTCGGCGCGTACGCCTGGGGCGGCGAGCTGGCCAGCATCGACGCGATCGAGGTGACGCAGGCGCTCGAAGGCCAGCCGCTGACCCTGACGGCGGGCGCCGGGGGCGACTACGCGCTCGCCACGGCCGACGGCGCGCCGCTGCTGCGCGGGCGGGTCGGCGAGCGCGCGGAAGGTGGCGGCGTGGCGCTGACGGTCGGCCAGCTGGTCGCGCGGCCCGGCACGCAATTCATCGTGGTGCGGCAGAACGATCTCGATGCGATCACCGCGTTCCAGTCGGCGATCCAGGTGACCGAGCAGGGCAAGCAGACCGGCGTGATCCAGATCTCGCTCGAAGGGCGCGATCCGGACCAGACCGCGCAGATCGCCAACGCGCTCGCGCAGTCCTACCTGCACCAGCACGTGACGAGCAAGCAGGCCGAGGCGACCAAGATGCTCGACTTCCTCAGGAGCGAGGAGCCGCGCCTGAAGTCGGACCTGGAGCGCGCGGAGGCGGCGCTGACCGAGTACCAGCGCACCTCGGGCTCGATCAATGCGAGCGACGAAGCGAAGGTGTACCTGGAAGGCAGCGTGCAGTACGAGCAGCAGATCGCCGCGCAGCGCCTGCAGCTCGCCTCGCTCGCGCAGCGCTTCACCGAGGCGCATCCGCTCGTGCTGGCCGCGCGCGAGCAGCTCGCGCAGCTCGAGGCGGAGCAGCGCAAGTTCAGCGATCGCTTTCGCGGGCTGCCGGCGACCGAGGTGAAGGCGGTGGCGCTGCAGCGCAACGCGAAGGTCGCGGAAGACATTTACGTACTGCTGCTGAACCGCGTGCAGGAATTGTCGGTGCAGAAGGCGGGCACGGGCGGCAACATCCGGCTGGTCGATGCGGCGCTGCGGCCCGGCGCGCCGGTGAAGCCGAAGAAGGTGCTGATCCTGTCGGCGGCGGTGCTGCTCGGGTTGATTCTCGGCACCGGCGTGGTGTTCCTGCGCCGCAACCTGTTTCATGGCATCGAGGATCCGGAGCGCGTCGAGCGCGCGTTCAATCTGCCCTTGTACGGGCTCGTGCCGCTCAGCGCCGAGCAGGCGCGGCTCGATGCGGGGGCGGACAAGAGCGGCGCGCGCATCCGGCCGATCCTCGCGTGCATGCGGCCGAAGGACCTGAGCGTCGAGAGCCTGCGCAGCTTGCGCACCGCGCTGCAATTCGCGCTGATGGACGCGAAGAATCGCGTGATGGTGTTGACCGGGCCGACGCCGGGCATCGGCAAGAGCTTTCTCGCGGTGAATCTCGCCGCGCTGCTCGCGCACTCGGGCAAGCGGGTGCTGCTGATCGATGCCGACATGCGGCGCGGCTCGCTCGAATGCTACTTCGAGACGCGCGGCGGCGCGGGGCTCTCCGAACTGCTGAGCGACCAGGCGCCGCTCGAGGACGCGATCCGCGACACGCCGGTGCAGGGGTTGTCCTTCATCGCGGCGGGCGCCCGGCCGCCGAATCCGTCGGAGCTGCTGATGTCGCCGCGCGTCGTGCAATACCTGGACGGCCTCAGCAATCGCTACGACATGGTGATCGTCGATTCGCCGCCGATCCTCGCGGTGACCGACGCGACGCTGCTCGGCGAACTGGCCGGCTCGACCTTCCTGGTGTTGCGCTCGGGCATGCACACCGAGGGCGAGATCGGCGATGCGATCAAGCGTCTGCGGACGGCGGGCGTGCAACTGCAAGGCGGAATCTTCAACGGCGTGCCGCCGCGCGCGCGCGGCTACGGGCGCGGTTATGCATCCGTCCACGAATACCTGAATGCGTGACGCGCGCGCGTCCGCGACCGACGAGAGACCCTGCGATGAACATCTCCGTGCTCGTGCCGACCTACCGGCGTCCCGACGACCTCGCGCGCTGCCTCGCCGCGCTTGCGCGGCAGCGGCGCGCGCCCGACGAAGTGATCGTCGTCGCGCGCCGCGACGATGCGGCGACCCACGCGCGGCTCGCCGATCCGGCGGTGCGCGGCGGGTTGACGCTGCGGGTCGCCGCGGTCGATGCGCCGGGGCAGGTCGCGGCGCTCAATCGCGGGCTGGAGGCCGCGCGGGGTGATGTGATCGCGATCACCGACGACGACGCCGCGCCGCGCGCGGACTGGCTCGCGCGCATCGCGGCGGCGTTCGGCGCGGACCCCGCGCTCGGCGCGCTCGGCGGGCGCGACTGGGTGCACGAGAAGGGCCGCCTGCTGGATGCGGCGCGGCCGCTGGTCGGCCGCCTGCGGGCGAGCGGCAGGATCGTCGGCAACCATCACCTCGGCGTGGGCGGCGCGCGCGAGGTCGACCTGCTCAAGGGCGCGAACATGAGCTACCGGCGCGCGGCGATCGCGGGCCTGCGCTTCGATACGCGGCTGCGCGGCGCGGGCGCGCAGCCGCACAACGATCTCGCGTTCAGCCTCGGCGTGAAGCGCGCGGGCTGGAAGCTCGTCTACGACCCGGCCGTCGCGGTCGACCACTATCCGGCCGAACGCTTCGACGACGACGGCCGCGACGCGGCCTCGCTCGATGCCGTCAGCAACGCCGCATACAACCTGCACCTGGTCCTGCGCGAACATCTGCCGCCGCTGCGGCGCGAGGCGGCGTGGTGGTGGTACGCGCTCGTCGGCACGCGCGTCTATCCGGGGGTGGCCCACCTGATGCTGGGCGCGCTGTCGGCGCGGCGCGCGCGCCGGCATGCGCACTGGCGCGCGGTGCGCGCGGGGGCGCGGGCCGCGCGCGCGGCGGCGGCTTGAGGAGGCGGCGCGATGCGCGCGCGCCGGCAATGCGTTGCAACCGGAACCGGAGGAGGCGCATGAACGCGACCAAGGTCCATGTTCACTTGTTTCATGGCGCGGATCCGCGCACCTATCGCCGGGGCGACGGCATCGGCTGCCTGTACGGCTATCACCACGCGGAGTCGGCCGAGTTCGCGCTCAGCTACTCGCGCGACGCGCGCGAAGGCCGGCTCGTGGGCCTCGCGCGGCGCGCGGCGAAGGCGCTGCTCGGCTTCGACCTGCTGCATGCGTGGCGCAATCGCGCGGCGCTGCTCGCGAGCGACGTGATCTGGACGCACACCGAGCACGAGCATCTCGCGGCCGCGCTGGTGTTGCGACTCGCGGGCGCGCGCGGCCGCCGGCCGCTGCTGCTCGCGCAGAGCGTGTGGCTGTTCGATCGCTGGCGCGACTACGGCCTCGCGCGGCGCGCCCTGTATCGCTGGCTGCTCGCGCGCGCGGATGTGCTGACGACGCTCGCGCGCGACAATGCCGCGCTGTGCCGCCGCTATCTGGGGCGCGAGGCCGAGCACGTGTACTACGGGCTGAACACGCAGGACTTCCCGATCCGGCCGCCCCAGGCATGGACGCCGCATCGGCCGCTGCGCATCGCGGCGATCGGCAACGACCGCGATCGCGATTGGCGAACCTTCGTGACGGCGTTCGGCCACGACGCGCGCTACGACGTGCGGCTCGCGACCCGGCGGCGCGTGCCGCGCGCGCTGCGCGCGCCGAACATCGCGATCGGGCCGGCGGCGGGCATCGCGCAACAGCGCGCGCTGTACGAGTGGGCCGATCTGATCGTGGTGCCGCTGCGCCCGAACCACCACGCATCGGGCATCACCGTGATGCTGGAGGCGGCGGCGCTCGGCAAGCCGATGATCGTCACGCAGGTCGGCGGATTGCGCGACTATTTTCCGCGCGGCACGGCAACCTATGTGCCGCCGTTCCATCCGCGCGCGCTGCGGCGCGCGGCCGATGCGCTCGCGGCGCAGCCGGCCCGCGCGCTGGCGCGTGCGCAGGCTGCTGCCGCGCGGCTCGAACGCGCCGCGCTGACGACCCGGCAGTTCGCCGAACAGCATGCGCGCCTGACGCGCGCGCTGCTGGCCCGCCGCGCCGGCGCGACCGCGCCTGCCGCCGCGCCGGGCGGAGCGGGCCGATGACGGCGCACGCCCCGCGTCTCGCGTCCGCGCGCCGCGCCGGCCTCGGCCGGTTCGCGGGCGATCCGGTCCACTGGGCCGCGCAGGCGGCGCTGTGGGGCCTCACCGCCGTGCTGATCGCCGCGCACCAGGGCACGGTGCTGACCTACGCGTTTCCGTGCCTGTCGGTCGCGGCGGGCCTGTGGCTGTACGTGCGCAGCCCGGCGCGCTACGTGGGCTTCATGTGGTGGCTGTGGTTCCTCGCGCCCGAGGTGCGGCGGCTCGCCGACTGGACGCGCGGCGCGTACACGCCGACCAGTCTGATCCAGATCGCGCCGCTCGCGGTCACGATGATCGCGGCGCTCGGGCTCGTGCGCCACTACCGCGTGCTGGCCGAGCGGCGCGGCCTGCCGGTGCTGCTGATCCTGCTCGGGCTCGGCTACGCGTACCTGGTGGGCGTCGTGTCGAGCGGGCCGCTCGCCGCGACCTACGATCTCGCGAACTGGATGTATCCGGTGCTGATCGGCTTCCACATCATCGTGCACGCGCGCGACTACCCGGCCTATCGCGAGACGATCCTGGCCGCGTTCGTCGAGGGCATGCTGGTGATGGGCGTCTACGGCATCGTGCAGTTCTTCGTGATGCCGCAATGGGACGTGCTGTGGATGCTCGGTTCGCAGATGAACTCGCAGGGCGATCCGGTGCCGTACGGCGTGCGCGTGTTCAGCACGATGAACTCATCGGGCCCGTTCGCATTCGCGATGATGGGCGCGCTCGTGTTCGTGCTCGCGGCCGACGGCCGGCTGCGCTGGCTCGCGGGCGCGGCGGGCTTCGTCGCGTTCAGTCTGTGTCTCGTGCGCTCGACTTGGGGCGGCTGGGTGATCGCGCTCGCGATCCAGCTCGCGAAATCGACCAACCGGGTGCGCCTGCGGCTGTTCGCGAGCGCGCTGGTGCTGGCCGGGCTGTGCGTGCCGCTGCTGACGGTGGGGCCGGTCGCCGACCGCCTGGGCCAGCGCCTGCAGTCGATCTCGAACCTCAAGGACGATCGCAGCTACGACGATCGCAGCAAGTTCTACGCGAGCTTCGCGCAGACCGCGTTCACCGACGTCGCGGGCGAAGGACTCGGCGCGACCGGCACCTCGACGCGCCTGTCGAGCGACGGCGGCGAGCTGGGCAAGTACGGCAGCTTCGACAGCGGCGTGATGAACGTGCCGTTCGTGCTCGGCTGGCCGGGCACGCTGCTGTATCTCGCCGGCACCCTGTGGCTGCTCGGGCGCGCAGTGCGCGCGTCGTTCGCGCTGCGCCGCGACCGCTTCGTTTCCGCCTGCCTGAGCCTGAGCCTGTCGGTGTTCGCGATGCTGGTGTTCACCAATTCGCTGATCGGCACGGGCGGCCTGCTGCTGTTCATGAGCATCAGCGCGATCTTGTCCGCGGCGCACTGGCGCAAGCTGCAGCGCCGGCACGTCGCGCTTTCGTCGGGAGTCGACCAGTGAGAATCGCCATCGTCACGCATGTCGTGCGTCACAACGACGGACAGGGCCGGGTGAACTACGAGATCGCCCGCGCGGCACTCGCCGAGCGCTGCGAGGTGACGCTCGTCGCGTCGCACGTCGCGCCCGAGCTGCTCGACGATCCGCGGGTGCGCTGGATCCCGGTGCGGGTGGGGCGCGGCTGGCCCTCGAACCTGGTGCGGCAGCAGGTGTTCGCGCTCAAGAGCGCGTGGTGGCTGCGCCGGCATCGCGCCGACTACGACCTGCTGCACGTCAACGGCTTCATCTCGTGGGTGCGCGCCGACGTCAACACCGCGCACTTCGTGCACGGCGGCTGGCTCGCGAGCCCCAGCTATCCGTACCGGCTGACGCGCGGGCCGTGGTCGGCGTATCAGTTCCTCTATACCTGGCTGAACGCGCGCTTCGAGCGCTGGGCCTACCGGCGCGCGCGCGCGATCACGGCGGTGTCGGCCAAGGTGGCGGGCGAGATCCGGGACGCGGGGATCGACGCCGCGCGCATCGGCGTGATCCACAACGGCGTCGATCTCGATGCGTTCGCGCGCGCGCGGCCGGACCGGCGCGCGTTCGGGCTGCCCGAGGATGCGTTCCTGCTGCTGTTTGTCGGCGACCTGCGCACGCCGCGCAAGAACCTCGGCACCGTGCTGCGCGCGCTCGCGCAACTGCCGCCGCACGTGCATCTCGCGGTGGCGGGCTATCTGCCGGGCAGCCCGTATCCGGCCGAGGCGCGCGCGCTCGGGCTCGATGCGCGCGTGCATTTCCTCGGGCTGGTGGGCGCGATGCCCGTGCTGATGGCGTCGGCCGATGCCTACGTGTTTCCGTCGCGCTACGAGGCGATGAGCCTGTCGCTGCTCGAGGCGATGGCGGCGGGGCTGCCGGTGGTGACCGCGCGCAGCGCGGGCGGCGCGGAAATCATCACGCCCGCGTGCGGGATCGTGCTCGACGATCCCGACGACACGGCCGCGCTCGCGCGCGCGCTGGCCCGCCTCGCGAACGCGCGCGACGCCTGCCGCGAGATGGGCCGCGCGGCGCGCGCGCGGGTCGCCGATTTCAGCTGGGCGCGCATGGGCGCGCAGTACCTCGCGCTGTACCGGCGGCTGGCGCGCGGCGCGCGGCCGACGCCGGCCACGAAACCTCAGGTGACGCAGGAGCACGCGCGATGACGGATCCCTCCCCGACGATCAAATCCTTGCAGATCGGCATGCATTGGTTTCCCGAACGGGCAGGCGGGCTCGACCGGATGTACCACGCGCTTGTCGGCGCGCTGCCGGGGGCGGGGGTCGCGGTGCGCGGCGTGGTGGCCGGCTCCGCGCAGGTCGCGACCGACACGGGCGGCGCGATCCACGGCTTCGGGCCGGCGGGCGGCTCGCTGCCGCGCCGCATGCTGGCCGCGCGGCAGGCGCTGCGCGAGGTGGTGCGGGTGGAGCGGCCGGACGTGGTGTCGTCGCATTTCGCGCTCTACACGTTCCCGGGCCTCGACGTCACGCGCGGCATCCCGCAGGTCTCGCATTTCCAGGGGCCGTGGGCGGACGAAAGCCAGGTCGAGGGAGCGGCCGTGCTCGGCCGCCGCGCGAAGTACTACGTCGAGCAGACCGTGTACGCGCGCTCGACGCGGCTGATCGTGCTGTCGCGCGCGTTCGGGGAGATCCTCACGTCGCGCTACGGGATCGATCCGGCGCGGGTGCGGGTGGTGCCGGGCTGCGTCGACACCGCGCAGTTCGATGTGCCGATCACCACGGCGGACGCGCGCCGCCGGCTGCAATTGCCGCCCGATCGGCCGATCGTGCTGGCGGTGCGACGCCTCGTGCGGCGGATGGGGCTGGAGGATCTGATCGACGCGATCGACATCGTGCGCCGGCGGTGTCCGGACGTGCTGCTGTTGATCGCGGGCAAGGGGCCGCTCACGGCCGAACTGAAGGCGCGCATCGACGCGGCGGGGCTCGACGGTCACGTGACGCTGCTCGGCTTCGTGCCGGACGCGCATCTGGCGACGCTGTACCGCGCGGCGACGCTGAGCGTCGTGCCGACCGTCGCGCTGGAAGGCTTCGGGCTGATCACGGTGGAATCGCTGGCGACGGGCACGCCGGTGCTGGTCACGCCGGTCGGCGGGCTGCCGGAGGCGGTGGCGGGGCTGTCCGACGCGCTCGTGCTGCCGGGCGGCGGGGCGGGCGCGATCGCGGAGGGCGTGCGCGATGCGTTGTCGGGCGCGCTTGCGTTGCCCGATGCGCGCGCGTGCCGCCGTTACGCGCGCGAGCATTTCGACAATGCGGTCATCGCGCGGCGCGTGGCGGGGGTGTACGAGGAGGCGATCCGGGCGGCGGGGTAGGTGGGGGCGGCTTGGTAGGGGGCGATCGAGGGAGGCGCGGCGGGTCGTGGCGGCCGGACGGAGTGATGTTTCGGTGAGTGAGCCGATGCGCGCCCGCCGCGATCCGGCCTGGGGCATGGGCGCGTTCGGCACGCCGCTTGCCGGACACGATGCCGAATAGAGCCGCTTCTCGGCCATGATTCGGGCGCGGACGCCGAGCGATTCCGCGGGACGGGATCAGGACGCATTTGAGCGCCGGCTTGAGGCGATGGAAGGCGAGGAGCGCAGGGTGGCGTGGCCGGGCCGCCGGCCCAGAGAGGCGTGCGCGGGGATTGGACACGTCGATTGCGCGGGGCTGGAAGCGAACTTCCTTGTGTTCATTGACCTGGATTATTACGAATCACAGTGGAGTGACGCTTTCATGGCGCTGAACATTGCTCGCGGCGATATTTTTCTGTCAGTTTCTACAGCTTGCCAAAAGCATATAGTTGTAGTTAATATTACCGATTATTACGATCTGATTGGATCTTGGCTGCAGTGTGCCATTGAAATTGATGTGCACATCACGAATTAACTTTCAATCGCCTTTCAATTGCAGCATATAACTACAAGGCGTGTTGATTCGCGAGCGGGCGCAATGCGTGCCGCTGGTTGCCAAAAAGATCTTGTTTGCCACCTTCCGCGTTGCGGAAGGAATCCGAGGGCCATTTCAAGATGTTGTTGATTGCAGCGGCGGGCAGCGTAGCTGTCCGCCGCTTCTTCTTTTGCGCGTTCGCCACGGGGGTGGGCGGCGCGAATCCCTTCGATCGAGGTTCGGCGTCGTGCCGTGCGCAGCGCATGGCGGACGGGCCGCGCGTGCGGCTATGGCAGGTCGGCGGGCGATCTACCGGGGTGGGCATTCCGAGGGCGGGGAATGGGCATCGCTGGTTCAGGTGCGGCGACGTGTGAACGTCCGTGCGCGGTTCGTTCAGCTTATCGCTTCGAGTCACTGCCTATTCCATCATCGATTCATGATTTTCATTTCAAGCATCGCGCGCGCGTTCTCGCGCGCCTTTGTCGCGTGGGCCGTGCTCGGCGCGGCGAGCGTGGGGCTGTCGGGTTGTCAGTTGCTGGCGGCTCCGGTTGCCGGCGCGATGACGCTTGCCAACGTCATGGATCAACGTTCACAGAACCGGCATGCGAAGCGGATCTGGGATGACGAGCGGGCTTATGTGAAGACGCTTCAGGCGAACGGCGATCCGCTGGGGGATTACCTGTATGCGATCGGGAATGCGCAAGGGTGGATCAAGGACACCCGCGATCCGGTGGAGATCGTCGGTTGGCTCCAGAAAGCCGCGGATAGGGGTTCCAGCGATGCAATGATCATGTTGGGGTTCTACTACTTCGATGCGGTCATCCCGTTAGACGGAAATTTCAAGCGTTTGTCGGCAGACAAGGTTGACCGGGTACTCGGAGAAAAGCTCGTGCGCGAGGGGGTTGCACGTCGCTGTACGTATGCCGTGCCGAGCCCCTCCGGGGAATGGGTTCGCCTTGAATACACGTCGGCTGCGCGGTGGATGGCGATGGTTTATCGGAACGGGATGGACGAAAAGGTCGGACCTCACGAATACCGGATAGTCATTCCAAAAAATCTGGCTCTCGAGCAGGAATGGCTCGACATCGACGTACAGTGCCGCGCAACGGCGTTTATTGGTTAAACATGGATCAAAGCAAAGCATGCGTAAGGATTCCAGACGAATGTGCGGAACAGGGCGCAATGTGATGAGGCACGCGTTGTCGGCTATCGCTTCGCCCGTCATGTTGGCCATGACAGTAGCGCTATCCGGCTGCCAACTGGCAGCCGCGCCGGTTGCCGGCGTGATGACGCTCGCCAATGCGGCGGACCAGCGGTCGCAGAACCGGCACGCGAAGCAGCTGTGGGATGACGAGCGCGCGCGCGTGAAGGCGCTGCAGGCGAGCGGGGACCCGATGGGGGACTACCTGTATGCGATCGGCAATGCGCAAGGCTGGATCCAGGATACGAACGATCCGGTAAAAATCGTTGAACTGCTGCGGAAAGCTGCCGACAAGGGTTCGAGCGACGCGATGATCATGCTTGGCTTCTATTACTTCGACGACACGATTCCGCTGGATGTGGGGGTTGCTCGCTTGCCCGGCAGCATGGTGGATCGAGCGCTTGGGGAGAGCCTGATCCGAGCCGGCATCAAGGTGCGCTGCACCTATGCTAGACCGGTCGCGCGACGGGACGGCGTGTATCTGAAATATGCGTCTGCCGCGGCGATCATGAAATACGCCTACCGTGACGGTGTCTATAAAACGGACGCATCGAGCCGGACTAGCGTGGTCCTGGTACCTAGGAATCCTCACCTGGAGAGAGTGTGGAGCGAGTTGGACGACCAGTGTCGTGCCACTGCATTCATTGGGTAAATATCTAAACAATAACTTGTATGAACAACAAAACAATACCGGATCAAGCCGTGGGAATGAAGATTGCGGCGTGGGCATATCCGAGGGCCAAGAATGCATCGCCGGACGAACATACGATGGATGGGGACTGGGTTGATATCCGCGAAATCGGGGATATGGAGCAGTATCTGAAAGAAGGATATGGAGATCAGTTCAACAGTGGCGGTACGCTCGAAAATCGTTTTGCGGTTGCACTGAATCGGGAGACGAAACAGATCGTCATCGCCTTCAAGGGTTCAGACGCATTGTCGAACTGGGTTTCCGATCTGACCAACGGCGGCGCGAGCGAATACCGGAAGATCGTCGATCAGGCGCAGTCGGTGTACGACAGCGTGAAGGGTCTCGAGATCTTCAAGGGCTACACCTTCTCCACCACCGGCCACAGCCTCGGCGGCAGCATGGCGCAGATGTTCGCGCTGAAAAACGGCCTCGACACGCAGGTCTACAACAGCCTGCCGCTCGCGAAGTCGCTGATCGACGCCGGCTATTTCGGCAATCGCAACATCGGCGAAGTCATCGCCGCGTATCAGTCCGCCGGCCACGTCGCGTCGGATGTGCGCATGCCCAACGACATCGCGACGTTCTTCTACCAGGCGCCCGTGTGGGGCCCCTACCTGTCGCAATCGATGTCGCAGCCCGTCACCTACCTGCCGGGTGCGTACTTGCCCGTGGCGGCCAAGACGATCGCGATCACCGGCCTGCTGCCGTTCGCGCTGCCCGCCTTCGGGATCGACCACACGATGGGCGCGATGTTCGACGCCGCGGCCGGGCTGAGCATCGGCGCGGACGGCCGCTTCGCGCTGCCCGCGGGCGACACCAACGGTTTCGTGGCGGTGCCGGCGTCGGCGCGCGAATACCTGTCGAATCTGAGCACGAGCCCCATCGCGAACGTGCAGTCGGGCCTCGACAACAGCTTCACGGTCACGCGCCAGGACGGCTCGCAGCAATGGCTGAAGGTCGACGCCGCAACGGGTGACACGCTGCTCCAGCAGGCGACCCCGCTCGGCGTGAGCGAACTGACGATCCACCGCAACGGCGCATACACCGAAGTCACGCGTCGCCAGGACGGCGCGTTCGGCGAACACACGGTCAGCGCGCTCGGCGACATCGTCGGCTATCGCCCGCTGCTGCCGAAGGGCATCGCGCTGGCCCCGGACCAGTTCTATGTCGACGCGTCGACCAACAACCTCGACACCGTCTCCGCGCTGACGGGCATCTCGGTATCCACGCTGATGGGCGTGAACGGCGGGCTCGGGCTGTCGTCCGGCGCGCAGGCGATCGGCGTCGGCAAGATCATCCAGCTATCCGCGCCGACCAACCTGATCAACATCGACATCAACACGAATCCGCAGCCGCAATCCGGTTCGCTCGGCGAGGGCAAGGCCGCGCAGGACGTGCGCAACGGCTTCGTGCAGAACAGCGCGACCAGCAAGATCTCGTTCTCCGACAACACGCTGAACCGCACCGACTTCGCCTCCGCGCAGATGGGCAGCCTCGCGTCGGGCGGCATCCGGCCGGGTGAGTTCCAGCTCGATCCGAACGCGAAGCCGGGCGCGTATCTCGGGCAGTTCTACACCGATCCGGGCGCGACCGGCCGGCCCAACGCGAGCGGCCTGAACGCAGCGGTGCTGAACGGCCTGTCGGCGATGACCACCTTCAACACCTACATCGATCCGATCCTGCTCGACCTGACCGGCAACGGCGCGAAGACGACCGGCATCGAGGACGGCGTGCTGTTCGACGTCGATCACAGCGGCACGCTCAAGCGCACCGGCTGGGCCGACGCCGGCACCGGGATGCTGGTGGTCGACGCGGGCGGCGGACAGATCACGAATGCGAGCCAGATGCTGTCCGAGTACTTCGGCGGCGCGGCGGGCGCGAACGGCGCGGCGGGCCAGGCGCGCTTCAAGGACGGCTTCGGCGCGCTCGACAGCGTCGATGCGAATCACGACGGCGTGCTCGATCGCAACGATCCGAGCTGGTCGACGCTGCGCGTGTGGGTCGACGCGAATCATGACGGCAAGTCCGCGCCGGGCGAACTGAAGACGCTCGACGCACTCGGCATCACGCAGATCCAGGTGAAGCCGGTCTCGCGCAGCGCGGGCGAGACGCAGAACGGCAACGAGGTGCTCGGGCGCGGCACCTTCACGATGAACGGCGCGACGCGTCAGATGATGGCCGTGAACTTCCTCGCCGATCCGGTGGGCAACACCTTCACGGCGGTCGACGGCGGCGCGAAGGTCACGTCGACGACGGGCGGCGCGACCCGCACCGCGTTCACCAGCGCGGCGACCGCGAGCGAGACGCTCGACGCGGCGAAGCTCGGCGTCGACAACGTCTACGCCGGCAGCGGCGACACGACGCTGATCGCGGCGCCCACGGGCAGCTGGCTGGTCGGCGGCGGCGGCCACAACACCTATGAAGGCGGCGCGGGCGACGATGTGTTCGTGATCAGCGCGCGCGACAATCCCGACCGGATCCACGGCAACGGCGGACGCGACACCGCGATCGTGGTCGGCGACCAGGGCGTGACGCTGAATCTCGCGCACGCGGGCCTGACGATCGCCGAAGGCGGGCGCGGCGACGACGTGCTGGTGAGCGGCGGCAACCGCAGCGTGTTCCTCAAGGGCGGACAGGGCAACGCGACGCTGATCGGCGGCGGCGGCAACGACGTGCTGGTCGGCGGCTCGGGCCACAACACGATCGTCGGCGGCAGCGGCAAGGCGGTGATCTACGCCGGGCCGGCGGGCGACACGATCTATGCGTCCGCCACGGGCAGCGTGATCCACGCGGGCGGCGGCGCGGACCGCATCTTCGGCGGCGCGGGCGACGACGTGATCGAGGCGGGCCACGGCAACGCGTCGATCGACGGCGGCGGCGGCACCAACGTCGTGACGCTGCACGGCAGCCACGGCGACTACACGATCACGCGCACCGACGGCGGCTACACCGTCGCCGACCATCAGGCCGGCCGCGACGGCACGCTGACGCTGAAGAACGTGCAGAAGCTCAACTTCTCGGACATCTCGGCCGTCGATCTGACGCTGCCGAACCCGATGCCGGTCAACGATGCGCTGCGCGTCGACCAGGCGGGGCAGGCGTTCGACCATACGCGCGCGCACCTGATCGCGGCCGCGCAACTGCTCGCGAACGACCAGCGGCTGAACAGCCAGGGCGCGCTGAAGCTCGTCTCGGTCGGCGACGCGGTGGGCGGCACGGTCGCGCTGACGCCGGCGGGCGACGTGCTGTTCACGCCCGATGCGACGTACGCAGGGGTGATGAGCTTCAAATACGGCGTGACCGATGCGGCGGGCAACCCGGCCGCGACCGTGGTCGACCTGAACAGCGGCAAGACCGCGCCGATGCGCGCGACCGTCACGCTGTCGACGCCGGACATGCCGGCCGATCCGCTCGCGGCGCAGGAGTGGTATCTGAGCGACGCGAACGTGATTCCGGTGTGGCGTGACTACACCGGCAAGGGCGTGCGCATCGGCCAGTTCGAGCCGGGCGGCGAATTCTCGACGGGGCCCGAGATCCTCGACCTGCATCATCCGGATCTCGCGCCGAACATCGATCCGGCCTGGCTCGCGACCCAGCAGGGCAACGGCACGCTGCCGCAGGCGGTGTCGAACCACGCGACGATGGTCGCGGGCGTGATGGTCGCGGCGAACAACGGCCAGGGCGGCGTCGGCGTCGCCTATGACGCGACGATCGGCGGCCACTATCTCGCGAACAACGGCGCGGACCTGAGCGGGCTCGGCCACATGGTCAGCTACGACATCGCGAACAACAGCTGGGGCTTCACCAACGATTTCGCGCTGAGCAACTTGCAGAAGGGCAGCATCAACACCGAGAGCGCGCTGCTCGCGAATGCGCAGTACGCGGCGGACGCGGGCCGGGGCGGCCTCGGCACGGTGATCGTCGCGGCGGGCGGCAACGCGCGCGAGAAGGGCGGCAGCGCGCAAGGCTCGCTGACCGGCAACAACCGCTTCACGATCGAGGTCGGCGCGATCAACGCGCAGAGCGACCTGTCGACGCTGCAGCTCGGCTCCGCGCCGTTCTCGAATCCGGGCGCGAGCCTGCTCGTGTCCGCGCCCGGCAGCAATGTCGTGTCGACGAGTCACATCCTGGAGACCGATCGCGGCTCGACCTTCGGCAGCCAGTACAGCGACATGCAGGGCACGAGCTTCGCGACGCCGATCGTGTCGGGGGTCGTCGCGCTGATGTTGCAGGCGAATCCGAATCTCGGCTATCGCGACGTGCAGGAAATTCTCGCGTTGTCCGCGAAGGGCGTGCGCGACGGCGCGACGCAGTGGCGCGACAACGGCGCGCGCAACTGGAACGGCGGCGGCATGCATGCGAGCCACGACTACGGCTTCGGCGAGGTCGACGCGCGCGCGGCCGTGCGGCTCGCCGAATCGTGGGCGAAGCAGGGCACGGGCGCGAACGAACGCGTCTATGCCGGCACGAGCGGGCCGCTCGGCGCGACGGTTGCGTCGGGCGCGACCGCGCGCGCGACGCTCGCGATGCAGGCGGGCCTGTCGGTCCAGCACGCGGAGATCGATTTCGACGCGGAGGTCGGCCGGCTCGGCGACCTGACCGTGAAGCTGATCTCGCCGGACGGCACCGAGAGCATCCTGCTCGACCGCGCGGGCAAGGCGCCGGCGGGCGCGCCGGGCGCGAGCGCGGCCGATGCCGGCAGCACCCGCTCGGGAAGCTTCCGCTATACCTTCATGTCGACGCACGACTGGGGAGAGCGCTCGGCCGGCAACTGGACGCTCGAGGTGACCGACGCGGCGAACGGCCTGCCGGTCAAGCTCAATCAGTGGTCGCTGCGGCTCTACGGCGACCGCGCGAGCGCCGACGATACGTACTACTACACCGACGAGTATCGCGCGCAGGCGGCCGCGAATCCGGCGCGCGCGATCCTCGACGACGCGGCGAACGGCACGCGCGGCGGGCGCAATACGCTGAACGCGGCGGCGGTGTCGGGCGACACAACGGTCGATCTGACGACGGGCGTCGCGAGCATCGGCGGCGCGGCGCTGACGATCCGCGACCCCGGCGCGATCCAGAACATCGTGACGGGCGACGGCAACGACCGGCTCGTGGCGGGCGCGGCGGACGCGCTGCTCGACGGCGGGCGCGGCGCGAATACGCTGGTGGGCGGCGCGGGCCGCGATTTCTTCGTCGTGCATCGGCGCGCGGGCGGCCTCGATACGATCGAGAACTTCGACGCCGCGCGCGGCGAGACCATCGACCTGGTCGGTTTCGCGGGCCGGAAATTCGGCGATCTCGCGCTGACCCAGCAGGGCGCGGACGTGCAGATCGCGCTGGGCGACGGGCAGCGCATCATCGTCAAGGGGCAGCAGGCCGCGGCGCTCGATGCCGGGCGCTTCCTGTTCCAGGACAGCTTCATCGCGCCCGCGCACTACGTCGACAGCGCGGCGGGCGATGCGGCGCTGCCCGTTGCGGGCGGCACGGTGGTGCTGAACGGCGGCGCGCGCGGCGTGAGCTATTCGAGCGATGCGAACGGCCGGCTGGTCGCGTCGCTCGCGGGCACGGTCTACAGCCACGATGCGGCGAGTTCGGATACTTTCGTGATCGCGCATCAGGACGGCGTGTCGAGCTATCACAACGCGCTGCGCGGCTTCCGCCACGGGATCGACAAGCTCGACCTGAGCGGGACCGGCGTGACGCGCTTCGACGATCTCGTGATCGCGCAGCAGAACCGCGCGACGATCAACGGGCTGTCGCAGATCCACGGCGTGAGCCTCGGCAGCAAGTCGCTCGGCACGGCGGCCGCGCCGCTCGAACTCGTGTATCTCGATGCGCTCGATCCGGCGCAACTGGGCGAGGGCGACTTCATCTTCGCGACGCCGACGCCGGATCACGCGGGCGTCGTGACGAAGCCGCCGGTCGCGGTCGATCCGTCGGGCGGCGATCCGTTGGGCGGCAATCCGGTCACGCCGGTCACGCCGGGCACGGGTAACCCGGTGCCGCCGATCGAGTGGCCGCCGGTGAAGATCCCGACGATTCCGACCACCCCCCCGGTCAAGGTCGATCCGATCGGACTGCCGCCGGTGACGATGCCGACCGGGCCGACGATCCCGCCGGTGAAGCTCGATCCGATCGATGTGA
>NZ_JBXAPG010000042.1:30285-38441 GCF_058803765.1 Burkholderia sp. GW821-FHT14F03
GACGCCGGTGAAGATTCCGCCGGTGAAGCTCGATCCGATCGATGTGACGCCGGTGAAGATCCCGCCGGTGAAGCTCGATCCGATCGATGTAACGCCGGTGAAGATCCCGCCGGTGAAGCTCGATCCGATCGATGTAACGCCGGTGAAGATTCCGCCGGTGAAGCTCGATCCGATCGATGTGACGCCGGTGAAGATTCCGCCGGTGAAGCTCGATCCGATCGATGTGACGCCGGTGAAGATCCCGCCGGTGAAGCTCGACCCGATCGATGTGACGCCGATCAAGATCCCGACGGTGCCGCCGATGCAGCCGCTCCCGCCGGTGAAGCTCGTGCCGGTCGATCTGACACCGGTGAAAATCCCGACGGTCCCGCCGGTCAAGGTCGACCCGATCACGCCGACCTTCCCCGCAGCGCCGACGCTGTCCGGCCGCGCGCCGACCGCGTGGATGGCCGATTCGGCCCAGCCCTGGACCAGCAATCCGTTGGCGTCGCTGTTCGCCTTGCCGCGCGACGAAGTCGTCAGCTACACGGTCAGTCTCGCGGACGGCGCACCGCTGCCGGTCTGGCTCGGCTATGACGCGGCGCAAGGCCGCCTGACGCTGTCGCCGGGCGCGGCCATGACCGGCCCGCTCGCGGTGAAGGTCAGGGCGACCACCGCATCGGGCCAGTCGGCGGAGTCGGCGCTCGAACTGTTGGTGCAGCCCGGCGTGCAGAAGGTCGGCGTGATGGCCAGGGTCGACGTCGCGGACAGTCAGGTCGCGATCGACCAGGGCGAGGCGATGTCGACCGTCACCGCGACGGGCGGCCGCCATGTGCTGCTGCAAGGCGGCACGTTCGGCTCGGCGACGCTGGGCGGATCGGGCGCGCACGCGGTCACGGCGACGGGCAGCGGCACGAAGCTGACCACGGGCGACGGCGACAGCACGATCGAGTTGCTCGGCTCCGGCGCGACGGTGACGGCAGGCGGCGGCAACAACCACGTGACGGGCAGCGACAGCAACGCGGCCATCACGCTCGGCAACGGCGACAACCATGTGACGGGCGCGTTCCGGCAACTGACGGTGGGCGCGGGCCGCAACGTGATCGACAGCACGGGGTCGCTCGCGACGCTGCGCCTCGGCGACGGTCACGACGTGGCGACCCTCAAGGGCGCGCTCGCGACGGTGCAGGTCGGCCACGGCACCTACGAGCTCGATTACGCGGGGAGCCTCGGCAAGCTCGCGTTCGGCGCGGAGGTCGGCGCGGAGCGTCTGTGGTTCCAGCATGCCGGCGACGATCTGCGCATTTCGGTGACGGGCAGCGCCGAGACCGTGACGCTGAAGAACTGGTATGCGTCGCAGCCGGATCGCCCGGGTTCGATCGTCGCGGGCGACGGCAAGACGCTGTCGGGGCTGAGCGTCGAGAGCCTGGTTCAGGCGATGGCGAGCTTCGCGCCGCCCGTTGCGGGCGCAACCGCCATCACGCCGGAGCAGCAGAAATCGCTGCAGCCGGTGCTGGCGGCCAACTGGCACTGACCGCGTCCGCCGCCGCCCCCGCCGGGGGCGGCGGCCTTTCTGTCTGATCGACGATGAACGACTTTCAATCGACTCCCTCCATGCCGGATGCCGGCCTCGCGGCGCTCGTGCTGATCGCGCAGTTCCACGGCCTCGCGACCGACGCCGACCAGCTGCGCCACGCGAGCGGGCTGCCGGACGGCGCGCTCGGCGCGGCCGACCTCGAACTGGCCGCGCGTTCGCTCGGCCTCAAGACCCGCCGCGTGCGGGCGAGCGTCGAGCGGCTCGCGGCGCTGCCGAAGCCCGCGCTGATGCTCGCCGGGGACGGCGCGCATTTCGTGCTGGCCGCGTGCGATGCCGGGAAAGCACTGATCGCGGAGGCGCACGCGCCGTCGCCGACGGTGTCCACGCCGGCCGACGTGATCGCGCGCACGGGCGGGCAGGTGCTGCTGGTCGCGTCGCGCGCGACGCTGGCCGGCGAATTCGCGCGCTTCGACTTCTCGTGGTTCATCCCGGCGGTGGTCAAGTACCGCCGCCTGCTGCTCGAAGTGCTGCTGGTGTCGGCGGTGCTGCAGGTGTTCGGGCTCGTGTCGCCGCTGATGTTCCAGGTGGTGATGGACAAGGTGCTGGTCAATCGCGCGTTCAACACGCTGAACGTGGTGTGCGTCGCGCTGCTCGTCAGCGCGGTGTTCGAAGTCGTGCTGAGCGGCGTGCGCAACTACGTGTTCGCGCATACCGCGAGCCGCATCGACGTCGAACTGGGCGCGCGGCTGTTCCGCCACCTGCTCGCGCTGCCGCTCGCCTACTTCGGCGCGCGGCGCGTCGGCGACACGGTCGCGCGCGTGCGCGAGCTGGAGAACATCCGCAGCTTCCTGACCGGGCAGGCGGTGACGGCGGTGATCGATCTGTTCTTCTCGATCATCTTCCTCGCCGTGATGTGCATGTACAGCGTGTGGCTCACGCTCGTCGTGGTGATCTCGCTGCCGGTGTACGCGGCGATCTCGATGGGCATCACGCCGGTGCTGCGCCGGCGCCTCGACGAGAAATTCGCGCGCACGGCCGACAACCAGTCGTTTCTCGTCGAGACCATCTCGGGCGTCGAGACCGTCAAGTCGATGGCGGTCGAGCCGCAGTTCACGCGGCGCTGGGACAACCAGCTGGCCGGTTACGTGTCGGCCGGTTTTCGCGTGACCTCGCTCGGCAATGTCGGGCAGCAGCTGATCCAGCTGGTCGGCAAGCTCGTGTCGCTCGTCACGCTCTATCTCGGCGCGCGCTTCGTGATCGAGGGCAAGCTGTCGGTGGGGCAGCTGGTCGCGTTCAACATGATGTCGCAGCACGTCGCCGCGCCGGTGCTGCGGCTCGCGCAGCTGTGGCAGGACTTCCAGCAGGTCGGGATCTCGATGAGCCGGCTCGGCGACATCCTGAACACCCGCACCGAACTGTCGCAGAGCCGCCAGACGCTGCCCGCGGTGCGCGGCAACGTCAGCTTCCAGGACATCCGCTTCCGCTACCGGCCCGACGGCCCGACGATCCTCGACGGCGTGTCGCTCGACATCGCGGCGGGGCAGGTGATCGGCATCGTCGGCCGCTCGGGGTCGGGAAAGAGCACGCTGACCAAGCTGTTGCAGCGGCTCTACGTGCCCGAGCACGGGCGGGTGAGGATCGACGGCATCGATCTCGCGCTCGCCGATCCCGCATGGCTGCGCCGGCAGATCGGCGTGGTGCTGCAGGAGAACCTGCTGTTCAACCGCTCGATCCGCGAGAACATCGCGGTCACCGATCCCGGCGCGTCGCTCGACGTGGTGATCCGCGCGGCGCAGCTGGCCGGCGCGCACGAGTTCATCTCCGAGCTGCCGGAAGGCTATGACACGATGGTCGGCGAGCACGGCTCGAACCTGTCGGGCGGCCAGCGCCAGCGGATCGCGATCGCGCGCGCGCTGGTCACCAATCCGCGCATCCTGATCTTCGACGAGGCCACCAGCGCGCTCGACTTCGAGACCGAACGGATCATCCAGCACAACATGCAGGCGATGTGCGCGGGCCGCACCGTGATCATCATCGCGCACCGGCTCACCTCGGTGCGCCATGCGCACCACATCGTCGCGATGGACCGGGGCCGCATCGTCGAGAGCGGCACGCACGACACGCTGCTCGGCCTGCAGGGTTACTACGCTCACCTGGTGTCGCTGCAACATGCATGACGCCGCTTTTCGCCACGACCGATGATGCTGAAACTTCACGCGCTCGGCGCGCTGCTCGCGCGCTATGCCGCGGTATTCCGCGAAGCCTGGCGGATCCGCCGCGCACTCGACGGCGCGCCGCGCCTGCCGCATGAGCGGGCGTTCCTGCCCGCGCACCTCGAACTCGTCGAGACGCCCGTGCATCCGCTGCCGATGTGGACGATGCGGGTCATCGTCGCGCTCGGCGCGCTGATTGTCGCGATCGCGCTGATCGGCCAGCTCGACATCGTCGCGGCCGCGCCCGGCAAGCTGATCCCGAAACAGCAGGTGAAGACGATCCAGCCCGCGCTGACGGGCGTCGTGCGCAGCATCCTGGTGCGCGACGGACAGCGTGTGCACGCGGGGCAGCTGCTGATGGAACTCGACACCACGCAGGCGGCGGCCGATGCGGACAAGGCGCGCCTGAGCCGCGTCGACGCGGCGCTGACCGCCGAGCGTTCGCGCGCGCTGCTGGCCGCGCAGACGCAGGGCAAGATGCCCGCGCTCGGCCCGGTCGACGGCGCGAGCGAGCAGCAGGCGCTGGAGGCGCAGCGCTTCGCGGAGAGCTTCTACAGCGAGTATCGCGACCGCTTCGGCAGCGCGCAGGCGGAGCTGCTCAAGCGCGAGGCGGAACTCGCGACCACCGCGCAGCAGATCGCCAAGCTCGCCGCGACCGCGCCGCTCGCGCGCCAGCAGGCCAACGACTACCGCGCGCTCGCCGCCGACAAGTACGTGGCGAAGACCGAATACCTCGACAAGGAGCAGAGCGCGCTGGGCCAGGAGCACGAACTGGCGGCGCAGCGCAGCCATGCGCGCGAGCTGACGGCGGCGATCGCGCAGCAGCGCGCGGAACTCGCCTCGACCACGTCGCAGTTCCGCCGTCAGCAGATGGACCTGCTCGACAAGGCGACCCAGCAGCTGGCGCAGAGCCGCAACGACGAGACCAAGGCCGACACGCGGCAGAAGCTGCTGAGCCTGACCGCGCCCGTCGACGGCACGATCCAGCAGTTGCGGATCCACACGCTGGGCGGCGTGGCGACCGCCGCCTCGCCGCTGATGGAGGTGGTGCCGGACGATACGCTCGAGGTCGACGCGAGCATCGAGAACAAGGACATCGGCTTCGTCAAGGTCGGGCAGCCGGCGATCGTCAAGGTCGAGGCGTTTCCGTATACGCGCTACGGCTACCTGAAGGGAACCGTCGCGACCGTGTCGAACGACGCGGTGCAGGACCGTCGGCGCGGGCTGACTTTCCCGGTGCGGGTGCGGCTCGCGACCAACCGGATCCGCGCCAACGACACCTGGATCAACCTCACGCCGGGGATGGCGGTGACGGCCGAGATCCGCACGGGCAAGCGCAGCGTCGCGCACTACTTCCTCGATCCGGTGATCCAGACGGGGCAGGAGAGCTTGCGTGAGCGTTGATCTTCATCGCGGCGCGCGCCTTGCCGCCCGCGCGCTCGGACTGGCCGCGCTCCTGGCGTGCGCGCGGCCCGCGTGCGCGTTCGATCCGTTCCTGACCGGGCGCGCGGTGTCGGCGACGCCCGCGAGCGACCTGCTCGGCGACGGCGCGCGGGCCTGCGCGTTCGGCGAGCTGCCGTCGCCGCTGCGTCTGCAGGACGCGGTGGAGCGCGCGCTGTGCGGACATCCGAAGACCCGCCAGGCGTGGGCCAACGTGCAGATCCAGGCGGCCGCGGTGGGGGTGGGGCGCGCGGCGTTCCTGCCGACGGTGACCGGCAACTGGCAGGGCACGCGCGACAACGCGAGCAACCACGTGACCGGCTATCCGCAATTCGATTCGAACTACCGGACGAACCTGCAGAACGCGGGCGTGTCGCTGAGCTGGGTGCTGTACGACTTCGGCGGCCGCTCGGCGGCGCTGCGCAACGCAACGTCGCTGCTCGCGGCGGCGCAGGCGAACCAGCAGGCGACGCTGCAGACGGTGTTCGCGACGGTGGCGAAGGATTTCTACGCGGCGCAGGCCGCGCAGGGCACCTACACGGCGGCGCGCGAGATCGAGCGCGCCGCGCGGGACAGCGCGGACGCCGCGAGCGCGCGCGTCGAACGCGGCGCGGCGGCGATCACCGACCAGTTGCAGGCGCAGACCGCCTACGCGGACGCGGTCGTCAACCGGACCAAGGCCGAGAGCGACTGGCGCGGCGCGGTGGGCGCGCTCGCCTCGGACATGGATCTCGCGCCGACCACGGAGATCGCGCTGCCGGACGTTGGCGACGGCGTGACGGCGAACCGCGAGTTCGGCGATTCGGTCGAGGCGCTGATCAAGGAGGCGCAGCGCAGTTATCCGGGGGTGCTGGCAGCCGAGGCGCAGGTCGACGCCGCCCGCGCGAAGGCCGCGCAGACGCGCGCGGAAGGCCTGCCGCGCCTGAACCTGGTCGGGCAGTACAACTACAACAACCAGCCGACCAGTTTGCAGCTCGGCTTCCCGGTGTTTCCGGCCTCGCATCGCGAGTGGTATCTCGGCCTGCAGGTGACGATTCCGCTGTTCGAGGGCTTCGCGCGCACCTACCAGGTCCGGCAGGCGGACGCGCAGACCACGCTGCAACGCGACCTGCTCGACGAAGCGCGCCAGCAGGTCGGGCTCGATGTGTGGAATGCCTACCAGACGCTGCAAGGCGCGACGCGTAATCTCGACAACAGCGCGACGCTGCTGGCGCTCGCGCAGCGTTCCTACGACGCGTCCGGGCATCGCTATCAGGTGGGGGTCGGCAACATCCTGGAGCTGCTCAACGCGCAGTCCGCGCTGGCGGGGGCGAAGCGGCAGCGGATCCAGGCGCTCACCGACTGGCGTTCGGCGCGGCTGCAACTGGCCGCGAAGCTCGGCAAGCTCGGCATGTGGAGCCTCGACGCGCCGGAGGCGACGCCGCATTGACGGGCGCGTGGGGCAGGCGTGGCGGGAACCGGGAAGCGGAAGCGAAAAGCGGCGTGATCAGTGACGCAGGTTGCGCCACTGGCCGGGCGCGAGGCCGAAGCGGCCGGTGAACGCATGCGTGAGCGCGCTCTGATCCGCGAAGCCGACCGCGATCGCGATGTCGGCGAGCGGGCGGCCCGGATCGTCGAGCAGCAGCAGCGCGGTGTCGAGCCGGAGCCGTCGCAGGTATTGATGGGGCGTTTCGCCGAAGGCGTCGCAGAACAGCGCATGAAAGCGCCGCAGGCCGAAGCCGCAGTGCGCGGCCAGATCGGCGACCCGCAGCGGTTCGGCGAGGTGCGCGCGCAGCCAGCGATCGATGCGCGCGACGGCGAGCCCGCCCGCGCGCGCCGTGGGTGCGGTTTCGCCGAGCGTCGCGACCAGCGCGTCGCACAGCCGCGCGGCGGCCTGCCAGTGAAAGCGCCGGCCGCCTGCTTCCGCATGGCCGGCCAGTTCGGCCGCGAGCACGCCGAGGGCCGGTTCGAGGCGCAGCGTGCGGGCGCGTTCGAACAGCCGCGCGGGCACCGCGAGCGACGCGGCGGGCAGGTCGAGCACGAGCTGGCGGTTCGCGCCGAGCCCGGCATAGGCGTGGCGCGCGCCGGCCGGGACCAGCCAGGCCGAATGCCGGTCGATGCGCGCGTCGACGCCGTCGACCGACATCACCATCGCGCCATCGACGCCCAGCACGATCTGGTGGAAGTCGTGCACGTCGGACGCCTCGGACTGGCCGTAGCGGCGCAGCGAGACGGTGGGCGACGCGAGGGCGGCTTCCATGATCGGGCGCGGGGCGTGGCTCAGATGTCGAGCAGTTCGACTTCGAACACGAGCGTCGCGTTCGGCGGAATCACGCCGCCCGCGCCGCGCACGCCGTAGCCGAGTTGCGGCGGAATCGTCAGGCGCCGCACGCCGCCGACCTTCATCCCCTGCACGCCTTCGTCCCAGCCCTTGATGACCATGCCGCCGCCCAGCACGAACGCGAACGGATCGTTGCGGTCCTTGCTGGAATCGAACTTCTGGCCGTCGGTGAGCCAGCCGGTGTAATGGACGCTGACCGTCTGGCCCGCGCGCGCTTCCTCGCCGCTGCCTTCGGTCAAATCTTCGTACTTGAGACCCGATTCGGTGGTCACGACTTCCATGAACGACTCCTGAAAAAACGAACGAAACCGCTATTGTAGGGGAGCGCACGCTTCGCGTGCGCGGCGCGCGGTCCGTTGCACGGATCGGAGCGGCCGAGGCGACCCCGCCGAGGGTGACCCCGCCAAAGGTGACCCCGCCAAAGGTGGCCCCGCCAAGGGTGGCCCCGCCAAGGGTGGCCCCGCCAAGGGTGACCCCGCCAAGGGTGACCCCGCCAAGGGTGACCCCGCCAAGGGTGACCCCGCCAAGGGTGACCCCGCCAAGGATGACCCCGCCAAGGGTGACCCCGCCAAGGGTGACCCCGCCAAGGATGACCCCGCCAAGGGTGGCCCCGCCAAGGGTGACCCCGCCAAGGGTGGCCCCGCCAAGGGTGACCCCGCCAAGGGTG
>NZ_JBXAPG010000042.1:38538-60804 GCF_058803765.1 Burkholderia sp. GW821-FHT14F03
GGATGACCCCGCCAAGGGTGGCCCCGCCAAGGGTGACCCCGCCAAGGGTGGCCCCGCCAAGGGTGACCCCGCCAAGGGTGGCCCCGCCAAGGGTGACCCCGCCAAGGGTGGCCCCGCCAAGGGTGACCTCGCCAAGGGTGACCTCGCCAAAGGTGGCCCCGCCGGTTTGAAACACGCGGGCGTCATCCGCCCGCGCGTTTGGAAGCGAACCACTAGCGCCCGCCTTGCCTTCCGGCTTGCGCACGCCATATTGTTACAGTTAGTGATGTAACGATCGGCGGGGATCGGCCGCCGACGCACAGACCGCGGCGCGCGGGGTCCGGCGCGCCCGGCGTCCATTCAGGAGACGTCGATGACTGAGGCTGTCCGTTCGCGCGATCCGGTGCTGGTGATGCCGGTCCGCCGCGATCTTCATTTTTCCCTGCCGGTCGAGCGCGCGAAGGACTGGCACGGCCAGGGATCGCAGGTATCGCACTTCTTCAACGCGCTGTCGCTGCTGTTTCCGGCGGGCGAGCGTTTCTTCATGGATTCGGTGCGCAACTACCGCGACCGGATCCAGGACCCGGTGCTCAAGAAGCAGGTGCTCGCGTTCATCGGGCAGGAGGCGATGCATACCCGCGAGCACGTCGAGTACAACGAACTGCTGCAGGCGAACCGCCTGCCCGCGCGCAAGCTCGACCAGCGCATCTGGAAGGTGCTCGGCTGGATGAAGCGGGTGCTGCCGCATTGGGTGCAGCTCGCGCACACCGTGGCGGCCGAGCATTACACGGCGATGCTGGCCGGCCTGCTGCTCGACGACGCGACGCGCCTCGACGGCTCGGAGGAAGGCTATCGGCAGATGTGGCTGTGGCACGCGCTCGAGGAAACCGAGCACAAGGCGGTGTCGTTCGACGTCTGGAACACCGTGATGAAGCCCGGGCCGGCGCGCTACCTGGGGCGCATCGGCGTGTATCTGGTGACCACGCTGACGTTCTGGCCCACCGTGTTCCTGCTCCACACGCGCCTGATCCGTTCGGACCGGCAGGCCGGCCACCGCGTGCGCGGCATGTGGCGCGTGGTCGCGTTTCTGTACGGGCCGCGCCACGGCCTGTTCCCGCGCATCGCGCGCGAGTGGCTGAGCTTTTTCCGGCCGGGCTTTCATCCGTGGGATCACGACAACCGGCATCACCTCGCGCGCGTCGACGGGATCGCCGCCGCCCACGGTCCGCGCGACGCGCGGCCGCTGCCCGCGATCGGACGTTTCGACGCCGCCTGAGCGTGTTGCCCGGCCGGCATGCGCGCGCGGCGTCGCCGCGCTCGGCCGGGCCGCATGACGCGACCGCCTGCCGGGCGGGGCGGGCGCCAAGGCCGGCGGCTCGGCATGCCGCCGTGGCCGTCGCCGCGACATCCGCCTGCCGCGGGGCGCGCGCGACCAGACACCCTCCGCAAGCTTTTCCGCACGCCCTCGTCGCGCGGCCCCTGTTTCCCATGCCTGCCGTTCACCCCGCTGCCCGGCCGCGACGGGAACGCATCATTCGCCGCACGAATCCGTCCGCGACGCCGCACGCGGCCGGGCGATCCCGCGCCGCGCGGATGGCATCCACCCCCTGTCCCTTGAAATCATCTAGAATTGGACTAATCTTGTTAGTGAATTCATATTGAGACTAACGGTGATGTCCTATCCTGCCTTGAAGCCCCACCCGAATCCGCCGGACGCGTCGGTCACCGAGATGTCGGCGGCCGGGCTGCGGGCGTTCTTCAACATCGCGCGCGACTGGGAGCTGTCGGTCGACGAGCAGCTGGTGCTGCTGGGCTCGCCGGGGCGCTCGACCTTCTTCAAGTGGAAGGCGTCGCCGCAGACGGCGCGCCTGACGCGCGACACGCTCGAACGCCTGTCGCTGATGCTCGGCATCTACAAGGCGCTGCAGATCCTGCTGCCGCAGGCGGCGGCCGCGGATGCGTGGGTCAAGCGTCCGAACGACGCCGCGCCGTTCAACGGCAGGCGCGCGCTCGACCGGATGCTGGCGGGCAACGTCAGCGACCTCGTGGCCGTGCGCCAGTATCTCGATGCGATGCGGGGCGGATGGGCGTGACCTCGATCGCACGGCGTGCCGACTGGCCGCTTGCCGCGCTCGACTGGGCGCCGGCCTACCGGGTCATCCCGACGCGTTTTCCCGCGATCAACCTGTTCGACCGCGTCGCGTCGGCTGACGATTTCGAAGCGCTCTACGCGCTCGAGGCGCTGACCAACGACCGGGTGCGCAGCGAGGTCGGCCAGCTCGATCTCGTGCCGCCCGGCGAGCGCCGCTTCGGGGCCGGCTACGGGCCGATCATGGCGGCCTTCACCCACCTGAACCCGAACGGCAGCCGTTTCTCCGACGGCCGCTACGGCGTGTTCTACTGCGCCCGCGCGCGCGACACCGCGATCGCGGAAACGCGCTACCACGCCGCGCTGTTCCTGGCGGCCACCCGCGAGCCGTCGATGCGCCAGCAGATGCGGCTCTACACGGTGGTGGCGCAGGGCGAGGTGGCCGACGTGCGCGGCTGGTCCGCGCGCGATCCGGCGCTGCTCGATGCGAACGACTATCGCGCGGGGCAGGCGCTGGGGCAGGCGGTGCGCGCGGCGGGCGTGGCGGGGATCGCATATCCGTCGGTGCGCGATCCGGCGGGCGAGTGCCTCGCGGCGTTCCGCACGACGCTGCTGCGCGACTGCCACCACGCGGCCTATCTGGAATACAACTGGAACGGCGCGGCGATCGACGCCGTCTACGAGCTGAACCAGGTCGGCTGAGCGGCTCAGGGCAGCGGCAGGTCGGCCGCGCCGCGAAAGCGCGCGGCGGCCACCGAGATCGCCCAGCATCGGCCGCTTTCCACCTCGAGCAGCGTGAGCTTGCCGGAGCGGTCGAACGCGCCGGTGTCGACGAAGGTCTGCGCGCCGATGCGCATCACTTCGTGCACCGGCGTGTGGCCGCAATAGGTCGGCGAGAGGCCGGCCTGCCGGGCCGGATCGGCGCGGCCGTACACCAGTTCGCGGCCCCACAGCAGGCGCTGGCGCGTCGCGTCGTCGTAGTCGCCGCGCGCGAGTGCGGCGTCGTCGCCGAAGAATTCCGCATGGAGGATGTGAAAGCGCGCCGCGCCGTCGCCGATGCTGCGCACGAGCGGCAGCATGCGCAGCCGCCGCGCGTGGCGGGCCAGCGCCTCCGCCGGCAGGTGCGCGGCCCACGCGCCGCCGATCCGTTCCCACACGCTCATCGCGAGCGCGCCCTCCGCGACCGCGCACAGCACGTCCTCGTGGTTGCCGAGCACCGGGAAGAACCACGGGCGGTCGAGCAGCGCGAGCGCGGCTTCCGGCTGTTCGCCCCGGTCGACCAGATCGCCGACCGAGAACAGCCGGTCGCGCGCGGCGTCGAAGCGCGCGTCGTGCAGCAGCACGCGCAGCGGATCGACGCAGCCGTGCAGGTCGCCGACCACGAAGTCGCGGCCGGCATGATTGGCGGCGTGACGGCACAGGAGAGGGGCGGGGCGCATTCCCCCATCTTAGGATGCGCATGCGCTTGGCGCAGGCGAACAAGCTGACGATAATGGCGGTTCATCGTGCTGCATCGCGGCGCGCCTTTCACGATCATTTCAGTGACGCGATGACGCTCTATCCCCAAGTGTTGCGCAACCGGCCGCGCATGATGGCGGCGCTCGCCGCCGGCGTGTTGTTCGGCCTGTTGTTTCCCCAGCCGCTGCGCCCCGTCGTGCGCGTGCTGATCGGCTGGGACGTCGCGATCTGGCTGTATCTCGCGCTGATGTGGACGCGCATGATGCGCGCGCATCATCGCAAGGTGGAGGACATCGCGATGCTCGACGATGAAAAGGCCACCACCGTGCTGACCGTGATCTGCCTCGCGACGGTCGCGAGCATCGCGGCGATCGCGATCGAACTCGCGAGCGCGAAGGGCGCGGGCATCGGTCACTACGTGGTGACGGGCGCGACGATGTTCGGCGCGTGGTTCCTGATCCCGACCATCTTCACGCTGCACTATGCGCGGCTCTACTACCTGTCGCCGCGCGACGCCCGCGCGCTGCAATTCCCGGACCGCGACCTCGATCCCGACTACTGGGACTTCCTGTATTTCTCGTTCACGATCGCGGTGGCGTCGCAGACCGCCGACGTGTCGCTGGGCAATCGCTCGATCCGCCGCGCCGCGCTCGCGCAGTCGATCCTGTCGTTCTACTTCAACATCGCGGTGCTCGGCCTGTCGATCAACGTCGCCGCGGGGCTGCTGAGCTGAGCTCAGCTGAGGCGCGCATCCGCGGCCGCGCGTCAGGGGCCGCCGTCAGTTCGCGAACGCATACGGGCCGCCGCGTTCGAGCGCGCGCCGATAGGCAGGGCGCGCGTGAATGCGCGCGAGGAAGGCCGTGATCGACGGCAGCGCCGCGACCGCGCCGTCGCGCGAGGCCGCCGCTTCGAGCGGGAAGCTCATCTGGATGTCGGCCGCGCTGAACGCGTCGCCGACGAACCAGCCGGTCGGGCGCAGCGCGTCGTCCAGATAGCCGAGATGCAGCTTCAGCTGCGGATCGATGAAGCTCGACTGCAGCGTCGCGGCGATGCGCCGCGCGATCGGCTTCGCGAAGAACGGCATCGGCGCGCTCGCGATGCGCAGCGCAACCAGCTTGAGCAGCAGCGGCGGCATCGCCGAGCCTTCCGCGTAATGCAGCCAGTAGGTCAGCCGCGCGCGCTCCGGCGTGCCGCGCGGCGGCGCGAGGCGACCTTCGCCGTAGCGGTCGAGCAGGTATTCGACGATCGCGCCGGATTCCGCGAGCGTCAGCCCGTCGTCGGTGATCACCGGCGACTTGCCGAGCGGATGCACGGCGCGCAGCTCGGGCGGCGCGAGCATCGTGGCCGGATCGCGCGCATAGCGCTGGATCTTGTAGGGCACGCCCAGTTCTTCGAGCAGCCACAGCACGCGCTGCGAGCGGGAGTTGTTCAGGTGATGGACGGTCAGCATGGGCGCGCACTCGATCGGAGGGTGACGGGGCGCGGGCCTCGGACCGGCCGCCCGCGTGGACGGATGATAACGCCGCCGCGCAGCGGCCGCGCGACCCCTGCGCTATAGTCGCGGATGCCTGCCGCTCCGGCAGCGCGGCCGGGGCCTCGCGCCTTCGGCCATTCACGCGCGCAGAGGTGTCGCCATGACGTATCCGTTGACCCGCTTGATCCTGTATGTGCACGACGTGTCGCGCCTGAAGGCGTTCTATGAACGGCATTTCGGCTTCGTCGCGAGCGAGGAGATCGACAACGAATGGGTCGTGCTGCGCGCCGGCGCGATCGAGCTGGCGCTGCATCGCGCCGGTCCGGCGTTTCGCGACGCGACGCGGCCCGGCGACGGTTCGAACGTGAAGCTCGTGTTCGCCGTGCAGGCCGGCCTCGACGCGTTGCGCGAGGCGCTCGCGGCCGAGGGCGTGCCGATGCGCGAACCGAAGCGCTTCGCGGGATTTCCGTATCTGCTGTGCGACGGCGAGGATCCGGAGGGCAACGTGTTCCAGCTGATGCAGCTCGATTGAGTCGCCGTCTTCCGAATTGGGCGGGTTGCGGCGAGCGTCCCGAAGGGGATGGTTCCGACCAGGGCGGTGAGCATGAGCGGGCGCTTGCGCATGCAAGCCGACCCATGCGCCGCCGGCCGCGGGTTCGCTGACCGCCAGACCGCCAGACCGCCAGACCGCCAGACCGCCAGACCGCCAGACCGTCAGACCGTCAGACCGTCAGACCGTCAGACCGTCAGACCGTCAGACCGTCAGACCGTCAGACCGTCAGACCGCGATCGCTAGACCGAGCCGAAGCGGCGGCGTGCGCCCGTCTCGCGGACGGCGTCGGCCAGTTCCTGCGCGATGCGCGATGCGTGGCGCGCGAACACGTGGAAGCGCACCTCGGGCAGCGGCGGCAGGCCGTCGGCCGCGCCCAGCGCGCGCAGGCCCTCGCGCAGCTGGCTGGCGGCGACGGGCGCGACGGCGAAGCCCGCCTGCGCGGCCGCGAGGCAACCCGCCATGCTGCCGCTCTCGAACGCGAGCCGCCAGCGCTTGCCGGCGCGGGTCAGCGCGTCGATCGCCGCCTCGCGGTACACGCACGGTTCGGCGAAGGCCGCGAGCGGCAGTTCCGCTTCGGGGTCGAACGCGCAGGCGGCGCCGAAGGTCCAGACGAGCGGTTCCTCCCACAGCAGCGCGCCGCCGTCGGGCGCGCGCGCGCAATGCTTGCCGAACACCAGGTCGAGCTGATCGTGTTCGAGCGCGCGCAGCAGGTCGGGCGTGATGCCGACCTGCAACGTGATCGCGACGCCCGGATAGCGATGCTGGAAGGTTGTCAGCACCTGCGGCAGCCACGCGCCGGTGAAATCCTCGGATGCGCCGATGCGGATCCGTTCGTGCGTCGCCGCGTTGCGCAGGCGGATGCGCGCTTCCTGTTCGAGATTGACGATATTGCGCGCATACGCGTAAAGCATTTCGCCCGGGCCGGTCAGCTGGACGCTGCGCGTCGTGCGCGCGAGCAGCCGCGCGCCTGCCACGTCCTCGAGCCGCCGGATGTGACCGCTGACGGCGGACGGGGTCAGCGCGAGCCGGTCGGCCGCGAGCGCGAAACCGCCCAGTTCGACGACTTCGATGAAGGTGCGCAACAGGACCAGATCGAGCGACGCCGATCCGCCCGGGGCGGGAGTCGATGCTTGCACGGAGAGCCTCGCAACGGGAAGCGGCGTCGGGACGCCGGGATCCGGGCATTGTGACAGAGGCGCCCCGCGCACGCCCGATGGCGGGCGCGCCGGCGCTCGGGTATGCTCGGCGACGGACCACCGGCCAAGGGCGCTGCCCACTCCGTTCCCGATGAATCGAAACGATACGATCATTCTCGCCGCCGATCTTGCCGGCACCGCGGTGTTCGCGCTCGAAGGGGCGGTCGCGGCGATGCGGGGCGGCCTCGACCTGCTGGGCGTGATGGTGCTGGCCTTCGTGGTCGCGCTGGGCGGCGGGGTGATCCGCGACCTGCTGATCGGCGCGACGCCGCCGAATGCGATCCGCGACTGGCGTTATCCGGCGCTGGCGTTCGCGACCGGCCTGCTGACCTTCGCCATGCATGCCCAGGTGCTGCGCGTGCCCGCATCGCTGCTGGTCGCGCTCGATGCGGCGGGGCTCGCGCTGTTCGCGGTGGCGGGCGCGCAGAAGGCGCTCGGCTACGGCATCGGGCCGTTCATCGCCGCGCTGATGGGCACCGTGACGGGCGTCGGTGGCGGCGTGCTGCGCGATCTGCTGCTCGCGCGGATTCCCGGCGTGCTCGTGACGGACATCTATGCGAGCGCGGCGTTCGTGGGCGGGACGGTGGTGGTGGTCTGCCGCCGCCTGCGCGTGCCGCCCATCGTCGCGGCCTGGTCGGGCGGCGGCGCGTGCTTCGCGGTGCGGATGGCGGCGGTGCGCTACGGCTGGCATTTGCCGCATGCGCTGCCGTGAGCGGACGCGCGGACGCGCGACCGGATTCGTCGGCGCCAGAATGATCAGGCATCCTGTTCGAATGACCCGACCCGACCCGACCCGACCCGACCCGACCCGACCCGACCCGACCCGACCCGACCCGACCCGTTGCGATGCGCGCCACGCGCCGACGCAATCGGGCGAATCGGCCGCGCACGGATTGATCGCGAAATGTCATCAATCGGGCCGCGATCGTGACGAATCGGCGCGGCCGCGCGAATTAAGCTGACGGCTCCATCCAGGAATCCCGGAGTCGCGATGTCTGAGTATGTCTTTGTCGATACCCGCCGGTTGCGGATCGGCTATCTCGAATGGAATCCGCGGGCCGCGCGCTGCGCCGTGCTCGTGCACGGCTGGCCGGACAGCCCCGAAACCTGGGCCGACGTCGCGCGGCGGCTGGCCGATGCGGGCTATCGGGTGCTGTGTCCCGCGCTGCGCGGCTTCGGCCCGACCCGCTTCCGCGATCCGGGCACGCCGCGCAGCGGACAGCTGAGCGCGTTGGGTCGCGATCTGCTCGATTTCATCGAGGCGCTCGCCCTGCGCGCGCCGCTGCTCGTCGGCCATGACTGGGGCGCGCGCGCGGTGGCCAATGCCTGCGGCTTGCGCGACGGCGTTGCGTCGGGCCTGGTGATGCTGTCGGTCGGCTACGGCACCAACGATCCGCATCAGGCGCTCGGCTACGCGCAAGCGCGCAACTACTGGTATCACTGGTTCATGGCGACGCCGCGCGGGGCCGCGGCGGTGGAACAGGATCGCCGCGCGTTCACGCGCGGGATGTGGGACACCTGGTCGCCCGCGGGCTGGTATGCGCCGCCGGACTTCGAGGCGGCCGCCGCCGCGTTCGACAATCCGGATTGGGCGGCGGTGGTGCTGCATTCGTACCGGCATCGCTGGGGCTTCGTCGCGGGCGATCCCGCCTACGCGGACGACGACGCCAGCCTCGACCCGCCGCCCCGGCTCGCGGTGCCGACGCTCGTGCTGCACGGCGGCGCCGATGCGTGCAATCACCCGGACAGTTCGGACGGCAAGGCGCACTGGTTCAGCGGACCCTACCGGCGCGCCGTGCTCGATGGAATCGGCCACTTTCCGCAACGCGAAGCGCCTCGGGCCGTTGCGGACGAGATCCTCGCCTTCGCCGGGGCGCGCTGAGGCGTGCCGCCCAGGCGTGCGATGCGCGCGGCGTTGCCGTGCGGTGCGCCGGGTCTTCCCGCATCGCCGGATGATCGCAGGCGGGCGGCGCGAGCGCGCCGCTTGCTTGCGCGCGCATCCATTCAGGCATGTGCTGGCCGACGGCAGCGGAACGCCTGCGCCGCGTGCGTCGTACGCGATGCGCCAACCGCAAGCCTCACGCGCGCCCGCGCACGGCGTCGGTTGGATCGCGCCGCGCGCTCAAACCTTGATGCGCGACGCAAGCTGCGCGAGCAGGCGCGCGACCTCGTCCGATTTCGGGAAATCGGCGGTGCGCAGCACCAGCCGCGCCTGCTCGTCGAAGAAAAACACCTGCCCCGTGTGCCGATCGGACCCGACTGCGCGTCCGTTCAGGAAGTCGAGCCATGCATCCACGCGCCCGGCCTCGGGAATCATGCCCGTCCAGGCGGACTCCGCGCCGAATTTCGCGAGCCAGCCCTGCATTGCCCGAGGCGTGTCGCCGAACGGGTCGATGCTCGCGGATACCAGTTGCAGCGGCAGCCGCCCGGCGCGGGGAAGCGCGGCCTGCACCTGCGCGAAAAGCGCGCCCTGAATCGGACAGGTCGCGCTGCAGCCGGTGAACATCAGCTGCAACGCCGTCGCCTTTCCGGTCAACAATGCGCGCAGCGTCGTCTGGCGTGCGGTGTGCGTGACCAGTTTCATCTCGGGCGCGCCGCGCGGCGGGCTCACCGTTCCGGCCTGATTGTGCGCGGCCGCCAGCCTGCCGACGCCCGCCAGCGCGATCCAGCAGGCCGTGCGCAGCGCCGCCCTGCGTGTCGGGGAGTGTTGTGTCATACGATCACTCGGGGAAAGACGGCGTGCGTCGGCCGGGCGGCGCACGCCGCGGTGGCCGCCGGCCGATCCCGGAAGAAACGCGGGCCGTCAGGTTGCCTGTGTCAGATAGCGCCACAGGGTCGCGCATTGATCCCGCGTCAACGTATAACGCGGCATCGTCTCGTTGATCATCACGTCGTCGGGGCCGATGCCGTCGCGCAGCACGCGGCAAAACGACGTCTCGTCGTACGCGCTTGCCGGACCGCCGCGCCGCACGCGACTGTCGAGCAGGCGCGATGCCGTCAACGCCGGGGCGAAGCTCGCCTGTCCGGCGCGATCGACGTCGGCATGACAGTTCGCGCAGCGCGTCGCCACCGGCGGCAAGGCGTCGTCGTGGCCCGCGAGCCTCGCCGCCGCCGGCAGCGATCCGTCGAACAGACGCCGTCCGTCCTCGAATGGCCTCGTCCGCGGCGGGCCGCCGGTCGGCCCGCCGCGCCATGCGTGCCCGATCGCCCCGACGCCGGCCGCCAGCGCGATCGCGAACACGAGGCGGCGCATGCGCATCGGGACGCGCCTATTCATCGGCCTCATTCGCGTCACGGACCATAGATCACGCCGATCGCATTCAAATACGTATCGCTCGCGCCGGCGAATCCATAGATCTTCCTGCCCGCCGGCACCGTGTAGTCGAACGGGACGCTTGTCCCCGGTCCCAGGTTGCTGCCGTACGGACCATAGGTCTGGCCCGTGTTCGACACGAACGTGATCTGCCCGATGGTCTTGCCCGGGGTCGCCCGGCCGTATATCCGGACCAGGTATTGCCCGGCCGGCAGCCTGAAGCTGGCGGCGTTGCCGCCGTTTCCGCCGTGCGCCGGCAACGCGCCCGAACTGGTCACACCCTGGATGCTGTCCAGCCAATAACCGCCGCGGAGATTGACGCCGACGAGCGGATTGACCGGCTGCACCGTGTCCGAGAACGCGGCGCCGAGCGTCGGGGTGCCGAAGGCCGGGCCGGTCGAGAACGTACCCGGCGCATAGGCTTCGTCGCCGCCGATCTGCAACACGTACGCGCTGACGGACGCCAGATCCGCGGGACTCAGGCTCACATTCGCATGGGCGGCGATCGCGGCGTCGACCGTCGGCGCGGAGCCGTCGTGCAGGTACGGCGCGGTGGCCCAGACATCGCGCAGGGTCGGCGTGTCGAAGCCCGGCAGTGCGCCGCCCAGGCGTTTCCCGCTGCCGGGGTAGAGCGTGCCGACGTCGCGCAGGTCGGTGGTCGACGTGCCGGCGAACGTAAAGCTGTCGGTGAAGTTGACGCCGCCGTGGCAACTGGCGCAGTGGGTCGCGAAGATCGTCTTGCCCGCAAGCGCGGCGCCTGTGAGCGTGCCGTCCTGATTCCGGAACGGACTCGGGCTGAACACGTTGAGCGACGACACGTACGCGGCGAGCGCGTCGAGATCCGCGCTCACGCCGGCCTTCGGATCGCCGAGCGGCTGGCTGCGCGTGCCGGTGTTGAACTGCGCATTGGTCATCAGCCCGGTGCCCTGCTCGAACACCCGGATCTGCCCTTCGAAGTCCTGGATCTCATCGAAATTCGCGCTCCAGTGCTTGTTGCCGTGGCCGCCCGCGCGGCCGAGCAGGCTGATCGTATTGCGCAGCCCCTCGCCGAGGCTCGTGAAGTCCCAGACCCGGCCGTCCTCGCCGCCCTCGTTGTGGCAGCTTGCGCAACTCATCCAGCTGTCGCGCGCGAGGCGAGGGTCCTGCGCGTCGTAGAACAGCTGCTTGCCGAGCAGCACGTTGGCCGGCAGCTTTTCGACGCCGATCGTGGCGACCGTCGCGAGCTTCGGCAGGCGCAGGTTGCCGAGCTGCAGCAGCGGGTTCAGGTCGTAGACCGACACGGTGCGATCCATGAAGTTGTTCACGTACAGCTTCGTGCCGTCCGACGACAGGCTCAGCCCGTTCGGCGCGCGCCCCGCCGCCACGCGCAGCAGTTCGCGTCGCCCCGCCGCATCGAGCACGGCGATTTCGCGCGAGGTTTCGAGCGCGACGAACAGATACGCGCCGTTCGGATGATAGACGGCGGCGGTGGTGAAGCCGCTGTTCAGATGGAAGACCCGACCGGCCAAGTCCTCGGTGTTCGCGGTCAGGTCCAGATGCGACGTGATCGCGCGCACCGTCGTTTCGAAGTCGAGGGGCTTGCCGTCGCGGTAAGCGCCGCGCTGGATGTTGTCCTGCTTCGACGGCACCCAGGCATGCGCGCCGTCCGGCGAAATCGCCGGCGCACCCAGGTAGTTCGGCACGCCGCGCCCCGACACGAGGGTGTCGGGCAGCCCGCTGAACTGCAGCACGAACTGGCGCACCTTCGCGAGCGACGCGGGATCGAGTTCCGTCACGGCCCCGCCGGTCGGCTGGCCGTTGACGCTCGTCATGACCGTCTTCGTGCTTTCGCCGGGCTGCGGCGCGGTGATGAAGCGGCTCGCGAACAGACGCGCGCCGTCCGCGCTCATCGCGAGATCGCGCACGCCGGGCACGGCGGCGCTCGCGCTCTGCACGAGGCCGCCGTCGAACTTGAGCACCTGGCCCAGGGCTTCCAGGCCGACATAGGTGCTGCCGTCCGGCCCGACGATCACGCCGTAGGGTTGCGATCCGCGCGGCAGCGCGACGGTGTTCAGGACTGCGAGCGTATCGGTGCTGACGACGCTCAGGCTCGCGCCGCCCTTGTTCGTCACGATCGCGGTCGCGCCGCGGATCGCGACCGTGCGCGGCTGCAGTCCGACCGGAATTTCGCGGACCAGCGTGTTGCCGGCCGTATCGATCACGGACACGCTGCCGTTGTCGGGATTGACGACCCAGAGGCGATCGCTCGCGCCCTTGCGCTTTTCCACCGCGATGTCGGACGAGCGCGCCGCGCTCGCGCCGGTGTTGCGGCCGCTCGTCACGGCCTGCACGAAATTGCGCGTCACGACCGTTCCGCTGGCATTGGTCGCGCTCACCGTCACGGTGTAGACGCCCGGCGCCGTATACGTATAGCTCGCGGCGTTGGCGGTCGTCGGCTGCGTCGTCGAGCTGCCGTCGCCGAAATTCCACGTATAGCTGAAGCTGCCTGCGCCGGCATCGACCGTATAGTTCGCCGTGCTGCCGCTGATGACCGACGGGGCGCTCACCGGCTGGATCACCGGGATCGGCGGCTGGATGACCCAGTTGAAGCTGGTGCTGGCCTTGCCGCCGTTGCCGTCGCTGACGGTCGCGTTCACGACGTACGTGCCGGCCGTCGTGGGGAAGCCGGCGATCACGCCGGTCGAGGCATTGATGAGCAGGCCGGGCGGCAACCCCGTCGCGGCGTAGGTCAGCGGGCTGTTGCCCGGTTCGCTCGCCGCCAGCGTGATCGAGGTCTCGACGCCTGCGTAGGAAGTCGGCGGAATCGGCGTCGCGATGACCGGCGCCGTGGGCGCGGACGCCACGGGCGCATACAGGGCGCCGAGCGCGTTGAGATACTGGCCGGCGCTGCCGGTGAAGCCGACGATCTGCATGCCGGTCGGCACCGTGTAGTTGAACGGCGTGGTGCGTGTCTGTCCCAGGTTCTGCCCGTATGGGCCGAAGGTTTGCCCGGTGTTGGTGACGAAGCTGATCTGGGTGATCGTCGAATCGCCGGCCAGGCCGAACATGCGGACCAGATATTGCCCGGCCGGCACCGTGAAGCCGTTGGCGTTGCCGCCCGCGCCGCCGTGCAGCGCGAGCGCGCCGGACGCGCGGACACCCTGGATGCTGTCGAGCCACCAGGCCGAGCGCACGTTGACGCCCGTCAGCGCGCCGCCGCCGGCGTCGGTGAACGATGCGCTTGCGCCCGGCGTTCCGTAGACCGGGCCCACGGCCGGCGCGGTGGCCGCGGCATTGACGTCCCATTGCAGGATCGAACTGACCCGGCTCGTTCCGTTCGAGGCGACGATCGTCGGATAGTAGGTGCCTTGCGTCGTCGGTGTGCCCGAGACGACGCCTGTCGCCGCGTTGACGGCGAGCCCCGGCGGCAGGCCGGTCGCGGAGTAGGAGACGGTCGCGCCGCCGTTCGCGCCGGCCTGCACGCCGAACGAAACGGGATAGCCGACAAAGCTCGCCTGCGAGTCGGGCGCGACGAGCGTCGGCGCGCCGTTGCCGCCGATCGTGATCATCTTCGCGACCGACGGCGTGCCGTTCGCGTTCATCGCGAACAGCATGTACATGCCCGGCACCGCCCAGCCGGGATTGCTCGGCGCGTCGATCTGATAGCTGTTTGCGCCGTTGCTGCTGAACGTCAGCGAGAGGCGGCGCTGATCGTTGTTCACCGTATGCGTGGTCGACGAGAGGCGGACCAGCGAAAAGCCGGTGACGGCCGAATCCGTCGACACGGTGATCGTGCTGCCGTAGCCGGCATAGCCCGGCGCGCTCGTGATCGCGGGGCGCGGTGCGGGCGTGCCGTCCGGGTTGAGCAGGTAGTTCGGCGTGAGGATCTGCAGGTCCGGATGGTTGGCCGCGCACCCGGCGCCGCACAGCCCGCCGCCGGCGACGAGCACGCGCCCATCCGCCAGCAGGACGGCCACGCTGTGATAGTTGCGGGGAATCGCCATCGGCGGCAATGCCGCAAACGTCTCGGTGACGGGATCGAAGACCTCCGGCCGCATGACCGAGTTGTTGTCGGTGAACTGGCCGCCGACGGTCATCCCGCCGAGGATCATCACCTGGCCGTTCGGCAGCACGACCGAGTTCTGGTACGACCGCGCGTAGTTCATCGGGTTGATCTTGCGCACGTTGACGCCGGCGTTCAGGTTGATCACGTAAGCCGACGCGCTCGACGGCGCATTCATGTTCTGCGGCGAACCGCCGACTTTCAACACCTTCCCGGTGTCGTACATCACGGCGTTGCCGTGAAACGCGAACGCGTCGTCGCCGCGCGTGCCCGCGTTCGTGACGCTGCCGTTGCCGCGCGTGTCGATCCAGTGCATCGCCTCGCCCGGACCGGCATGGAAGGTCTTTCCGTTGCCGGCCGGAATCAGCCACAGGTGGCTGTCGGCCACGTACGGCTCGGGGGAACTCTGGCCGGGCTCCAGAAACGGCTGGATCGGCACGCCGGTCAACTGCCGCCAGGTTCCGGACGACGGCGACCACAGTTCGGCATTCTTGGGGCTCGCGCCGCTGAGCCACGAGCCGCCCAGCGTAAGCACCGTGCCATCGGCCAGGACCGTGTTCGCGTTGTAGGCGCGCGGAATGGTCAATCGCCCCGATGCGGACCAGGTGTTGAGTGCGGGGTCGTAGATGCTCGTCTTCGCGTCGTCGCCGCCGCCCGCGATCAGCAGCCGTCCGTCCGCCAGGTTGCTCGTGCCGGAGCAGAACATCTCGTGGCCGGTGTTGCTGACGAGCGTATCCGATGAGGTGTTGGTGGCCGGATCGTAGATCGTCGAATAGGTCATGCCGCCGGGGCCGACCGTGAAGCCGAACTTCGCATCGGCGGAGAACAGCAGGACCTTGCCGCTCGGCAGCGTGGCGGCGAACGACGGCACCAGCGACAGCGTCGTCACGCCGGACCATTGCGACTGCGACGGTGCCGCCATCGCCATGAGCCGGCTGCGCTGGTTGGCGAGCGAGGCCGCGAAATCCTCGCCCTCGGCGGCGTTCTTCGATCCGTCACCGCATGCCTGGAGCGCGGCCGCGACGGCCAGAATCAATCCAAGAGGAAAACGACGCGCGGCAATTTTCATGGAAGGCTCTTATCGGAGGGGCGGGCAGCATCGAGCGACGCGTCGTCGGCACGGCGGGCCTGGTTTGCGAACATCGTGTCTTGCATTGAAGAAAGTTCTGAATCGGATGATTCGTTATTTGTTTTGGAATCTTGAATAATTATTCATGGAGGGCGATGCGGATGAGGTATTCCGATCGACCGTCCTGGACGGCGCATGTGGCACACCGTGTTCTTGCCGGTTCGAATGACCTGGTCGGTATTCGGCTATCTGTTGCTGGAAGCAGTGCTAATCATTTATTAAGCGAGAACTTACGTGAATTGTTGCTGTCGCCTCGCCGGGCGACGGCGTAGGGTAATGGAGCCCCGGCGCTTCGTTCAGCGGGCCAGATTACACAACGCGACGATAAGCGACGGCATGGGCCGTCCGGGCTATCCGGGCCGGCTCGCAAGGGAGGCTCACGGCAGCGGCGACCCGACGTCGGCCATCGCATCGGCATCGGGTTTCACGCGGATGATCTCCGCGTCCGGGGCGTTCGCTGCCGTCGAGGGGGCGGTCGGTGGTCACGCGCCGAATCTCAAGTGCGTCGGGAGCCGGAAATCGCGGCGGTGTGGTGGCACGGACGACGATGAGAGCAACGGCAGGCGTCGCCTCGGCGGCAAGAGGTGGTTGCGACGCCCGCGCCACGCTTGCGGGTCTCCCGGCTGAGCCGATGGTCGCCGGCGGCATCTGAACGGCACGATTCGGTCGGCGTCGGGTTCGTGCCATTGATGGCGGATATCGACGCCGCTTCACCGGGAGCCATAAGCCGCATCGGCGGGCTTGGGGGATCCGGCAGCAGGTTTGGCGGATCTCGGCGATAGCCGGGCAGATCGGGCGCGGCGACGGTTGCGGGCTGTCGCGCGGGATCTTCGGATGTTCTGATCGGCATGAACCCATACGGCGGCGTGGAATGAGGCGTCGGTTGGCTTCAGGGAACGCCGGCATGTCGACGGGCGAGCCGCGTGCGTGTTTTCGATGAGGAAACCGGTTCTTGCGATGACGGCGTGCGTGGTCTCGCCGGAGTTGAGAAACAGCAGCTTCTCAATTTATGTGGAGTACAGAGCAAAAACGATGCTGAGGAAATTCCCGGTGATTTTCGGTTTGCTGGAGAGCGGTGGGGAAATATGGGAATTTTATCGATTAATTGTTTATTGAATTTTATGGTGATTTTAGTGGGCTATTTTGGTTGTTTTTGTTTTTTTGAAACAATCGCTTGATTGGTTCGATTTGAGGTGAAAATTTGCAGTCTAACGTCCCAAGATGGGGTCAATACGTTTGCTGATGAATTGAAAATTAAATTATTAAGGGAGGTATCATTTCGTGGAAATTTCTTGATACTCTGCACCTCCATGAATAGATTGCTGACGGTTTTGCAATGGATGGTTGCCTTGAAAATCGGCTGAATTGATAAAGATTAAACATTGAGTTTCATTGGCTCGTCGTATCGAATGGCGGCGATCGACGGGCGATGAATGGCGCAGAGGGGCGCTTGCCGTTCGGCATTGAAGTCATTCCGAAAGAGATAAGCTCATGACGGAACCAATGCATATTCGATGGGTAATTGAATTATTCGACTCGTCGAATATTCCGGATCAGGGTTACGTATTTTTCAGTTGTCGAAAAAGTTACCTGTGCTATCCGGGCGAAACGGTTGAATTTTTTTCCGATTGTCTCGCGACGGCCACGGCCGCGCTGCGCCGCTACCTGAAGCAGGAACCGCCCGAAGAGCTGTACGTGCCTTACAGCAAAACCGCCCGCGCACGGCCGGGCAATGCGTCGCGCCAGCTGGAATCGGCGTGACGGTTCGCAGCCCGGCCGGGTTGCCGCCGGGAGGCGGCGCGGGCCTTCAATCATCGATCAGGAGAGAGCACGCATGAGCAACGCGAGTGTCGTAGCGAAGGTTAAGGAAGCGCAGGTCGTACAGGACGCGCCGGCGGCGGCGCGGTTCGAGACGCCGGAGACGGTGGCGAAGCGGACCTCGGTGAAGCTGACCAACGTGGGCGGCGGCGGCGAGTCCAAACGCTCGGGGCTGGACGGGCAGCTGGTGTGGTACGACACGGTGCAACTGGCGAAGCCGCAGCCGGACGACAGCGTGTTCGTGCGGGTGATCAATTCGCTGTACAGCGGGGTGGTGGTGTACCTGGAGAACGCGGCGAACCTGCTGCCGGCGATCCCGGAGCGGATGCAGGTGGTGCTGAAGCTGCGCGACGCGGCGGAACTCAAGGCGTTCCGCGACAGCCCGCAGTACGCGGCGTTCAAGCCGGACGGCAAGCGCCGGCGCAGCGTGGCGTACCACGACGCGGCGGCGCTGCGCGCGCTCGGCGCGGAAGGTTTCACGACCTGCTACACGAGCTACGTGGACGACCGCGAGAGCCTGCTGGGCTCGATCAACGACGGGCTGGGCTTCAACTATCTGTGGATCCTGTTCCGCGACCCGACCAACATTCCGCTCGAACTGGTGATCGCCTCGCTGCAGTCGACGGGGACGATCCTGATGAAGGAGATCAAGGACCCGGCCAACGTGGACGACGCGATCGTGTCGTACGGGGTGATGGAGTACGGGGCGGAAGGGGTGATTTTCTCGCCGCGCGACCACCAGGTGATGACGACGTTCCTGGACCAGATGTCGGAGGCGGAGCACGCGAACCTGTCGATCCAGGTGGGGACGGTGGTGGAGAGCCGGCCGGTGGGGATGGGCTACCGGGCGTGCATCGACACGTCGACGCTGTTCGATCCGGATGAAGGGATGCTGGTGGGGAGCACGTCGCAGGGTGGGCTGCTGTGCTGCCCGGAGGTGTTCTTCCTGCCGTACATGGAGCTGCGGCCGTTCCGGGTGAACGCGGGGGCGGTGCACTCGTATGTGTTCAACACGGGCAACCGGACCGACTACATGAGCGAGCTGAAGGCGGGGTCGCCCGTGATGCTGGTGAATTCGAAGGGGCGTGTGCGGCGCGCGTCGGTGGGGCGGATGAAGATCGAGCAGCGTCCGCTGCGGCTGATCGAGGTGGAGTTCGCGGGCAAGGAGCGGGTGAACATCCTGATGCAGGACGACTGGCACGTGCGGGTGTTCTCGGATGGGGCGAAGCCGCTGAACATCTCGGAACTGAAGCCGGGAGACAAGGTACTGGGCTACGTGACGGAGCCGGGTCGTCACGTGGGGATCAAGATCAACGAGACGATCATCGAGAAGTAGGAGGGGACATGGGCTACGTCGGCAGGAAACTGAGAGAGCGTCGGATTCTGTTCCCGGAGTCGCAGCGAGGGCTGATCGTGCCGGTGGATCATGGACTGACCTTGGGGCCGATCGCGGGGATGGAGGCGACGGACGCGTTCGACGGATGGATCGGCAGCCCGCACCTGAGCGCGGTGCTGGGGCACAAGGGCTTGATCGAGCGCCTGATCGTGCGGGAGCGGCTGCACCCGTCGACGGGGGTGATCGTGCACCTGAACGGGATGGCGAGCCTGTCGCCGGACGCGGACACGAAGGTGATGGTGTCGGACATCGAGACGGCGCTGAAGCTGGGAGCGGATGCGGTGTCGATGCAGGTGAACTTCACGGAGGAGAACTTCGCGCACAACTTCGCGATGCTGGGGGCGGTGACGGACGCGGCGCACGCGGTGGGCCTGCCGCTGCTGACGATGCTGTACGACAAGGTGAAGGCGCCGACGCAGGCGGAACGTTCGGGCCGGCTGAATCACCTGGTGCGGGTGGTGGCGGAGCTGGGTTCGGATGCGGTGAAGCTCGCGTATCCGGAATCGCTGCAGGAGATCGGAGGGCTGGTGCGTCGTCATGGCGGGGACATCCGGATTTTCTTCGCGGGCGGGGAGAAGGCGGGCGAGGAGGGGCTGGTGGCGATGACGCGCACGGTGGTGGAGCAAGGCGCGAGCGGGCTGTGCATCGGTCGCAACGTGTTCCAGCATGCGCGGCCGCTGAGCCTGCTGAAGCGGCTCGCGGATTGCGTGAAGGGCGAGGCCGAGCGCGTGGCGGAGCTTGAGGTGGTGTGAATCCGGGCGCGTGACGGAGCCGCGTCCGGGTTCGGGCGCGGCTCCGGCCGGCGAGCCGGGCGCCGCCGGCGCATTTTTCCGCCGCCGGCGCGGCCCGGACGGGTACGGCGTGTCGCCGGAACGGCCATTCGTCTGTCGTGACGAATCAGCGGCGGAAGCGGGCCTGCTTCCGCCCGGAGCCCGGCGCGGCGGCACGACGCGCGCCTCGGCCGACGACGCGCACCGATGGTCAATCTCTGAATGGAGCAGGCACGACCGATGAGCAATCAGGACTACGAATCCGGCGCGATCACGTCGGTGCGACAGCGGCTGGCCGTCGCGGAAGCGGAGCGGGTGACGCGGTACGTGTGCGACGGGCGCAGCTTCGAGGTGCATGAGGACGTGTTTCCGCCGACGCACTTCCAATCGACGGGGATCTTCACGCGTTACCTGCCGTATCCGTCCGGCGGCGCGTTCCTGGAGATCGGCTGCGGCGCGGGCGTGACCGCGGTGACGGCGGCATTGTCGGGGTGTACGCGCGTGGTGGCGTCGGACATCAGCGAGGCCGCGGTGGAGAATGCGCGCGCGAATGCGCTGCGTCACGGCGTGGCGGGACGGGTGTCGACGCGTCATGGAGATCTGTTCGACGTACTGGAGGCGGGTGAAAGGTTCGACGTGATCTTCTGGAATTCGAACTTCGTGTTCGTGCCGGACGACTACGCGTTCGAGCAGCCGATCCTGCGTGCGTTCTGCGACGCCGGGTACGCGGCGCATCGCCGCTTCCTGCGGGAGGCGCCGTCCTACCTGAGCCCGGGTGGCCAGCTGCTGATCGGCTTCAGCAGCCAGGGCGACGAAGCCGCGCTGAAGACCTTGCTCGGCGAACACGGCTATGCCTCGACGGTGGTGGCGTCGGCGTATGGCGAGGGAGAGGGCGCGCATCGCTACGACATCCTGCGGCTGTGTCCGGCCGCGCGCGAAACGGGAGGGCCCGGCGCGTGAGCACGGCAACCGTGGACACCCTGGAAGGCGCGTCGCCGGAGGCGCTCGACGGTATGCCGCAGCGCCCGGTCGCGATCGTGGGCGGCGGGCCGGTGGGCCTGATGCTGGCGCTGTTCCTCGATCGTCACGGCGTGGCGACCGTGGTCTTCAACCTGGAGAGGGACAGCCGCTGGCATCCGAAGGGCAGTACGCACAACGCGCGGACGATGGAGCACTACCGACGGTTGGGCATCGCGGACGCGGTGCGCGGGCTGGGCCTGCCGGTGGATCACCCGCGCGACATCGCCTATTTCACGCGGCTCGCGGGCTGGGAGCTGACGCGGCTGGCGATGGGCACGGAGCGCGAGCGCGCGCGCGTCGCGCAGGAAGCGGGAGAGCGCGATCAGGAGCCCGAACCGCTGCTGCGCGCGAACCAGATGTACGTGGAGCGCTTCCTGCTCGCGCATGCGGGCACGCGCGCGAACATCACGCTGCGCTATGGCTGGCGCGTGACGGGATTCGAACAGGACGCGGCGGGTGTGACGCTGGCCGCCGAGCCGGCCGACGGCGGCGCGCCGGGCGAGCGTTGGCGCGCCTCCTATCTGGTGGGTTGCGACGGCGGCCAGAGCTTCGTGCGCCGCACGCTGGGCATCGCCTATGAAGGGCCGGGGGGCGCGCACGACGGCTTCCTGGGCGGACGGATGTTTTCGAGCTACGTGCGGATCCCGGCGCTGGACGGCGAGCTGCTGCGCGGTCGCAAGGCGTGGATGTACAACGTGATGGCGCCGGGCGCGCGGATGCTGCTCGTGAGCCTGAACGGCGGCGATGAATTCCTGCTGATGTCGAAGCCGGATGCGCAGGAACGGGAGCCGGACGACGCGACGGTGATCCGGCGGATCCAGAACGGCGTGGGCCGGAAAGTGGATGTGGAGGTGATCGCGCACGTGCCGTGGCAGGGCGGGGTGGCGCTGGTGGCGCAGCGCTTCTCGTCGGGGCGCGCGTTCCTCGCGGGCGATGCGACCCATCTGTTCTCGCCGACGGGCGGCTTCGGCATGAACACGGGCATCGATGGCGCGGCGAACCTCGCGTGGAAACTCGCGGCGGCGCTGGAGGGCTGGGCGGGTGAGGGCCTGCTCGCGTCGTATGAAGCGGAGCGCCGGCCGATCGCGTACCGGAACACGGCGGCCGCGCGGTTCCTGACCTTCCAGGTCGGGGACCTGCGGGTGCCGGTGGAGGTGGAGTCGGACGATGCGGCGGGCGAGGCCGTGCGGCGCGAGTTGGGCGAGAAACTGCAGGCGTTCCGGCCGCAGTTCGAATCGCCGGGGGTGGAACTCGGCGCACGCTACGACGGTTCGCCGATCGTGTGGCCGGACGGCGTGCCGCCGGAGGACGATCCGCTGGTGTACCGGCCGAGCGGCGTGCCGGGCGGCCGGCTGCCGCACGTCTGGCTGACGGGCGAGGACGGGGCGCGACGTTCGGTGTTCGATCTGCTGGGCTTGGGTTTCACGCTGCTGCGGGTGCGCTCGCGCGGCGCGGAGGCCGATCCGCAGGCGGACGACGGCGGCGCGCGGCTCGGCGCTGCGGCGCGTGCGCGCGGCGTGCCGCTGTCGATTGTCGAGCTGGAGTCGGATGCGGCGTTCGAGTTGTATGCGCGCCGGCTGGTGCTGGTGCGGCCCGACCAGCATGTCGCGTGGCGCGGCGACGGCGTGCCTGCCGATGCGGGCGTGGTGCTCGATCGGGTGATCGGGCGCGTCACGTCGACGTGCGGGAGGCGAGCTGGTGAACCCGATGAATCCGGCGAGGAGACGGTGTCGCCGAGCATGGCCGGCGCGGCGCGCTGATCCGGGATGGGGCGTGCGGCGCGGGGCCGGCTGTGCGTCGGCGCGGAGCTGCGACAGGTACGCGCGGGCCGGCTCTGCATGTGAAGGCCGAATGCGCGCTTGCCGCCGTCCCGCGTTGCGTCGCTGATGATGTATCGCTCCATGGGTCGCTAACTGCGCGCAGTTAGCGACCCATGGAGCAATGGGGGCGGCCAGCGCAAACGGCCAGCGCAAACGGCCAGCGCAAACGGCCAGCGCAAACGGCCAGCGCAAACGGCCAGCGCAAACGG
>NZ_JBXAPG010000042.1:60898-68955 GCF_058803765.1 Burkholderia sp. GW821-FHT14F03
GACGGCCAGCGCAAACGGCCAGCGCAAACGGCCAGCGCAAACGGCCAGCGCAAACGGCCAGCGCAAACGGCCAGCGCAAACGGCCAGCGCAAACGGCCAGCGCAAACGGCGCGATGCGCGAATCCGCATCGCGCGTCGCCCACGGTTGCGTGAGATGGCCGTCCGGGGTCGGTTCTGATTTAAATCGAACGCGCTGCTGAGCGATTCAGCGCATACTGATCAGTCTGTTCTGTCCGGCCAAGCGCTGCACGCATGCGCGCCCGCTCCGGCGGCGCGTCCGATGCCTCTGCACGCACGAGGAGCGCAATCATGTCCGATTGTCCGCATGATCCGTACGCGCGTCACTATGCTCACTGCCTGCCGTTCGGCGCCCAGCCGTGCGGCGCCGCCTGTGCGACACCCCGTACCCATTTCCGCCTGTGGGCGCCCGCCCATGCCGAGGTCGCGCTCGAATGCACGCCGCCGGGCGCGACTGCGCGAACCGTGCCGATGACGCATGCCGGCGACGGCTGGTTCGAGGTGTTCGCCGAATGCGGCGCGGGCACCCGCTACCGTTACCGGCTCGACGGCGCGCTGCTGATTCCCGATCCGGCCTCGCGCGCGCAGCCCGACGGCATCGCGGGCGAAAGCGAGGTCGTCGATCCGCGCGCCTTCACCTGGCGGCACACGTTCTGGCGTGGCCGGCCGTGGGAAGAGATCGCGCTGTACGCGATCGATCCGGGCCTCGCGGGCGGCTATGACGGTGTGCGGCGCCGTCTGCCGCAACTCGCGCGGATGGGCGTGACCGCGCTCGAACTGCTGGCGACGCCGCACACGGCGCACGACAGCCTGCCGTTTGCGCCGAGCGCCGCGCAGGGCGGCCCCGACGCACTGAAGTCGCTGATCGACGCGGCCCACGGGCAGGGCCTCGCGGTGCTGCTCGATCTCGACTTCGCGCGTTTCGGCGGCGGCGGCGACGACGCATTGCGCCACTATGCCGCGCCGTTCTTCCGCAGCGGCGACGATCCGCTGCAGGCGCCGTCGCTCGCACTCGACCATCCGCAGGTGTGCGATTTCTTCTGCGACAACGCGCTGTATTGGCTAGAGGAATACCGCTGCGACGGGCTGCGGCTGCGCGAGGCGGACCGGATCGGCAGCATCTGGCTGCGCGAGATCGCCGACCGGGTGCATGGCGCGATCACGGGCGATCGCCTCGTGCATCTCGTGCTCGGCAGCGAGCGTCACCCCGCGCATCTCGCGGACACGCACTTCGACGCGCAATGGAACGGTTGCGGCGAGCGCGCGCTGCATCGCCTGACCGGCCGCCACGACGGCGCCTGCCACGAGGGCGTGTCGAACCGCCAGTCAATCCATGCGCTTGCGCGCGCGCTGACGGCGGACGGCGCGGTGTTCCAGCGCAGCGACGCGGGCGCGGCGGAGGGGATGGCGATGAGCGCGCTCGTCCTGTCGGACGGCCTGGCGCAGACGGTGCGGCCCGCGCGCGAGGCCGAGCTGGCGGCGCTTGCGCTGTCGCTGCTGACGCCGCAGATCCCGCTGGTCTTCGAAGAGGCGGCCGGCGACATCGAGCGCCGCCATGTGGTCCAGTCGGCGCTGGCCGTGCGCGCGAAGCTGATCGCGCCGAGGCTGGCCGATGCGCGGCCGCAACGCGCCGACCTGCTGCGCGCCGATGACGGCGCGGAGACCGATGCGCTGGTCGCGGCGTGGCGGCTGGGTGACGGCGAGGTGCTGAGCCTGGCGCTGAATCTGTCGCCGGAGGACTTGCGTTTCGACGACGCGCCCGACGGGACGATCGTGTTCGAGACGCCGGCGCGCGTGCGGGACCGGGTCGACATCGGCGTGCTGCCGCCGTATGCGCTCGTGGCATGGCTCACGGGCGACGTCAATCACTATGCGCTGACGCACGACGCGCGCCATTCACCCGACGACATCGCGCGCCCGCGCGCGTCCTGGTGACGCGCGGCGCCTACCAGAAGCCGCGAATCCCCGCGATGCCGTGCGCGCCGTGCGCGCGCGCGACGGGCAGCAGCGCGGGCGTCATGCCGCCGAGCGCGTAGATCGGCAGGCCCGCATCCGCCGCGCAGGCGGCGAAGCGTTCCCAGCCCAGCGTGGGCGCGCCCGGATGGGTGAGCGTCGGCAGCACGGGCGACAGCGTCGCGCAATCCGCGCCGATGCGCATGGCCCGCAGGACGTGTTCCCGCGAGTGACAGGCGACCGACAGCAGGCGCTCGGCCGGCAGCGGCCGCGCCTCCAGCGCGGCGAGCGCGAGGCTGCCCAGATGCACGCCGTCCGCGCCGCTTGCGAGCGCGCGCGCCGGATCGAGCGGGCCGTTGAGCACGATGCGCGCCGCGTGGGCGTGGCAGCGCGCGACGGCATCGGCCGCGAGCGTCGCGTATGCCCCGGCGGGCAGCGATTTCACGCGCAGCTGGACGAGCCGATGGCCGCCCTCGAGCGCGGCCGACAGGCGCGCGAGGAAGTCGGCCAGATCGGCGTCGGCGCCGGAGGCGGGCTCGGGCGTGATCAGGTAGTGCGCGGGCAGCGGGTGAGCGTCGGGCATGCGGGAAAGGCGGGAAAGGCGGGGGAAATGGCCGGGATGAAGTAAGCCGCGCGCGGCTCGCTAGAGTTTCACGTGCTGCGCGAGGAAGTCGAGAAAGCCCTGCACGCGGCCGGTCAGCGCAGCGTGCCGATAATACACGGCGGATACGGGTTGCCGATGCTCGCTCATGGCGCGGGGCAGCAGCGGCACGAGGCGGCCCGCCGCGACGTCGGCCGCGCACATGAAGTCGGCGAGACAGGCGATGCCGAGGCCCGCGAGCGCCATGTGCCGCAGCGTTTCGCCGCTCGACGCGGCCAGCGTCGGCTCGATGCGCAGCCAGTCGCTGCCGCGCTGCCGGATGGGCCAGCGGTTCAGCGTGTCGGGTTCGGTGAAGCCGAGCAGCCTGTGCCGCTTCAGATCGGCGGGCGTGCGCGGCGCGCCGTGCCCGGCGAGATAGGCGGGGCTCGCGAGCAGCCGGCGCGGGCTCGCGCCGAGCGCGCGCGCATGCAGCGACGAATCGGGCAGCTCGCCGATCCGGATCGCGATGTCGATCCGCTGTTCGATCAGGTCGACGAAACGTTCGTTGTTGCTGAGTTCGAGCTGGATGTCCGGATAGCGCGCGACGAACGCGGGCAGGTGCGGCACGATCGCATGCAGCATGAACGGCGTGGCCGCGTCGACGCGCAGCCGGCCCGCCGGCTTCCCGCGGCCGAGCGCGACCGCGGTTTCCGCTTCCTCGATCGACTGCAGGATGTCGCGGGCGCGCGCGAGCAGCAGTTCGCCCTCGTCGCTCAGCTGCGAGCTGCGGGTCGTGCGGCGTAACAGCGTGACGCCGAGCTTGCGTTCGAGGCGGTGCAGCGCGCGGCTCACGCCCGAGACGGTCTGCCCGAGCTGGTCGGCGGCGGCGGTGATCGAACCGCTGTCGACGATCGCGACGAACATCTGCAGTTCCTCGGTCGTGGTCTTCATTGTTGATCCGGAATCAAGAATGACTTGAGCCTAGCACGGTTTTTCCGGCGCGCGCGTGCGGCCACACTGACGCCATTCCATCTGGCATCGACACAAGGAGGGCGGCATGAACATTTTCGTGACAGGCGCGGGCGGCTTCATCGGCGGTTCGATCGCGGCGGGGCTCGTCGCCGACGGCCATCGGGTGAGCGGGCTCGTGCGCGATCCGGCGCAGGCCGACGCGCTCGCGCGGATCGGCGTGACGCCGGTGACGGGCACGCTCGACGCGCACGCGCTGCTGGCCGCGCAGGCTGGCGCGGCGGACGCGGTCGTCAATGCGGCGAGCAGCGATCATCGCGGCGCGATCGAGGCGCTGATCGACGGGCTGCGCGGCTCGGGCAAGGTGCTGCTGCACACGAGCGGGTCGAGCATCGTCGGCGACGCCTCGGGCGGCGAAGGCAGCGAACGGATCTATCACGAGGATGCGCTGCCGGAGCCGACGCCGGACAAGGCCGCGCGGGTCGCGCTCGACCGCCGCGTGCTGGCGGCCGCCGAGGAGGGCGTGCGCAGCGCGGTACTGTGCAACACGCTGATCTACGGACACGGCCGCGGCCTGCCGCGCGAGAGCGTGCAGCTGCCGCGCCTCGTGCGCCAGGCGCGCAAGAGCGGGATCGTGCGCCATGTCGGGCGCGGGCTCAACATCTGGTCGAACGTGCATATCGACGACGTGGTCGACCTGTACCGCCTCGCGTTGGCGAAGACGCCGGCGGGCGCGTTCTACTTCGTCGAGAACGGCGAGGCGTCGTACCGCGACATGACGGCGGCGATCGCCGCCGCGATGGGGCTGGGCGCGGCGCAGGACTGGCCGCTCGCCGACGCGGAAGCGGAATGGGGCTACGAGATGGCGAACTACGGCCTCGGCTCGAACAGCCGGGTGCGCGGCGAACGCGCGCGCAGCGTGCTGGGCTGGCAACCGCGGCACGCATCGGTGCTCGACTGGATCCGCGGCGACCTGCTGCGCGACGGCGCATGAAAAAAGGCGCGCGACCTCGCGGTCGCGCGCCTTCGCGAGGAGGCGCGGGCGGCGCTTATTCGTCCGCTTCCTTCGCCGCCTTCGGATAGACGCGCACCAGCACGATGCGCGGCCCGATCATTTTCTTCACGACCACGTCGAAGCGTTCGAACGACACACGCTGGCCTTCGCTCGGCAGGTCGCTCAACGCCTGGATCACGAGGCCGCCGACCGACTCGGCGCGCCCTTCGTCGATGTCGATGCCGAGCGCCTGTTCGAGCGACACCACGGGCAGGCTGCCCTTGCCCATCAGCGTGCCGTCGTCGAGGCGGCTCCAGTCCGATGCGCCCTGGCGGAATTCGTCGTGGATCTGGCCGACCAGCGCGCCGAGCAGGTTGTCGAGCGTCAGGAAGCCGATCGGCTTCTCATGCTTGTTGCCGACCAGCGCGAAATGCGGCGCGCCCTTGCGGAAGCGCCGGAACAGGTCGAGCGCGGGCGTGTCGGGTTTCACGTACTGGACCGGGCGCACGTAGTCGGACAGGTCGTCGAGCGCCGCGCCCGCGTGGCGCGCGAGCAGCAGGTCCTTCAGGTGGATCAGGCCGCCCACGTGTTCGCGCGATGCATCGCCGAACAGCGGATAGCGGCTGAAGCGGTGCCGAGCGACCACCTCCATGTTGTCGGCGAGCGAGACGTCGCGGCGCAGGCCGACCATCTCGTGCGCGGGGCGCATCAGGTCCGACACCGTCATCGACGAGAAATCGAGGGAATGCGCGAGCGTATTCCATTCGTCGGTGCTGTACGCGGCCTTCGCCGTCTTCGACGCGCCCGCCGCGTTGCGGCGGCTGCGCAGGATCAGCTTCAGCTCGTCGGTCGAGTAGTGGGCGTCGTCGCCGTGCCCGGCGGACAGCCCCACCATGCGCAGGATCGCGTTCGCGCTCGTGTTCAGCACCCAGATCGCCGGATACATCGCCCAGTAGAACGCGTACAGCGGCAGGGCCACCCACAGGCCGACCTTCTCCGACTCGCGGATCGCCATCGATTTCGGCGCCAGCTCGCCGACGACGATGTGCAGGAACGAGATCAGCGAGAACGCGAACACGAGCGAGACCAGGTGCACGACCTGCTCGGACTCGACCCCGAGCGCCGCCAGGAGCGGCGTCAGCAGCTGGGAGAACGCGGGCTCCCCGATCCAGCCGAGGCCGAGCGAGGCGAGCGTGATGCCGAGCTGACAGGCGGACAGATAGGCGTCGAGGCGCGCATGGACGATGCGCAGGATGCGGCCGCGCAGCCCGTGCTGGCGCGCGAGCGTCTTGACGCGGGTCGCGCGCAGCTTGACGAGGCCGAATTCGGCCGCGACGAAGAAACCGTTCAGGGCCACCAGGAACAACGCGCCGATGAGCGCGAAGATCTGTATCAAGAAATCACTCCGGAAATGAAAGAAGCGTCAGTATAGGGCTGGAAAGGAAAACGTAATGATTTGCGTTGCGCAGCGCGCTCAGCGGACGGCCGTGCGCGGCAGCGTCAGCGCCAGCGTGGACGGCGCGCCGTCGACGAGCGGGTCCTGCGCGAAGGCGCCGCCATGCGCCTGCGCGACGCGCAGGCACAGCCCGAGCGCCCAGGCGCCGCGCTTCGCGTCCTGCACCTGCAAGGCCTGCTCGCGCGCGAACGCTTCGAGCAGGTGAGGCAGGGCCGCATCGACGAGCGCGTCGCGGTGCACGGTGAAGCGCACCTCGAAGCGCAGCGTGGCGGCGTCCGACGAGGCGGCGAGCGTGACCGTGCGATGCGGCGCGCCGGCCTCGGCCGCGTAGGTCAGCATGGCGAACAGCGCCTGGGCGAGCCGCTCGCCGTCGGCGGAGATGATCGCGGCCAGGTCGGGCGCCGGTTCGATTTCGAGCGGCGTGCCGCGCGCGTCGGCAAGGGCGAGGCGCGCGAGCGCCGCCGCCTGCTGCGCGAGTTCGGCGGGCGCGACGGCGGCGCAATCGAGCGCGAGCGCGCGGGTCGCGGCGCGCGGCGCGTCGACCTGCGTCTCGATCAGCTTCGTCTGCTGTTCGATGCCGGTGCGGATGCCGGCAAGCGCGCGCAGGACGTTGGCGTCCGCGTGGGCGAGCTGGCGTTCGAGCACGTAGGCCCAGCTGTGCATGGCGTTGAGCGGCCCGCGCAGGTCGTGCGAGACCGTGGACAGGACCTGGTCGCGCGCGAAGCGCGCCGTTTCGGCGGCGAAGTACGCGGCGCGCGCGCGCAGCAGCGCGGCGGCCGGATCGGCGGAGAGCGGAGTCACGGCGTGTTCTGGATCAGGGTGCGGGAATGGAACCAAGCGCCATTATAGGGATGGGTCGGGCAGGGCGGTCTCAGGCCGGTTGCGCGTCGTTGCCGGGTGCGGCGTCGCGGGTGGGCAGCAACTGGCACGCGAGCAGGCCGGCCAGCATCAGCGCGCAGCCGAGCAGCGCGCGCGCCGACAGGGTTTCGCCCAGCGCGGCCCAGCCGGCGAACGCGGCGAATACGCCTTCCATGCTGAAGATCACGGCGGCGTGCGCGGGCGCGGCGTTGCGCTGCGCGACGACCTGCAGCGTATAGCCGACGCCGACCGACAGCAGGCCGCCGTACAGCAGCGTGGGCAGCGCGTGCCGGAGCATGGTCAGGCTGAACGGCTCGAACACGGCGCCGAGCGCGCTGCACAGCAGGCCGCAGACCACGAACTGCAGGAACGACAGCACGAGCGGATCGTGGCGGCGCGCGAGATAGCCGACCGCCATCACGTGCGCGGCGATCACGAACGCGCCCGCGAGCTGGAACCAGTCGCCGTACAGGATCGAGAAGTGCTCGTCGATGCTGAGGAAGTACAGGCCGAGCGCGGCGAGCAGCGCGCCGAACCAGGTGCCGAGGCCGGTGCGGTGGCGCAGCAGCACGCCGAGGAGCGGCACGAGCACGACGTACAGCGAACTGATGAAGCCGGCATTGGCGATCTTCGTGTACTGGAGGCCGATCTGCTGCAGCGAGATCGAGACCGCGAGCAGCGCGCCGAGCGCGATGCCGGGCAGCAGCAGCGTGCGGTCGCGCGCGATCGCCGCGAGTTGGGCGCGCGCGGACGCCTTCATCCACAGCAGCGGCGTCAGCACCGCCGCGCCGAGCAGGAAGCGCAGCCCGGTGAACAGGAACGGCCCGATCACGTCGAGGCTCAGGCGTTGGGCGACGAATGCCGACCCCCAGATCGCGGCGGCGGCGAGCATCAGCAGGTTGGCGCGAAGGTGTTGGCGGGCGGACGGTGTCATGCGGCGGATCGGAGTCGGGTGGGCGGCGGCAGTGGCGCGACCCGCTAGTCTACGCCGGCCCGGCGAGACTGTCGGCGAAACGACGCAGCGTGTCGATCGAGCGCGCGTCGCGCACCCGCGAGTACAGCACGACCTGCGATTCGGGCAGCGGCGGCAGGCCGAGGCGCGCGCCGACCTCGACCAGCGTGCGCGGCGCGACGCGGCGCGCGAGCGGGGAGACGGCGAGGCCCGCTGCGGCGGCGGCGGCGACCGCGGCGACGCCGCCGCCCGTGAAGCGTTCGCGCCACGGCAGCCC